>JARXAJ010000282.1 GCA_029865965.1 Aquabacterium sp.
GCCCTGGCCGAGGCGCAGGGCGATGGGCGGCTGGTGGCGCAGGTGCATGCGACGCTCGGCCAGGTGCTGACCGGGCTGTGCCGCTACCAGGAGGCCCTGGCGCTGATGGATTTCGCGCTGCAGACCAAGCGCGGCCATGCCCGCCCGGGCAGCAGTGTGGCGGTCGGCTCGGCCTTCACGCTGGCCTGCAAGGGCAGTGTGCTGGGCGACCGCGGCGACTTTGCTGCCAGCCATGCGGCCTTTGCCGAAGCCAAGCAGTTGGTGGGCGACACCACCCACCCGGTGGCCAACTCGGTGTTGAGTTGGGAGGTCATGGTGCTGCTGTGGCAGGGCCGCTGGCAGCATGCCCTGGCCGTTGCAGAGCAGAGTGTGGAACTCTCGCAGCGCTCTTCGGCCTTGCTGCCACTGGCCATCGCCAGCGCTGCGGCCGGCTACGCACGGTGGATGGGCCGCGGCGATGACGCCGGTTATGCCCAGATCGAGGCGGCCGTGGGCTGGATGGAGCAGCGCCAGGTCCGGTTCTACACCTCGATCTACCACGGCTGGCTGGTCGAGGGGCTGGTGCGGCAGCAGCGTCCGGCTGCAGCCCGGCGCCAGGCGCTGAAGCTGCTGGAGCGTGCGCGCGCCGGCGAAGTGCTGGGCCTGGCAGCGGGCCGCCGGGCCCTGGCACTGGCCGACAGCGCGGCAGGTGACCATGCCAGTGCGCTGCGCCAGTTGGCGCGCGCCGATGCGACCGCGTTGCGACGGCAATCGCGGCGGGAACTGGTCTTGAACCAGCACTGTCGCGCCCAGTTGCTCGCGGCGCAGCAGCGCCATGACGCGGCGCACGACCTGGCCGAGGCTGCCAAGGCCGAGTTTCAGCGCATGGGCATGGACTGGCATGCGCTGCAGGCCGGCGCCAGCGCTGCAGGCCAACGCTGAAGCGGGCCGCAGCGGTGGCCTCAGGCGGATGGCGCGCTTGACGCTGAGCCTGTGCCGTCGGCTGCGCCTGCAGCCAGCGCCTCGGCCGCAGCGACCGCCGGCGGCAGCACCGCCGGCAGTTTGCGCAGCAGTTCTCGGGCCAGCGCGTTGAAACCCCGCACCGTCGGGTGCAGTTCATCCCCCCACCAGCGGGTGTAGTCGCTGGCGTACCCTGGCTGGGCCGCCAGCACGCCGGTCAGCTGCACATGGTGCACGTTCTGGCCCGCCAGGCCGGCCGCCACCCGCGCGTATTCGATGTTCAGGTCGTCGATCAGCGTGCGCATGATCTGCCGGCCGACGGCTTCGGTGTGGCCCAGCTTGCCGCTGATGACGGGGTGCAGCCAGGGCCCCTCGTTGAGGTAGCCGCGCTTGTCGGGAACCGGGTGGTCGTAGCCCAGCACCACCACCGGGATGCGGCCCCGTGTCACGGCGCTCAGCTTGGTCAGCAGGGTGTGCAGGTCGCCTGCCAGCCGCTGGCCGATGAAGATGTCCTTCTCACGTGTGAACAGCGGCTCATCGGCAGCCACGGCCGCGGCGCTGTTGAGCATCTGAAACAGCGCAGGCGTGGCCTGGCCAGGCAGGGTCTGGTGCAAGTCGTTGCCACCGGCGCTGACCAGGATCGCCCGCGGCAGGGGCTTGGGGTTCATCGGCCGGTCGGCAGCCACCAGCGCGTCGCTGATCGCGCGGTAGATGGTGCCCGGTGCAGCAGTGTCTGCCGGCGCGGCGGCCAACTCGCGCAGGCGGCCTCCGGCCGTGGCCAGCATCTCGAATGCGGAGGTGTCCCAACCCAGGTCGGCCAGCGCCTCGCCCAGGTTGCGGCGGGTGAACAGCATGTCGTTGTAGATCCACGAGTCGCCACATCCCAGCAACGCGCCCTGTGTGGCCGGTGTGCGCTTCCAGCGCAGTGCAAATGCCGTGGCAGGGCGCAGGGTCAGAGCTGTGGTGCCGGCCAGCCTGGCGTCTGGATCGTTGTCGGGCGCTTCTGTTTCGTCCGAGTCTTCATCCGGCGGCCGGCGCACGACTGGCCCTTCGAACGCCAGCACACCGCCGGCGGGACCGGGTCGCAGCGCCTCGGGTCGCCGCAGAATCTCGGCGAGCAGGCCGACGATCATGCCGATGGCGGCGCGGTAGCCCGGGCAGGCGTGCGTGGGGCTGCCGGCGCCGTTGCGGATGCCGCCGAAAGCGGCCATCACGCCGTCGGTGTCGCTTTCCAAACGTTGCTGCGTGGCCGACACCAGCCCCAGCACGATGCGGTCGCCTGCCTGCACTGGGCAGGCGCTGGCTGCCCCGGACTGCAGGCTGTGTGGCGAGACGGCCCGGCGCCAGATCTGTTCGGGCACCGGCCGCGCCTGCATGGTCTGCATCAGCGGCTTGTGCAGCCGGCTCATCGCCGTCGCCCACCGGTCCCAGCCGGCTGCTGCAGCGTGTTGACCATGCAGCTGCCACAAGGTGCCATCGCGCAGCCACTCGAGCAGGATGCGGCGCAGGTTGCCCCCGGTGGTGGGCAGCATGCCCATTAGCGCGCCGCTGATGGTGCGGGCGGCGCGGTCCAGATCCGGGCCGCAATCATCGAGCACGGCGCGTGTCACCGGGGCCTGGATCGTCGCGCCTTGCTGCGTGAGGAAGTCCAGCATGGCCGTGCGCACAGCCTGGCCATGGCGGCGTGCCAGGTCGTCGGCGCTCGGACCGGGGGCGGGCTGGAAGGTAGCGCGCGAGAAGGCGGTGAAATGGCCGGGATAGCGCGGCCGCAGATCGGGTGCGCTGGTCTCTGGATCGAACGGCACCCAGTCGAAGCCGCCGATAGCGAAGTGCCCGGTGTCGCTGGACAGGCCGAACCAGGCCTCGGTCACCGCCGCCAGCACGCTGTCGATCAGGGGCGCTGTGTCCAGCAGCAGTTCCCAGCGGTCCTCGTCGTGCAGCGTGGCCAGGTCGCGTGCGTGGCTGATGCCGTCGTCAATGGCCTTCTGCGCCGCCACCCGGGCTGTGTTGAATCCGTGTTCGAAATCCAGCGCTGCAATGGCATCGTTGCAGGCCCGGGACTCATGCCGGTAGTCGGCACCGTCGTCCATCCCCAGGTAAATCGGCCCGATGCCGTGCCTGATCAAGCGCTCCTGATAGCCCTGGACGGTGTAGCGCCCGCTGATGTTGGACAGCACCTCGTCCACAAGGCTGTCACTGGCCACCAGCACACCGTGGGGCGTGCGCAGTGCGCCGCTATGGAACTGGCGAATCGCCGCCCAGACCGATGCACTGCGCCATTGCGCCACGGCCTCCAGGTCTTCCAGTGCCAGCTTCCAGGCGGCTGCCGCTGCAACCTCGCCTTCGGCGTGCGCAAGCGCCTGCAGCCGGGCGATCTCGCGCTCGCCGTCGATGGCTGACCAGGGCACGCTCACCTTGGCTGCCAGGGCGCGTTGGTGCAACCAGGCCAGGCCGCTGGTGGCGGGCGTGAAGAGGTAGAACCCCCATTGAAGCTTGACGATGGGTGTGGGCTCAGCGTCCAGGGCCTCGCTGCCATCCAGGGCCATGCGGACCACGTCCTGGCCCTGGACGAACCGAAAGTGCCGCTGGCGCCCCGGTTGTGAGACGCCGAGGAAGGGGTCGGCATGGGCCGACACCATGCCGCTGCTGTTGCCACCGGCCAGCCAACGCTGGACGACCTCGAACTGCTCTGCGATGCTGGCGTTGTAGGCCATGAACACCAGGCCGCGGTCGGCGCCGTCGTCGGCGGCGGGCGTTGCCGGCCCAGTTGCCGGCTTTGCCGCCGGCCAGGCGGGCGCAGCCGGCCCGTAGGGCATGCTGCGCCGAACAATGCGCGGCGGCCGCGCACCGGGGATGCTGGCCAGCACGGCTGGTGACACCGGCTGCGTCTGCAACGTCTCACGCGGGTTGGCCAGCCGGATGTGGGCCGAAAACGGGCACTGGGCCCCGTCCTGGTCCTGGCTGTAGTCGAAGTCATTGGGCTGGCCGGCAGGTGCATCCACCAGGGGCAGGCCCGCCAGCGCGTGGCCGACCGGCCAGCGCCCCATCATCTTGGCGAGCACCGCGGCACGGCCCAAGCCCGGGGTGCCCGCCACCTTGTCGACTGCCTGGCGCAGCACGCCCAGATTCTGGCGCAACTTGCGCAGCACCAGGAAGCTGCCGTCGCGCAGCAGCGCACGCTGCTCGGGATGCTGGTTCTCCGGCAGGTCGGTGGCATGGTCGGCCGCGTTGTCCTGGCCCACCAGCACTTCGCCGGGATGCACCTGGTTGGCGAACCGCTGGCCGGGCGGTGGGGCATGGTAGGTCGGCTGCGACTGGCCATCGGTGAAGCCGAAGTGGTCGACGGTGTCACCCTGCGCGGTGACCCGCGCCAGCCATTGCACCGACAGTGGCCGTACACCCGGCATGCCGTCAAGCAGCTGGTGCGCGCGGGCCGCCAGTGCGGATTCGCCTTCGGCATGGCGGGCCAGGCCCGGGCCCGCCACCCAGCGCAGCTGCAGCACGACATGCACCGCCTGCGGTGCAATGCGCGGCGTATCGTCCGGCGCCGGCCAGGCCGGGTTGTTCAGTGCATCCGGCCAGTTGCGTTGCGGCAGCACCCAGCGCCGCGGATGGTTGTGCCGCAAGTCGCCCAGAAGCCCGGCGCGGGCGTCCATGCCTTGCCGAAACTCAGGCGGCAGCAAGGCCAGTTGGGCATCGTCCATGCCGCAGCAGCGCAGGCCTTCGGCCGTGAATCCGAGGTTGACGGTCACGCTGCCGGGTTTGAGCGGGCTGTCGCCCAGCGTCACCGACGGCTGCAGCCGCTGGAGCAGCGCGGCGGCGGCTGCGGGACCCTCCAGCGAGACCAGGCACAGGCAGCCGTGGCTGACATCGTCATAGGGATGCAGCACTCCGCCCTGGACACCGCCCAGCGGCAGCGCCGGCGCTGCTTGCAACTGCGGCGCGATGCGTGCGCGTGGCAGCGTCCGCGGCTGCCGGAACCAGGCCAGCTGCTGGCGCAGGCGGATGCCTGCCGAGTTGATGCTGCCCAGATACTGGGGCATGGTCTGCAGGCGGCTGAACTCGGGTAGCAACTCATGCGCGGCTTCCAGCAGCACGTCACCATCGTCGGTGCCGGGCGGATAGGTGTCGGCCAGCCGGTAGATGCCGGCCAGGCCCTGCAGACCCTGGCGGATGCCGGCCTGCAGGCCGCGGCGGCCTTCCTGCGCCGGCACACCGGCGCTCGGGTCTGCCGACTTGCGCACGATGTCCCAGGCGATGCGCTCGGCGCTGGGCACGGTCTGCATGGCCAGGGCGAGGTCGTCGCCATCGCGCCGCTGCCGGTGTTCATGCGTGCGCAGGTACTGGTGGTCCTGATAGGTCTGGCCAGGCGGCGCATAGAAGAACGGCGTCTCCACCTGAACGCTGCGCAGCCATTCACGCCACACCGGAAATGGGCTGCGCCAGCCCAGCGGGTAGTTCTCGGTGTTGCAGAAGATCAGGTCGAGCAACCGCGCAGCCTTCTGCCAGATCAGCCGTACATAGGATTCATAGGCGCCGTCGAAGTTGACCGACAACAGCACCTGGTCCTGCGGCTCGAGCACGGTCACGCGCACGGTGTGGATCACGCCCACACGCTCGACCGCATCCGACAGGGCGCGGAACAGCTGGTACTCATGGGCAGAGCGGCGGCCGCTGTGCAGCGTGGCCAACAACAGCTTGGTGCGCGTCTTGTAGCTCATCGATTCGATCGACGGCACCAGCCCCTTGCGCAGCGGCGCCAGCACCAGCAGTTCGGTGCCGCCAGCCAGGCTCGGGGTGGGATTCTTCAGTTCGGTCTGCATGCGCATCCTCCTCGCTGTCGGGTCGTCATGGCCACGCGCATTGCCGCGCGTCAAGAGGCGAGCTGGCCGGCGGCCGCGCCGAGCACGCCGCCGATGGCGCTGCGCTCATGCACGCCCAGCCGCTCGAACACCCGCTTGGCGTGGTACCCGGCGGTGTTGACCGAGATGCCCAGTTCGCCGGCGATTTCCTGGTTGCTCAGCCCGCGCGCCAGCAGCAGGGCGACCTCGCGTTGCTGCGGCGACAGGCCCAGCACCGCCGCGCCCTGGGCCTGGCGCAATGGTTGCGCCGCCAGGCGCGACAGCAGCAAGGCAACGGCAGTCGAGCCGTCGCCGGCCGTCAGCGCGTGGCGGCGGAACACGAACTGGCCCCAGGTGGTGCGCACCATGTGCACCGCATTTGGCGCGCTGACCACCGTGGCCAGCACGGCAGCGATGAAGCGCGGCAGGGTTTCATGCTCACTGCGCGCCAGCGACGGGTTGATCGCGTCGCCGTGGGCCAGGCGCACCAGGCGCGGCCAATTTCCGTCGGCATACATCACTTTGCCGCTGCGTTCGTCCAGCAGTGCAAGCCCTTCTTCGACGACTTGCTCCTGCAACTCGCGAAGTGCGGGCGGCGATGGTTCGGCCACCGCGATGCCCAGATAGTGCAGCACGCTGGCCAGGGCCTGCTCGTCGCCATCGTCGAAGGGCCGGTCGTCCGGGCCGCGGTACAGGCTGAGCTGGCCCAGGGCCCGACCACCATGGCGGACGATGGCATACAGGAAGTGCTCGATCCCCAGTGCCGACAGCACGTCGCGGTAATAGGCGCTGCCGCGTTCGTCGGGCGTGACGGAGCGCCGGCTCAGCGCATGGCCAGCGGCACAGCGCGCCAGGTACTGCTGGCGGAACTGCGCGCTGTCGTGCTGCGCGTGGTAGCCGGCCATGCGCTCGGGCTCCAGCATGCGCTCGGCATACATGTTGGTGATGGTGCCGCGCTCATCGCAGAAAAAGAAGCCGGCGTGCGTGGCCGGCACCACCTGGCGCAGCACAGGCAGCAGCGAGGGCAGCAGCACCGGGCCCGGCAGTTCAAGCCTGCACAGCTGGCGCAAGGTCAGGCGGGCGGAGGCGGCGGAACTCATCGCTGACCTTCCCGGCCGGTCGACGCGTTGGTATCTGCCTTGGTCTGATGCATCGGATCCCCTCTCCCCTGCGTTGCCTGGCGCTCGCCGAGTGTCGGCCGACACCATGCTGACCATCAAGTGTCGCGTAGCAAGCGTATGCGCAACGCGGCGGAAGGAGCCCCACGCGCGCGGGTGGGACGTGATGCCGGCAGTTTCCGCTGCGCAGCAAGATGCATCCCCAAGCGCGTGTTGGGGCCAATGTCGCCGCGCTTGCTGGGGGCTGGTGGATCAGGTGTCGCCGGCCGCAGCGGCCGGCCTGTGCCCCGACATCTCGGCCCCCGCATCCGCCGCCAGCCTGCGATACCACCAGATCGACGCCAGCGACAGCAGGCCGATCGCGGCAAACGCGCGGGTGAAGTCCACCGCCACCAGGGCGGTGCGGCCATCGGCCAGGCGCGAGCCGTCCAGCAGCATGGCGGCCACTGCCACGCCGCCTGCCAGGCTCAGTTGCTGGGCCACGGCCACCAGGGCGGTGGCGCGGCTCAGCCGCTCCTGCGGCACGTCGGCATAACCCAGGGTGTTCAGGCTGGTGAACTGCAGCGACCGGAAGAAGCCGCCCACCAGCAGCACCGCCATGATCACCGGCCCGGGCGTCTGGGCAGTGAACAGCGCCAGCGCGCCCATCAGCGCGCTGCTCAGCCAGGCATTCGCCAGCAGCACCCGGCGAAAGCCCCAGCGCCGCAGGATGGGCGCGGCCGTCAGTTTCATCGTCACGGCGCCCACCGCCGCGCTGAAGGTGAGCAGGCCGGATTCGAAGGCGCTCATGCCGAAGCCCAGCTGCAGCATCAGTGGCAGCAGGAAGGGCAGGGCGCCCACCGCCAGGCGGAACAGGTTGCCGCCCATGATCGAGATGCGCAGGCTGGCGCTGTGCAGCAGCGTCAGGTCAAGGATGGGGTGCGGCGTGCGCTGGGCATGGCGCACATAGGCCCACAGCAGCGCCGCGCCCGCTGCCATCATCGCCAGTGCCGGCCCGGGGTGGGTGCTGCGGCTGCCCAGCAGGGTGAAGCCGAAGATCGCCAGCGACAGCCCGGCACCGGTGAGGGCAAAGCCGCGCCAGTCCAGCGGTGGTGCATCGGCCAGCCGCACCTGCGGCACCCACCACAGCGCCAGCGCCAGGCCCAGCAGGCCCACCGGCACATTCAGCCAGAAGATGCCGCGCCAGTGGTGGTAGGTGGTGATGAAGCCGCCCACCGGCGGGCCCAGGATCGGCGCAAACAGCGTGGGGATGCCCAGCCAGGCCATGGCCGAGACCATCTCGCGCTTGGGGATGGCGCGTAGCAGGATCAGCCGGCCCACCGGCAGCATCATCGCCCCGCCCAAGCCCTGGCAGAAGCGGCCCACCACCAGGCTGGGCAGGCTCCAGGCCAGCGCGCAACCCACCGACGCCAGTGTGAACACCGCAATGGCGGCGGCAAACACTGTCTTGGCGCCGAAGCGGTCGGCACACCAGCCGGAAATCGGGATGAAGATCGCCAGCGCCACGAAGTAGGCGGTGAAGGCCAGCTTCAGCGTCAGCGGGTCGACCTGCAGGTCGGCCGCGATGGCCGCCAATGAGGTGGCGATCACCGTGCTGGTGAGGCTTTCCATGAACAGCGCCGCCGCCACCACCAGGGTGAGCGTCCGGGTGGTGGGGGCGCCAGGCAGGCCCATCTCAGGTGGACCGGAGGTGGCCCAGTTCGGCCTCGATCAGGTGCGCCATGCCCTGGGGGTCTTCCATCGGCAGGAAATGGGTGCGGTCGGGGCGCAACAGATCCCGGCCCTGGGGGAACTCTGGCGCCAGGCCCGGCCAGGTGGGCGAGCCCAGCGGGTCCCAGGGCTTGATGGCGGGGTCTTGCGCACGGGCGCGCACCACCAGCACCGGGATGTCCAGCGCATGCACCAGGTCGTAGGTGCTGGGGAAGTTGCGCGCCAGCGGATACACCTGCCCCTCATGCTGCGGCGCGCAGCACAGCTGGAAGCCTTGGCCGCTGTCGGACGGGCGCAGACCGTGCACGCAATAGTCCATCAGCGCGGCGCGGTCGAACACCGCATAGGGTGGCCGGTCGGCAAAGCGGTCGAACATCGCCTGGGGCGAGTCGAACTGGTTCTTGCGCTGGGATGCCGGGTGCAGCTGGCCCAGCGGCACGGGCGGCAGCTGGTAGGCCGCCGGCTCCACCATCACCGGGTCGACCAGGATCAGGCGGCGAAAAGCGCCAGGCCGCAACGACGCCGCCTGCACCAGCGCATGCGCGCCCATGCTGTGGCCCACGCCCAGCATGCCCGCCTGGGCCAGGCCGCAGGCGTCGATCTGGGCCGCCTGGTCCTGGCCGAACAGGCGCCAGTGGTCAAACGGCACCGGGTCGCTGCGGCCATGGCAGCGTTGCTCGATGGCGATCACATGGCGCTGGGCGGGCAGCCGGCGCACCGCCTGGTCCCACACCCGGCCATGGAAGCCGGTGGCATGCACCAGCCACACCGTCGGGCCGTGGTCGCGCTGGTCGGCATGCCATTCAAAATGGGCCAGCCGGATGCCCGGGGCCTGGGTGAAATGCAGCTGGGGTTGGTCGCTCACTGTCTGGGTCATTGTCTAGACTTCGGCCGCCATGCGGCTGGCCTGGTCGATGGCGCGCTTGGCGTCGAGTTCGGCCGATTCAAACGCACCGCCGACCAGCTGGGCCGGCACGCCAGCGGCCTGCAGTTCATCGTACAGGGCGCGCAGCGGCATCTGGCCGGCGCAGACGATCACCGTGTCCACGGCAAACAGCCGCGGTTCGCCGTTGACCAGGGTGTGCAGGCCGGCGTCGTCGATCTTCAGGTAGTCGACACCCGCGACCATCTGCACGCCGCGGCGGTTGAGCACCATGCGGTGGGTCCAGCCGGTGGTGCGGCCCAGGGACTTGCCCAGGGCGTCGGCCTTGCGCTGCATCAGCACCACCTCACGCGCGCTCTTGGCCACCTGCGGTACCACGCCGGTCACGCCGCCGCGCGGGTGGTTCTTGAAGTCGATGCCCCATTCCCGGGCGAAGGTGTCGATGTCGAGCGCGCCCGACGGGCCGGCATGGGTGATCAACTCGGCCACGTCGAAGCCGATGCCGCCCGCACCCATGATGGCCACGCGCGCACCGATGGCCTTGCGGCCCAGGATGGCGTCGATGTAGGCCACCACCTTGGGGTGGGTGATGCCGGGGATGTCGGGCGTGCGCGGCTGGATGCCGGTGGCCACCACCACCTGGTCAAAGCCCTCGGCCTGCAGGCTGGCCGCGTCGGCCCGGGTGTCCAGCCGCAGCGTGATGCAGTGCTTGTCGATCATGCGGCGGTAGTAGCGCAGGGTCTCGTAGAACTCTTCCTTGCCCGGCACCCGCTTGGCCAGGTTGAACTGTCCGCCGATCTCGCTGCCGGCGTCGATCAGCGTGACCTGGTGGCCGCGCTGCGCCGCCACCGTGGCGTAGGCCAGGCCGGCGGGGCCGGCACCCACCACGGCGATGCGCTTGGGCCGGGGCGTGGGCAGGTAGTTCAGCAGGGTTTCATGGCAGGCGCGCGGGTTCACCAGGCAGCTGACCGGCTTGTTGCCGCCGAAGGTGTGGTCCAGGCACGCCTGGTTGCAGCCGATGCAGGTGTTGATCTCGTCTTCACGCCCGTCGCGGGCCTTGATCACCAGGTCGGGGTCGGCCAGCATCGGGCGGGCCATCGACACCAGGTCGGCGTCACCCCGGGCCAGCACGTCTTCGGCCACCTGCGGCATGTTGATGCGGTTGCTGGTGATCACCGGCACGCCAAGCACCTTGCGCAGCCGCCCCGTGACGCTGGCAAACGCGGCGCGCGGCACCATGGTGGCGATGGTGGGCACCGGTGCCTCATGCCAGCAGAAATGCGTGCTGACGATGTTGACGCCCGCCGACTCGATGGCCTGGCCGAGCTGCACGATCTCGTCCCAGGCCAGGCCGCCTTCGAGCATGTCCATCGCGGCGATGCGGAAGATGACGATGAAGTTGGGGCCCACGGCCGCACGCACCCGGCGCACCACTTCCACCGGGAAGCGCATGCGGTTTTCCCAGGGGCCGCCCCACTGGTCGGTGCGCAGGTTGGTCTTCTGCACCAGGAAGGTCGACAGCAGGTAGCCGGCCGAGCCGATGATCTCCACGCCGTCGTAGCCGGCCAGCTGGGCCATGGCGGCGCAGTTGGCAAAGTCGTTCAGCTGCTTTTCGATGCCTTCTTCGGTCAGCGCATTCGGCGTGTGGCTGCCGATGCGGCTTTTGACGGCCGACGGCGCCACGCAGTCGGGCGTGCGCGCCAGCGCCCCGGTGTGCAGGATCTGCATCACGATCTTCACGTCGGGGTCGGCGGCATGCACGGCGGTGGTGATCAGGCGGTGCTGCTCGGCCTCGGCCGGGGTGGACAGCTTGCCGCCGCGCCCGGCCTCGACATTGGGGTAGATGCCGCCGGTGATGACCATGCCCACGCCGCCGCGGGCCCGCTCGGCATAGTAGGCGGCCATGCGCTCGAAGCCGCCCACGGCTTCTTCCAGCCCGGTGTGCATCGACCCCATCAGGATGCGGTTCTTCAGCCGGGTGAAGCCCAGGTCGAGCGGGTTGAAGATGTGCGGGTAGCGTGTGTGGGTGCCGGTGGGGGCGAAGGTGGAGCCGGTCATGGGTACCTCTGGATGGGGGACGCGACAAAGCAGCCGCTACGGGCTGCATGGTGATGGTGGCGCAGGCCGGCGGCCCGTGGGTATCGTCGGAAGTGACGAATCTCCGCCGGCCCCGCTTGCCGCAAGCACCGATGGACGGGCCTGGCCGCGCTGGCTATGGTGGCGGCCTCCGCCACCACCCCTGCCCAACACCATGAACGCCGATGAATTGCGCGCCATCCAGGCTCCGTTGAAAGCCCTTTATCGTGAACAACCCGAGACGGCGGTGTTCACCGTGCGGGCCGAGGGCAAGCTGGGCGCGGGCATCACCTGCAAGCTGGGCACGCCGCGCGGCGATGTCACCGCCGGCCTGCACCCGGTGGCCGGCGGCACCGGCATGGAGGCCTGCTCGGGCGACATGCTGATGGAGGCGCTGGTGGCCTGCGCGGGCGTCACCATGCAGGCGGTGGCCACGTCACTGGGCATCGCCCTGCGCGACGCCACGGTGCATGCCGAAGGCGACATCGACAGCCGTGGCACGCTGGGTGTGGCCAAGGACGCGGCCGTGGGCTTTCGCAACATCCGCCTGCGCTTCGACCTGGACACCGACGCCACCGACGAGCAGGTGGCCACCCTGGTCAAGCTGACCGAGCGCTACTGCGTGATCTTCCAGACCCTGGCCCATCCGCCGGCCTTGTCGGCCAGCCACCGGCGCGGCTGAGCAGCCGCACCGCCCCGGCTCAGTCAGGCTGTTTCGGAGCGGTCTGGGACCGGCCCGCCACCGCATACTGGGCCCAGGCCACGCCTGCCAGGGTGAGCGCGGCGCCCGCGATCTTCAACCCGGTGAAGCGTTCACCGGTGGCCCACCAGGCCACCACGCCGGCCACCAGGGGCATCAGGTACTGCAGCGGTGCCGTGCGTGCCACGCCACGGGTCTCATTGACCCAGCCCCACACCAGCCAGCCCAGAAAGGCCGACACCAGGCTGGCCCAGAGCAGCAGGCCCCAGTGGTAGATGCCCATCTGCGCCCACTGTGCCTGCAGCGCTGCGGGCAGACCGGCCAGCACGATCAGCGGGCTGCCGGCCAGCAGTGCATAGGCCATCACCGCCTTGCCGCCGTGGCGCTGGATCAGCGGCTTGCTCATCACCGTGTAGTAGCTGAAGAACGACGCGGCCAGCAGCATCATCAGGTCGCCGCCGGTGGCGGCAAAGTTGCCGCCCAGCAGCTTGTCCGACAGGAAGATCAGCACGCCGGTGCAGGCCAGCGCCACGCCGGCCACCTGGCCGCGGGTGAGCGCCTCGATGCCGGCCCGGTGCAGGATCAGCAGGGTGAACACCGGTGCGCAGGCCATGATCAGCGCACTGGAGAACGCCGTGCTCCAGTGGATGCCGAAGGTGACCATGCTGACGTGCAGCGTGTGGGCCACGATGCCCAGCCCTGCCAGTTGCCACACATCGCGCCGGGGCAGGCGCGGCCAGCGCCAACCGTTGGCCTGCAGCAGCAGCAGGGCACCGGCGGCCGGCATCAGCAGGTAACGGGCAAACAGGAAGGCGGCCGGGGGCAGCAGGTCGAACAGCGCCTTCTGCACCGCGAAGTTGGCGCCCCACAGCACCACCACGCCCAGCCCGGCCAGCAGGGCCAGTTGCTGGTGGCTGGGCTGGTGGCTGGTCGGGCGGCCGGGCGCGCGCGCTGCGCCGGGGTCGGGCGGGTTCAAACGGCTGCGCGGTCCAGCAGCGGGCCGGCCAGCGCCCGCCGGTGGTGGCCGGCATCGCCGAACCAGGGCTGCAGCCACAGCGCCCGGCGCAGGTAGAGCTGGGCGTCGCAATCCCAGGTGAAGCCAAAGCCGCCATGGAACTGCACCGCCCGGTCACCGGCCTGCACGGCGGCGTCACCGGCCTCGGCCTTGGCCATGCGCAGGGCCACTTCGGCATCCTGCACTTCAGCCAGCAGGGTGGCCGCGTGGTAGACATGGGAGCGCACCCGCTCCAGCTGGCACAGGATGTCGGCACAACCGTGCTTCAACGCCTGGTAGCTGCCGATCTTGCGGCCGAAGGCATTGCGGGTGTTGAGGTAATCCACCGTGACTGCCAGTGCGCCGGCGATGCCGCCGGCGGCTTCAGCCGCCGCCAGCAGCCAGGCGGCCTGGCGCATGGCCTGCAGCGCCCCCAGGGCGGCAGCGCCGGTCAGCAGCCGGTCGGCCGGGATGGCCAGGCCGTCGAGCACCAGGCCGAAGCTGCGGCGGGTTTCGTCGATCACCGTCTCGCGCTGCAATCTGCCGGCCACATCGGCGCGGGTCAGCAGGGCCAGGGCCGGTGCGCCCTGGTGCTGCACGCTGGCCAGCACCAGGTCGGCCACGGCGGCGTCGGCCACCAGGGTCTTGTGGCCGCTGAGCGTGGCGGTGCCGCCTGCCACCCGGGCCTGGCTTTGCAGCGCGGTCAGGTCCCAGTCGCCGTCGGACTCGAACAGCGCCACCGTGCCCACGGCACCGGTGGCCAGGCGCGGCAGCCAGTCGGCCTGCTGCGCAGCGCTGGCGCCGGCAATCAGGCCCTGGATGGCCAGCTGCGTGGCGACGAAGGGCGTGTGCAGCAGGTGGCGGCCCAGCGGCTCGGCCACCACGGCGCAGGCGGCAATGCCCAGGCCGCTGCCGCCGTGCGTCTCGGGCACGGCAATGCCCAGCCAGCCCATGTCGACCATGGCCTGCCAGTGGGCGGCGTCGAAGCCGGTGTCGCTGCCGAAACGGGCGCGCACGGCGCTGCTGGGCGACTGGTCGCGGCAGAAGCTGGTGGCGGCTTCGAGCAGCATGGCCTGCTCGTCGCTGAAGGTGATGCGGTTGTTCATTTGAACCATGTTGCGGGTCTCGGATGGTGTGCTGGCTGCAGGCTGGGACGGGTTGCCAAAGCGGCCGCCGCAGAGCCGGCTTTGCCGGGCTGCTGGCGGCTCCCCCTTGAGGGGGAGCGCCGCAGGCGCTTCGGGGGTGGGGCCACTCAATCCTTGGGCAGACCCAGGACCCGCTCGCCGACGATGTTGGCCTGGATCTGGCTTGCCCCGCCGCCGATGGTGGCGGCAAAGGCGTTGAAGTAGCTGCGCTGCCACAGGCCGCCGTCCACCGCCGTGGCGTCGCCCACCCAGCGCCCGGCATTGGCGCCCTGCAGGCTGATGGCGAACTGCATCAGACGGCGGCTGTGTTCGGTCCAGCGCAGCTTCATCGACAGCGCAATGGCATCGGGCCGCTCGCTGCACAGCGCCGGGATGTGGCCGCGCGCAGCGCAGAGCTTGTCGCCCTGGGCCTCGGTGATGAAGCGCACCAGCTGGTCGCGCACCTGCGGGTCGTCGATGGCCGGGCGGCCGTCGCGTTTGGTGCGGCGCGCCAGCTCCACCACGTCGTCCACACCTAGGTGCATGCGCGCCAGGCCGCCGGCCTGGCCGCCGGCGGCGCCGCGCTCGAAGGTCAGCGTCTTCATGGCCACTGCCCAGCCTTCGCCTTCGCGGCCCATCAGGCCGTCGGCCGGCACGCGGGCGTTGTCGAAGAAGGTCTGGGTGAAGCCGTACTCGCCGGTCAGCTTGCGGATCGGCGTGGTGGTGATGCCCGGCGCGTCCATCGGGATCAGGAAGAACGACAGGCCGCTGTGGCGCTTGCTGCCGGGGTCGGTGCGGGCCAGCAGGATCATGTACCGGGCATAGCTGCCCAGGCTGGTCCAGATCTTGGCGCCGTTGAGGATGTAGTGGTCGCCCGAACTGTCGGATACACGCGTGGCACGTGTGGCGGTGGCGGCCAGGTCGCTGCCGTTGTCGGGCTCGCTGAAGCCCTGGCACCACACATCGGCGCAGCTGAGCATGTTGCGGATGTAGCGCTGCTTCTGCGCCTCGGTGCCGATGGCCAGGATCAAGGGCCCGGCCCAGTTCAGCCCGATGGTGTTGGGCACGAAGGGCAGCTTCTGCCGCGCCAGTTCGGCATTGACGATGTCTTGATACGCCTGCGGCCGGCCGCCGCCGCCGTAGGCTTCGGGCCAGGCCATGCCCAGGTAGCCGGCCTGGTACAGCTTGTTCTGCCAGGCCTGCAGGTACTGGAACTGGGCATCGGTACCCACCTCCATGAAGCTCTCGGGCAGCAGGAAATCAGGCGTGGGCGGGCGGTTGTCCTGCAGCCAGGTGGCCACTTGCTGGCGGAAATCATCCAGGTCGGTTGTCATCGTCGTTGAGTCTCAATCAGGGTGTGAACCAAGCGAACGCCGCGGAACCTGCTCCGCCGGGCCGCTGGCGTTGCCCCCCTGGGGGGGAGCGCCGAAGGCGCTTCGGGGGGGGGCCCAGTTCGGTGCACGTTTCTCGCGGAAGGCCGCCATGCCCTCGGCCGCCTCGGGGCTGCGGAACATGCGCGCGCTCCATTCGCTGGCCTCGGCAAACGCGGTGTCGCGGTCCAGCGTGGGGATGCGGCGCACCAGCTTCTTGCATTCGCCCACGGCGATCGGCCCGCCGGCGGCCAGTGTGGCCACCAGGGCTTCCACCGTGGCCTGCAGTTGCGCGGCCGGCACGGCCTGGTGGGCCAGGCCATAGCCGACGGCCTGGGCACCGCTGAAGCGTTCACCGGTCAAAAACAGCTTCATGGCGTGCAACGGCCCCAGCTTGGGCAGGCACACCACCGAGATCACCGCCGGAATGACGCCGATCTTGACCTCGCTGAAGCTGTAGGGCGCGTCTTCGGCGGTGATGACCAGATCACAGGCGCCCACCAGGCCCAGGCCGCCGGCAAAGGCCGCGCCGTTGATCGCGCCGATCACCGGCTTGGCGCCATCCTGCACCAGGGCCAGCACCGTGGCCAGCGGCACGCTCTGCTGGCCGTCGACCACCTGGCCGGGCGGGCTTTTCAGGTCGGCACCGGCGCAGAAGGCGCTGCCGGCGCCCGTCAGCACAATGGCGCGCACCGCCTCGTCGGCCAGCGCGGCCTGCAGGTGGGCG
The DNA here is from genome assembly GCA_029865965.1 of Aquabacterium sp. Classification (GTDB taxonomy): domain Bacteria; phylum Pseudomonadota; class Gammaproteobacteria; order Burkholderiales; family Burkholderiaceae_C; genus Pseudaquabacterium. The sequence goes on from JARXAJ010000282.1 coordinate 16,483, forward strand.
TGCAACTCATTGACCAGGGCGGCCGACAGCGCGTTGCGCTGGTCGGGCCGGTTCAGGGTGATCCAGGCAGCGCCCTGGCGGACGGTGTAGAGCGTGGCGGTGGTGGCGGTCATGGATGCGGGTTGCGACAGGGGTGGAGCGGGGCACTGCACCCCGCGATCATCTTCCATGCCGCGCCCCGGGGCAGGTGTCACGGCCGGAACAGTCGGCCCCCGGGCCTGCCCTGACACTGGTTGGTCCCTCTGCTTCCCTGGTCTGCCGTGCCCGCTGACACCTTCCATCCGCCTGGCCTCGCCTCGATCGACGCCGTCACCGCCACCCTGGCCAGCGTGGGCTACATCGCCACCCGGCCCATCGCCACGGCGGTGTACCTGGCCCACCACCTGCGCAAGCCGGTGCTCATCGAAGGCCCGGCCGGCGTGGGCAAGACCGATCTGGCTGTGTCGGCCGCCAAGGCGCTGGAATTCGCGCTGATCCGCCTGCAGTGCTATGAAGGCCTGGACGACAGCCGCGCGCTGTATGAATGGAAGTACGGCAAGCAGTTGCTCTACACCCAGATCCTCAAGGAGAAGATCGGCCACCTGATCGGCGACAGCGACACGCTCGAAGGCGCCTTCGGCAAGCTGGCCGGCTTCCAGGACCTGTTCTTCAGCCGCGAATTCCTGCAACCCCGCCCGCTGCTGCAGGCGATGGAGCAGCCCGGCGGCAGCGTGCTGCTGATCGACGAGATCGACAAGAGCGAAGAATCCTTCGAGGCCCTGCTGCTGGAAGTGCTGGCCGACTACCAGGTGACCATCCCCGAGATCGGCACCATCAGCGCCCAGGTGCCGCCGCTGGTCATCCTGACGTCGAACAACACCCGTGAGCTGGGCGACGCGCTCAAGCGCCGCTGCCTGCACCTGCACATCGGCTACCCCGACGCGGTGCTCGAGCAGAAGGTGCTGCGCGCCCGCGTGCCCGGCCTGCCCGCGGCGCTGCTGGCGCAGCTGGTGGGCTTCATCCAGTTGCTGCGGGTGCAGAACATCCGCAAGCCGCCGTCGATGGCCGAATCGGTGGACTGGGCCCGCACCCTGCTGCTGCTGCATGCCGATGCGCTGGACGAGACGATGGTGCGCGACACCCTGAATGTGCTGCTCAAGCGCGAGACCGACATCCAGGAGGTTCAGGGCACGCTGGGCCAGCTGACCCAGGCGGCCGTGCAGGCTGCGGCCGTGCCCGCCGCCCGGTCCCCCGCCTGACCGTGGCCCGCGACCCGCGCATGCAGGCCAGCCTGCAGGGCATCGACAGCCAGCTCGCCGGCTTTGTGCGCGCGCTGCGCGCAGCCGGTGCCAGCGCCTCGGTGGCCGAGGCCATCGACGCCGCCCGTGCGGTGCAGCTGGTGGGCTATGCCGACCGCGAGACGCTGAAGTCCAGCCTGTCGGTGGCGCTGGCCAAGTCCGAAGAAGAAAAAGCCATCTGCGACGAGGTGTTCGAGCTGTATTTCCGCGTGCCTGAGCGTGGGCAGGACGCCGATCAGCCAGCCGATGGGCAGGGGCAGGGCGGCGACGCACCACCGGCCCCGCGCACCGGCGACGCCGAGGTCGACGCCCTGCTCGACCTGGCCGAGCAGCATGCCGCCGGCGACCGTGGCGCCATGGCCGCTGCGCTGCAGCGCGCCGGCCAGAAGGCGGGCGTCGATGACATCCGCTTCCAGTCGCAGACCGCTTACCTGACCCGCCAGCTGCTGGAGGCCATGGGCATCCGCAAGCTCGAGCAGCAGTTGCAGCCGCAGCCGGGCACGGACCCCGCTGACGCCGATCTGGACGGCGACGGCACGGCGTTGCGCCAGACCCTGGCCGCTGCGCGTGCCCGCCTGCAGCGCCAGGCCCGCGCCCATGTCGAGCAGCGCTTTGCGCTGTTCGGCAAGCCGGCCACCGAGGCGTTCATGGCCGAGGTGGCAGTGCAGCGCCCGCTGGGCCGCATGAGCCCGGCCGACATGGACCGCATGAAGACGGCGGTGGCGCGCATGGCCAAGCGCCTGGCCCAGCGCCACAGCCACCGCCGCCGCATCACCCTGCGTGGCCAGCTCGACCTGCGCCGCACCATCCGCGCCAATGCCGGCCATGACGGCGTGCCGGTCACGCTGCATTTCAAGCACAAGCGGGTGGACAAGCCGCGCATCGTGGCGGTGTGCGATGTCTCGGGTTCGGTGGCCGCGCATGTGCGCTGCCTGCTGCTGTTTTTGTATGCATTGCAGGGCACGGTGGCCGACCTGCGGACCTTCGCCTTCAGCAACCGGCTGCGCGACGTGGGCCCGCCGCTGGACACGCTGCCGTTCGACGATGCGATGCAGTTGATCCTGAAGGAAGTGGGCGGCGGCAGCACCGACTACGGCCAGGCCTGGCAGGACATGTACGACCAGCACTGGCAGCTGATCGACGGCCGCACCACGGTGCTGGTGCTGGGTGACGGCCGCAGCAACATGACCAACCCGCGGCTCGACCTGTTCGGCGAACTGGCCGCCCGCGCCAAGCGGGTGGTGTGGCTCAGCCCGGAGGGTGAGGGCCGCTGGGGCACCGGCGACAGCGCGCTGCTGCAGTATCGGCCGTTCTGCACCCACCTGGGCCATGCGGCCACCGCCGCCGACCTGGAACGCGCCATCGACGAGGCCTTGTCTGCCTATGGCTGACGCGCCGATCCAAGACAAACAACAGGAGACGACAACGATGGCGACCTTCAACCCCCGCGCAATCCTGGCCGGTGATGAACCCGGCGCCTGGAGCGCGCCGATCCCGATTGCCTATGACCAGCGCGATGCGCTGCTCTACGCCGTGGGCATCGGCTGCAATGACCTGCGTTTCACCTACGAAGGACATCCGCAGTTCGCGGTGTTTCCCAGCTTCGCCATCCGCTGGGGCAGTGCGGGGCTGCAGATCGACCGCACGGCTGTGCCGTCGTCGCCCGGGCCGCTGATGATCGACGCCGAGCGCTGCATCGAGCAGCTGGCACCGCTGCCGCTGCCAGCCGGCATCGGCGCCGACAAGGCCGCCACGGTGCAGGTGCGCAGCCGACTGCTGGCGGTGCACCCGCGCGGCAAGGGCGGCGCCTTCACCGAGTTCGAGACCGAGGTGCTGGATGGGGCCGGCACGGTGTGCATGCGCATCACCACCGGCCTGTTCCAGCGTGGCGTGGCGGCACTGGGCGACATCGCACCCTTCGACGGTGCCGGTGTCAGCCGCTCGGTCAAGACCGAGGTGCCGCAGCGCCCGGCCGACGTGACCGCCAGCATCCGCATCGCCGACAACCAGGCCGCGCTGTACCGGCTGTCGGGCGACTACAACCCGCTGCACATCGACCCCGGGGCGGCGCGTTTTGGCGGCTTTCCGGCGCCCATCCTGCATGGCCTGTGCACCTACGGCCACATCGCCCAGCTGCTGACGGCGACCGTGTGCGGTGGCGACCCGGCGCGCTTCGGCGCGCTGCGCGGGCGCTTCTCGGCACCGGTGTACCCGGGCGACACGCTGCAGGTGCTGGGCTGGCAGGACCGGGCCGGGCGCCTGACCATCGAGGCCCGCGTGCAGGGCGGCGGGGCCGCCGGTGGGTCGGAACAGCGCACCGTCTTCAACAACGCCTACTTCGAACACCGCTGAGCGAGGACCGCCCCATGACCACTGCAATCGACACCGGCACGCAAGACCTGCTGGCCACGCTGGACGCCGGCGTGCTGACGCTGACACTGAACCGCCCCGACGCGCGCAACGCGATGTCCAAGGCCATGAACCAGGCGCTGCAGGACCAGCTGGCCGCCGCCGAGTTCGACCACGCCGTGAAGTGCATCGTGCTGACCGGCGCCGGCAAGGGCTTTTGCGCTGGCGGCGATGTGAAGGGCATGGCCGCCAGCGGTGACGGCACGGTGGGCGCCCAGACCATCGACCAGGCCATCCACCGCCAGCGTGTCAACCAGCGGGCCACCGCCGGCAAGCTGTTCAAGATGCCCAAGCCCACGCTGGCCGCTTTGCCCGGCGCCGCAGCCGGCGCCGGCCTGGCGCTGGCGCTGGCCTGCGACCTGCGCATCATGGCCAGCAGCGCCATCATGACCACGGCCTTCGCCCGGGTGGGTTTCTCGGGTGACTATGGCGGCACCTACTTCCTCACCCAGCTGGTGGGCTCGGCCAAGGCGCGCGAGATGTACTTCCTGAGCGACCGGGTCGGCGCCGACGAGGCGCTGCGCCTGGGCCTGACGAACTGGGTGTGCGCGCCGGAAGAGTTGGCCGCCAAGACCGCCGAGATCGCCCGCCGCCTGGCCAACGGCCCCAGCGTGGCCTACCGCTACATGAAGGAGAACCTCAACCGCGCGATGGCGGGTGACGTGGACGACTGCCTCGACCTGGAGGCCACCCACCACATCCACTGCGGCCAGACCGAGGACCACCGCGAGGCCACCAAGGCCTTTGTCGACAAGCGTGAACCGGTCTTCCAGGGGCGTTGAATCCATGACTGCATCGACCACGCTGCCCACCCGCGCCCAGGCCATCGCCGAGCTGACCGCCCCCGGCCAGCCCTATGCACTAGAGCAGGCCACCATCAACGGCCGCCGCCTGCGCACCTTTGCCAACGCCCCGGCCTCGCTGCGCGCGCTGTTCGAATCGACCGCCAGCGACCTGCCGTTTATCAGCTACGAAGACGAGCACTTCACCTATGCCCAGGCCTGGGCGGCCGCCGCCCGCATCGGCCATGTGCTGGTGCACCAGTGCGGCGTGTTGCCCGGCGACCGGGTGGCGATCTCGATGCGCAACTACCCCGAATGGATGCTGGCCTTCAATGCCGCCACGTCCATCGGCGCCATCGCGGTGGCGATGAATGCGCACTGGCAGAGCGACGAGATGGCCTACGGCCTGCAGGACAGCGGCGCCAAGGTGCTGCTGGCCGACCAGGAACGGCTGGACCGGCTGGCCGGCGCCGGTGACCTGCCGGGCCTGCATGTGCTGGCCGTGCGGCCCACCAAGCCGCTGGCGCCGGGCGTGCGCAACCTGGCCGACCTGACCGGCGCCACCGGTGATGTGCCGATGCCCCCGGTGGCCATCCAGCCCGACGACCCGGCCTCCATCCTCTACACCTCGGGCTCCACCGGCCACCCCAAGGGCGTGCTCAGCAGCCACCGCAACATCCTGAGCGCGATGCTGTCCTGGGAGCTCGACCGCTTCATCGGTGAGAAGGTCAGCGGCATCACCCCGGCGGTGCCGGCGGTGCAGCCGGGCACGCTGCTGGCGGTGCCGCTGTTCCATGTCACCGGCCTGCATGCCAGCTACCTGGCGGGCTTTCGCGGCCAGCGCAGGCTGGTGGCCATGTACCGCTGGGATGTGGAACAGGCCGCCCGCCTGATCGATGCCAACCTGCTCAGCTCGATGATCGCGCCGGCCGCTGTCACCGGCGACCTGCTGCGCCTGGCCCAGACCGGCAAGCACAGCCTGGCCAGCCTGCAGATCCTGGGCGGCGGCGGCGCGCCGCGTGCGCCCGAGCAGGTGCGCCAGATCGGCCAGAGCTTCGCCCAGTGCCTGCCCGGCACCGGCTGGGGCATGACCGAGACCAACGCCATCGGCTGCGGCATCGGCGGGCAGGACTACCTGGACCGGCCGGCCAGCTCGGGCCGCAGCGCCCTGGTGCTCGACCTGAAGGTCATCGACGAACAGGGCCAGGCCCTGCCGCCCGGCGAGCGTGGCGAACTGCTTGTGCGTGGTGCCTCGCTGTTCCAGCGCTACTGGAACCGGCCCGAGACCCATGCCCAGGTGTTCATCCCCGACGAGGGCGGCGACTGGTTCCGCACCGGTGACGTGGCCTACTTCGACGACGACGGCTTCATCTTCATCGTCGACCGCATCAAGGACCTGATCATCCGCGGTGGCGAGAACATCGGTTGCGGCCAGGTGGAAGCCGCGCTGCTGATGCACCCGCAGGTGCATGAGGCTGCGGTGTATGCCGTGCCCGACGAGCGCCTGGGCGAAGAAGTGGGCGCCACGGTGCACGGGGATCCGCAGCTGGATGTGGACGCGCTGCGGCTCTTCCTGGCCAGGCACCTGGCCAAGTTCGAGCTGCCGCGCTACATCGTCAAGAGCGACGCGCCGCTGCCGCGCACGCCGTCGGGCAAGGTGCTCAAGCGGCAGATCCGTGCTGCCGCGCTGGAGCAGCTGCAGCCCGGCACGGGGGCGTGAGCGACTCGCAGTCCTATGCTGCTGCCGGCCGCTTCACCAGCGGCCCGATCACGCCCACGCTGGCCCGCTTTGCGCTGCCACTGCTGGTCACCAACCTGCTGCATTCCCTGACCGGCACCTGGGGTGCGGTGTGGGTGGGCCGCACCATCGGCCCCGACGCCCTGACCGCCGTGGCCACCGCCACCGTGCTGATGTACATGGTCATGGGCTCGGCCATGGGCATCGGCACGGCCGCGGGCGTGGCCATCGGGCAGAGCCTGGGCGCGCGCGACATCTCGGCCGTCAAGCGGGTGGTCGGCTGCGCCATCGCCTTCATCATCGGGCTGTCGCTGCTGCTGGCCGGGCTGGGCTGGGCGCTGACACCGTTTGTCGTCGACGGCATGGGCGTGCCGGCGGCGTCACGCAGCTATGCCATCACCCACTTGCGCATGACCTGCCTGACCATGCCCAGCATCTTCACCTACATGGTGATGATGATGATGCTGCGCAGCTCGGGCGACGCGCGCACACCGTTCCGCTTCACCCTGGTGTGGATCATCGGCGCGGTGCTGCTGACGCCGCTGCTGGTGTCGGGCACCGGCATGTGGGGTGGCAGCGGCTGGGCCGGCTTCGGCATGGCGGGCCTGGGGCTGGCGCACCTGCTGGCCAATGGCGCAGCGCTGGGCCTGATGGTGGCCTACATCTACCTGAAGCGCTCACCGATCGCCCTGCATGGCGACGACCTGCGCCACCTGCAGCCCGACCCGGTGTTGCTGGTGCTGCTGGTCAAGCGCGGCCTGCCGATGGCGGCCGAATCCATCATCGTGCAGGGCGCCTACTTCACCCTGCTGGCCATGGTCAACGCCTATGGTGCGGCCACGGCGGCGGCCTATGCGGCGTCGGCCCAGCTGTGGGCTTTTGTGCAGCTGCCCAGCAATGCGCTGGCCGCAGCGATGTCGGCCATGGCCGCCATGAACATCGGCGCCGGCCGCTGGGACCGGGTCAGCCAGATCGCCCGTCGCGGCTGCGTGCTGAGCTTCGGCATCAGCAGCGCCGTCACCGTGGCCATGCTGGCGGCCGGCACGCTGCCGCTGCAGTTGTTCGTGCCGCGTGACGCGGCCGTGCTCGCCCAGGCGCTGCACATCAACCACATCGTGCTGTGGGGCTGGATCGCGCTGTCGGTCACCATGGGCCTGTTTGCGGTGATGCGCGCCAACGGCGCGATGCTGGCGCCCACGCTGATCTTCGCGGCCACGATGTGGGCCGGCCGCGTGCCGTTTGCCCATGCGTTGCAGCCCTGGCTGGGCGCCGACGCGATCTGGTGGAGCTTTCCGTTCGGCTCGATCCTGTCGGCGCTGGTGGCCTGGGCCTGGTACCGCCGTGGCAGCTGGCGCCGCAACCGGCCGATGCTGGCGCCACTGGACAGCCAGTACGACGAGGGGCGCCTCGGCGAATGAACGCAAGACTGTTTCTCCGGCGGCCGGCTAAGCTGCGCCCGTCCGACTGATTTTCCAGCCACCGATCAACCCCCCCACAGGAGACCGCCATGAAGACCCGCATCACCGAACTGTTCGGCATCCAGCACCCCATCATCCAGGGCGGCATGCACTATGTCGGCTTTGCCGAGCTGGCCGCTGCCGTCAGCAACGCCGGCGGCCTGGGCCTGATCACCGGCCTGACGCAGAAAACGCCCGAGCTGCTGGCCAATGAGATCGCCAAGTGCCGCACGCTGACCGACAAGCCCTTCGGCGTGAACCTCACCTTCCTGCCCACCGTCAGCAGCCCCGACTACCCGGGCTACATCCGCGCCATCCTCGACGGCGGCGTCAAGGCGGTGGAAACCGCCGGCAACAACCCGCAGAAGTGGCTGCCGATGCTGCACGAGGCCGGCGTCAAGGTGATCCACAAGTGCACCAGCGTGCGCCATTCGCTGAAGGCCCAGAGCATCGGCTGTGATGCGGTCAGCGTCGACGGCTTCGAATGCGGCGGCCACCCGGGCGAGGACGACATTCCCAACTTCATCCTGCTGCCGCGCGCTGCCGATGAGCTGAAGATCCCGTTCGTGGCCAGCGGCGGCATGGCCGACGGCCGCAGCCTGGTGGCCGCGCTGGCCCTGGGCGCCGAGGGCATGAACATGGGCACCCGCTTCATCGCCACGCAAGAGGCACCGGTGCACCAGAACGTGAAGGACGCCATCGTCGCCGCCAGCGAGCTGGACACCCGCTTGGTGATGCGCCCGCTGCGCAACACCGAACGTGTGCTGCGCAATGCGGCTGTCGACCGCCTGCTGGAGAAGGAAAAGGCCCTGGGCGCCAGCATCAAGTTCGAGGACATCATCGACGAGGTGGCCGGCGTCTACCCAAAGATCATGATGGACGGCACGATGGAAGCCGGCGCGTGGAGCTGCGGCATGGTGGCCGGCCTGATCCACGACATCCCCACGGTCAAGGAGCTGATCGACCGCATCATGGCCGAGGCCGATGCGCTGATCACCCAGCGGCTGGCGCGTTTCGCCGCGTCCTGAAGGCGCAGGACAACCGGCCGGGCCTGGCGCGCGTTAGGGGTGGATGCACACACCACGCCACGCCTTGCCGGTTCTGGCCGCCGCCCTGCTGGTGCTGGCCGGCCTTGCCGGCGCGGCCGAGCCCACGCCCCAGGACCGCCACGCCGCGCAGTGCGTGGCCGCGCTGGAAGCCAGTGCCGACGACCTGGTGCGCCAGGTCAAGGCCGGGACTGAATCTGCCCGCAAACCGCTGCTGGACCGGCTGACCCAGGGCGCCGCGTTCGTCGGCAACACCTACCTGCATGGTGATGCCAATGAAGACCAGGCGCGCGCCCTGATCGACCAGGCCGAGATCGCCCAGCGCACGCTGCCGCCGGCCGAACTGGCCGCCCGCCAGGCGGCCTGCGGCGCCGAAGCCACGCGCCTGCTGGCCAAGGCGAACGCGCTGGAGCGCGCAGTGGTCAAGCGCGTGGCGCGCAAGCGCATGGACAAGCTGTTGGGGTCCTGACCCCCACGGCAGAGGCTGCGGGCTGCAGCCGTACCGCGGCCGGCGCGCCGATCAGCCAGCCGGGCAGGGCGCTGTGCCGTGCTGCAAGGCGGCCTGCAAAGCCTGGTGCGCCTGCCCCTGCAGGTCAGCCGGCAACTGGTGGCGGGCCTGCAGGTAGTGGTGGGTGAAGACATCCAGCCAGGCATCCAGCACCGCTGCGGCATGGTGGTCGCCCGCCAGTTGCAGGCATCGCGCGGCCACCTCGCTGGTGCAGAAGTGGTCGCCACGCCGGCTGCGGCGCAGGCGGTAGGTGGATGCCTGGTCGGGCTGCAGATGCAGCACCGGCAGGGCGTCCAGCAGCGGCGTCTTGCGGAACATCTTGCGCGCCTCGGCCCAGGTGCCGTCCAGCAGGATGAACAGCGGGCGGCGGGCGGCCACCTTGCCAGGGCCACCGGTGCCCGCCAGGCCGTGCACCACCCGATCCGGCGCCGCGTACTCCTGCGGAAACACCACCAGCGGCTGCCATGTCGGGTCGCGCAGCAGGGCTGCCAGCCCGGGGTCGGTGGCGGTGCGGGCCCAGCCGAAGGCGCATGTGTCGGGCACCACGTCGGCCACCAGCCAGCCGGTGTTGCTGGGCTTCAGTGGCTCGGTGTCGGCCATCAGCAGGCAGATGCCGGCCTGCGTGGGCAGGCGGGGCCGCCAGGCGCACAGGCAGTGGCCGGGGCCCAGGCGGCAGCCGGCACAGCGCGCGCCCTTGGGGCCGCCACGGGCGAGAAACGGCTTGGTGCTGCGGGCCAGGCGGTCGGCCCGCAGGCGGGCCACGGCGTGCAGCATCGGGTGCGCCGCTGTGCGTCAGCTGGCCAGCAGCGCCAGCACATGGCCTTCGATGAAGGCGCGGTCCTCGGGCTGGGTGACCGGGTTGCCGGCGCGGTGGCCCCACACCGACGGGATGGGGTGCAGCGCGCCATGACGCAGGTGCGGCAGCTCCAGCCGGTTGTCGTCGACCTGGAAGTACAGGTCGTGGTCGCCGGGCATCAGCAGCACCTTGGCCTCGATGGCGGCCAGCGCCCGCGGCAGGTCGCCGCCATACAGCGCATTGGCGCTGATGTCGCCGTGCTGCCAGGTCCAGAACTGGGCCAGCAGGTCGGCCGGGTCGCGGCGGGAGAAGTTCGACTCCCACGACGACACCAGGTAGTCCTCGAGCGAGCTGGCGCCCAGGCTGCGCCACAGCTCCTGGCGGTAGAAGGTCTGCGACAGCGCCCAGCCGGCATAGATGCGGGCCATGGCACGGTAGCCGCGCACCGGCCGGCCGTTGAACACGCCGTCCTGGTAACTGGGGTCGGCCATCAGCGCGGCCTGCACACCCTCGATGAACACCTGGTTGTGCGGTGCGCAGCGCGCCGCGCCGCACACCACCGCGATGCGTTCCACCGCCTGCGGGAACAGTGCCGCCCAGTGGTAGGCCTGCATCGCGCCCATCGACCAGCCATACACCAGGGCCAGGCGGTCGATCCCCCACAGGGTTTGCAGCATGCGGCGCTGCACATGCACCGCGTCGAAGCAGGTCACGTCGGGGTAGCGGCTGCCGGTGTCGGGCCAGGGCGTGTTCGACGGTGAGCTCGACAGGCCGTTGCCGAACAGGTTGGCGATGATGATGAAGTGGCGCGCCGGGTCGAGCGCGCCGCCGCTGCGCACCATGTGGGCGATGTCGTCATGCTGGGCCGCGTACGACGTGGGGTAGAGGATGGCGTTGGACTTGTCGGCGTTGAGCGTGCCGAAGGTCTTGTAGACCAGGCGCATGTTGCGGAAGGTGCGGCCGGACTGCAGCACGACATTGCCGGCGTCGAAGCTGCCTTCGGTGCCTGTGGAGGGGTCGATGGGGGTGGATGCTGGCATGGCTGGCTGGGCGGTGGGGTCAACCGATTCTCGCCCCGCGCCAGCCCCGGGCCCAGGCGTCCCCCAGGCGACAAAGCCTGCCGGTTGCGGGATGGTCCCGGGACCATCGCCGGCTCCCGGTCGCTAGAGTGGGCGATTCCCATTCCACCGGTGACATCCCCATGGACGCGCACACCCCCGAACTGCTGACCATCGACGCTTTCATCCGCCACTGGGCCGCCGACCGTCCCCGGCGCCCGGCCATGGTGGGCGAGCGCCGCATCGACTTTGCCGAGCTCGACGCCAGCACCCAGCGCGTGGCCACCGCGCTGCTGGCCGCCGGCTTGAAAAAGGGCGACCGCATCGCCTGGCTGGGCAAGAACGCAGTGCTGTACTTCACCCTGCTGTTCGGCGCCGCGCGCATCGGCGTGGTGATGGCGCCGGTGGGCTGGCGCCTGGCCGCGCCCGAGCGGCGTTACATCGTGCACGACACCGAAACCAAGCTGCTGTTTGCCGGCGACGGTTTTGCCGACGATGCCCGCGCGCTGGCGCCGCAGCTGCCGCTGGTGCAGCGCATCTTCTCGGCCGACGAGGCCTGGGCCTGGATCGACGGCACCACGCCGGCCGCCTTCACCGCCAGCGGGCCGGAAGACGCCATCCTGCAGCTCTACACCTCGGGCACCACCGGCAACCCCAAGGGGGTGGAGCTGTGCAACCGCAACCTGTTCGGGCTGCGCCGCCATGCCCAGCAGGCCGGTCTGCCCTGGGCCTTCTTTGCCGACGACGAGGTGGTGATGGTGGCCATGCCCTGCGCCCACATCGGCGGCACCGGCCTGGGCTTCATGGCGCTGGCCGGCGGGGTGTGCGGCTGCGTGATGGCCGAGTTCACGCCCGACGGCTGCTTCGATGCGATCGAGAACGAGGGCGTCACCCGCTTCTTCGCCGTGCCGGCGGCCCTGCAGATGCTGGTGAACCATCCGCGCTGCGCCAAGACCGATTTCAGCCGCCTGAAGTACATCTTCTACGGCGCCGCGCCCATTCCGCTGGCGCTGCTGCAGCAGTGTGTGCAAGCCTTCGGCTGCCAGTTCCTGCAGGCTTATGGCATGACCGAGACCACCGGCACCGTGGTCACCCTGCCGCCGGAAGACCATGACCCCAAGGGCAGCCCGCGCATGCGCGCCGCCGGCCGGCCGTCCCCTGGCGTGGAGGTGAAGATCGTCGGCGCCGACGGCCAGACCGTGGCCACGGGGGAGGTGGGTGAGATCGTCACCCGATCCAGCAACAACATGCTGGGCTACTGGAAGCAGCCCGAGGCCACGGCCCGCACCAAGACCGCCGACAACTGGGTGCACACCGGTGACGCGGGCTACATGGACGCCGACGGCTATGTCTACATCCACGACCGGGTGAAGGACATGATCATCAGCGGCGGCGAGAACGTCTACCCCGCCGAGGTGGAGAACGCCATCTACGGCCACCCCGACGTGGCCGACGTGGCGGTGATCGGCGTGCCCGACGCCACCTGGGGCGAGGCGGTCAAGGCGGTGGTGGTGCCGCGCCCCGGCCACACGGTGGATGCGGCCAGCGTGATCGCCTGGGCGCGTGAACGCATCGCCGGCTTCAAGGTGCCCAAGACGGTGGACGTGATCCCCGAACTGCCGCGCAACCCCACCGGCAAGATCCTGCGCCGGTCGCTGCGCGCGCCGTACTGGGAAGGGCGCGAGAGGCAAGTGAATTGATCCAGCCCGCCGCTGGCCTAGACTGGACCGTCGCCGGTGCCGTGCCGGCACAGCGCAACAGGAACCGGGTGACATGACACTGGCCATGGGGTGGGACGAATGGGCCGCGCACGACGCGGTGGCCCTGGCGGTGCGGGTGCGCCAAGGTGATGTGACAGCGGCCGAACTGGCCGCCCAGGTGGCCGCCGGCGTAGCCAAGGTCAACCCGCAACTGCAGGCCGTGGTCGCGCTGTTCGACGATGCGGTGGCCGACCCGGTGGCTGCGGGTGCCAACGCCGACGGCTTTTTCGCCGGCGTGCCCTTTCTGATGAAGGACCTGGGGCCCGGCATGGCCGGCCGGCTGCAGGAAATGGGCTCGCTGTTCATGCGCGGCAACTGCGCCACCGAAGACGCCTTTCTCACGCAGCAGATGCGCCGCGCCGGTCTCAACCTGATGGGCCGCACCACCACGCCGGAATTCGGCGTCTGCTCGTCGGCCGAGAACCCGGCCGTCTACATCACCCGCAACCCCTGGGACACTGGCTACACCACGCTGGGCAGCAGCGCCGGCACCGCAGCGGCGGTGGCCGCAGGCGTGCTGCCGATGGCGCATGCCACCGACGGCGGCGGCTCGATCCGCATCCCCGCCGGCGCCAACGGCAATATCGGGCTGAAGCCCTCACGCGGCGTGCTGTCGATCGCGCCTAGGCTGTCCGACCTGACCGGCCTCGTGTCCACCCAGGGCTGCCAGAGCCGCACGGTGCGCGACACCGCCGCCTTCATCGACCACTGCCGGGGCGGTGCGCCGGGCGAGTTCATGCCCTACTGGAGTCCGGCCGAGCCCTACAGCCAGCTGATCGCCCGCGACCCCGGGCGGCTGCGCATCGCGCTGTCGCACCAGTGGGGCGCCTACAGCGCCACGCCGCAGTTCGTCGACGAGCTGACCCGCGTGGGCCGTTTGCTCGAAGGCCTGGGCCACCAGGTCGACTGGGCGCTGCCGGCCATCGACTACGAGGCCGCCTTCGCCGCCCAGACCACCTGCTACATCAGCAACTTTGCCCAGACGATTGCCAACATGCTGGCCGCGCGTGGGCTGACCGCGCCGCCGCCGGGGCTGATCGAGCCGATCAACATCCGCATCTGGCAGGCCGGCATCGGCACCAGCTTCAGTGAGCGGGCGCAGATGCAGGCGGTGTTCAACACCACCGCGCGCGGCTTCGGTGCCTTCTTCGAGGACTGGGACATCATCCTGACGCCGATCACCGCGCTGCCCACGCCGCGCATCGGCACCACCGAGTACCTGACCACCAGCACCAATCCGTCGGTGCTGGACTGGTTCCACAACCTGTGGAAGAGCTTCGCCTACACGCCGCTGACCAACCTGTGCGGCATCCCGGGGGTGTCGCTGCCGCTGGGCTGGCAAGACAACGGCCTGCCGCTGGGCCTGCACTTCCAGGCGAAGCAGGCCAACGACGGCCTGCTGCTGCAGCTGGCAGCGCAGATCGAGCGATCGCTGGGCGGCCGCTGGAACAGTGGCCGCCTGCCGGCCACCCATGTCACCCACGCCTGAGAAATTGTGAGAGAACCCAACATGCCCACCGTTCTGCAACGCCGCAGTTTTTCTGCCGCCATGCTGGCCGCCTGCCTGCCCGGCTGCGCCCTGCAGCCGGCAGCAGCCGACGACGCACGGCTGCGCGCCGCCATCGCCGGCGCCCACCGCAGCGCTGCCAACCGCGCCCGCGATGGCGCCCGCCATCCCTATGAGATGCTGCGCTTCTTCGGCCTGGCGCCCACCCAGCAGGTGGTCGAGCTGGCGCCCGGTGGTGGCTGGTTCACCGAGATCCTGGCGCCCTACCTGCGCGACACCGGCCGCATCTTCGCCGCGCATGAATCGGCCACCGACGCCAACGACTACCGCCGCCGCAGCCGCCAGGGCTTCGACGCCAAGCTGGCACGTGAGCCGGCGGTCTACAGCCAGGTGCAGGTGGGCCTGATGCCGCGCACACCGCGCTTTGCCGACATCGCCCCGCCCGGTGGCGCCGACCTGGTGCTGACCTTCCGCAATGTGCACAACTGGATCGAGGCCGGCCACTTCGATGCCACGCTGCAGGCGGCATTCGCGGTGCTCAAGCCCGGCGGCGTGCTGGGTGTGGAAGAGCACCGCGCGCCGCCCGGCATGCCGACCGACTGGATCGCCAAGAACGGCTATGTGACCGAGGCGCTGATGGTCGAACGGGCGGAGGCAGCGGGCTTCCGGCTGGATGCGCGCAGCGAGGTCAATGCCAACCCCTTGGACACCAAGGACCACCCCAACGGCGTGTGGTCGCTGCCGCCCACGCTGCGCGGTGGTGATGTGGACCGTGCGCGGTTCATGGCCATCGGCGAATCCGACCGCTTCACCCACCGCTACCGCAAGCCCTGACCGGCAGGGCAGGGCGTCTGCACAATCGCTGCCAGCCAGGGCCTGCCCATGATCGCGTCGTCCACTCCCGTCATCACCACCTTGCGCGCCATCCCGGTGGCGGGGCGCGACAGCATGCTGCTGAACCTGAGCGGCGCGCACGGCCCGTTCTTCACCCGCAACCTGCTGATCCTGACCGACAGCGCCGGCCGCACCGGCGTGGGCGAGGTGCCCGGCGGCGAGGCCATCCGCCAGACCCTGGTCGACGCCGCCGCCCTGGTGGTGGGCCAGCCCATCGGCGCCCATCTGGGGCTGCTGCAGCAGGTGCAGCAGGCCTTTGCTGACCGCGACAGCGGCGGGCGCGGGCTGCAGACCTTCGACCTGCGCACCACCATCCATGCAGGCACCGCCATCGAGTCGGCGCTGCTCGATCTGCTGGGCCAGCACCTGGGCGTGCCGGTGGCCGCCCTGCTGGGCGAAGGCCAGCAGCGCACGGCAGTGCAGATGCTGGGCTACCTGTTCTTCGTGGGTGACAGGCGCCGGACGGATCTGGCCTATGCCGATGGTGATGGTGCCGACAACGCCTGGTTCCACCTGCGCCACCAGCACGCGCTGACGCCCGAGGCCATCGTGCGCCAGGCCGAGGCAGCGCAGGCGCGTTATGGCTTCCAGGATTTCAAGCTCAAGGGCGGCGTGCTGCCGGGTGACGACGAGGTGGACGCGGTGACCGCGCTGCACCAGCGCTTCCCGGATGCGCGCATCACGCTCGACCCCAACGGCGCCTGGCCGCTGCGCGACGCCGTCCGCCTGGGCCAGCGTTTGCGCGGCGTGGTGGCCTATGCCGAAGACCCCTGCGGTGCCGAAGGCGGATTCAGCGGCCGCGAGGTGATGGCCGAGTTCCGCCGCGCCACCGGCCTGCCCACCGCCACCAACATGGTGGCCACCGACTGGCGCCAGCTGGCCCATGCGCTGGCGCTGAAGAGCGTGGACATCCCGCTGGCCGACCCGCATTTCTGGACCATGGCCGGCAGCGTGCGCGTGGCCCAGACCTGCCGCGACTGGGGCCTGACCTGGGGCAGCCATTCCAACAACCACTTCGATGTGTCGCTGGCGATGTTCACCCATGTCGGTGCGGCTGCGCCTGGCAAGGTGACCGCCATCGACACCCACTGGATCTGGCAGGACGGCCAGCACCTGACGCAAGAGCCGCTGCAGATCGTTGGCGGCATGGTGCAGGTGCCGCAAGCGCCTGGCCTGGGCGTGACGCTGGACATGGCTGCGGTGGAGCGGGCCCACCAGCTCTATCTGCAGCACGGCCTGGGCGCGCGTGACGATGCCGTCGCCATGCAGCACCTGGTGCCCGGCTGGTGCTTCGACCCCAAGCGGCCGGCGCTGGTGCGCTGACTGCAGCACGCGCCCGGCCCACCATCCCATCCCATCCCATCCAACCCGCCAAGGACCGACCCCATGCGACCCAACAATCTGCGCACCCTGTGGCAAGCCGGCGGCGCCGCCGTCAATGGCTGGCTGGCCATCCCCAACAGTTTTTCTGCCGAAGTCATGGCCCACCAGGGCTGGGACACGCTGACCATCGACCTGCAGCATGGCGTGGTGGATTACCAGGCCATGGTGACCATGCTGCAGGCCATCAGCACCACCGCCACCGTGCCGGTGGTGCGCGTGCCCTGGCTGGAACCCGGCATCCTGATGAAGGCGCTGGACGCCGGCGCCTATGCGGTGATCTGCCCGATGGTGAGCACCCGCGAAGAAGCGCAGAAGCTGGTGGCCTGGACCACCTACGCGCCCAAGGGCACGCGCAGCTTCGGCCCGGTGCGCGCGCTGTACTACGGCGGGGCCGACTACCCGGCGCATGCCGACAAGACCGTGGTGCGCTTCGCGATGATCGAGACCGCTGCCGCGCTGGACAACCTGGACGACATCCTGTCGGTGGAGGGGCTGGACGCGGTCTACATCGGCCCGTCCGACCTGTCGCTGGCACTGGGCTGCAAGCCCAGCATGGACGACCTGGAGCCCAAGGCGCAGCAGGCTGTCGAGCACATCCTGGCCCGCGCCAGGCACCATGGCGTGGTCGCCGGCATCCACAACGCCGGCCCGGCGTCGGCGTTGCGGCGCATCGGCATGGGCTTCCAGTTCGTCACCGTCAGCTCCGACGCCAGGCTGATCGCCGAGGGTTCGCAGCAGGTCATGGCCGCGATGCGCGCCGGCCAGGCAGCCAAGCCGGCCGGTGGCGACTGATCCCGTCACGCTCTTGCCATGACAGCCGTTGCGCACACCATCCGCATGCATGCGGCCGACAACGTCGCCATCGTCGGCAATGACGGCGGGCTGGACGCCGGCACCACCCTCATCAACGACCCCGGCGCCGGCCTGGTGCTGCGCGACCGCGTGCCGCAAGGCCACAAAGTGGCGCTGGTCGACATCCCCGCCGGCGCACCGGTGCTGCGCTACGGCGTCCCGATCGGCCAGGCGTTGAAGCACATCGAGGCCGGCTGCTGGGTGCATGAGCGCCTGCTGCAGATGCCCGACGCCCGAGGCCTGGTGGATCTGCCCATGGCCACCGCCACGCCCGTGCCGCAGCCTCCCTTGACCGGCCACACCTTCGAGGGCTTTCGCAATGCCGACGGTTCGGTGGGCACACGCAACATCCTGGCCATCACCCAGACGGTGCAGTGCGTGGCCGGCGTGGTCGACTTCGCGGTGCAGCGCATCCGCAGCGAGCTGCTGCCGCGCTACCCGCAGGTGGACGGCGTGGTGTCCCTGGCCCATGGTTATGGCTGCGGCGTGGCCATCGATGCGCCCGATGCGGTGGTGCCCATCCGCACGCTGCGCAACATCAGCCTGAACCCCAACTTCGGCGGCGAGGTGATGGTGGTCAGCCTGGGCTGCGAGAAGCTGCAGCCCGAGCGGCTGCTGCCGCCTGGCAGTTTGCGCAGCTTCCAGATCCGTGACGATCGCGCCGCCGCAGAGGCCAGCCTCGACGTGACCTGTCTGCAAGACGACGCCCACATCGGCTTCATGTCGATGGTCGACAGCATCGTGCGGCAGGCCGATGTGCACCTGCAGCGCCTGAACGCCCGCCGCCGCACCACCGTGCCCGCCAGTGAACTGGTGGTGGGCGTGCAGTGCGGCGGCAGCGATGCCTTCAGCGGCGTCACCGCCAACCCGGCCGTGGGCTTCTGCACCGACTTGCTGGTGCGCGCCGGCGCCAGCGTGCTGTTTTCCGAGACCACCGAAGTGCGCGACGGCATCGCCCAGCTGACTGCCCGTGCCGCCACAACCGAGGTGGCCCAGGCCCTGGTGCGCGAGGTGGCCTGGTACGACGCCTACCTGCAGCGCGGGGGCGCTGACCGCAGCGCCAACACCACGCCGGGCAACAAGGCCGGGGGCTTGTCGAACATCGTCGAGAAGGCGATGGGCTCGATCGTCAAGAGCGGCAGCGCGCCCATCAGCGCGGTGCTGGCACCGGGCGAGAAGCTGCGCAGCAAGGGCCTGGTCTACAACGCCACGCCGGCCAGTGATTTCATCTGCGGCACGCTGCAACTGGCCGCCGGCATGAACCTGCATGTGTTCAC
This sequence comes from Aquabacterium sp., assembly GCA_029865965.1. GTDB lineage: Bacteria > Pseudomonadota > Gammaproteobacteria > Burkholderiales > Burkholderiaceae_C > Pseudaquabacterium. Next base: position 35,227 of record JARXAJ010000282.1, read on the forward strand.
CACCGGCCGCGGCACACCCTATGGCCTGGCCGAGGTGCCGGTGGTGAAGGTGGCCACCCGCACCGACCTGGCGCGCCGCTGGCATGACCTGATGGACCTGAACGCCGGCACCATCGCCGATGGCACCCAGACCATCGAGCAAGTGGGCTGGCAGCTGTTCCACCTGCTGCTGGACATGGCCAGCGGCCGCCAGCGCACCTGGGCCGAGCGGTGGAAGCTGCACAACGCGCTGGTGCTGTTCAATCCGGCGCCGGTGACGTGACAGGCCGGGCAGCCGCCCACCCGGCCAGCGCGGCCGCCAGCCCCAGGCCCAGCGCAATGCCGATGCCATCGGCCAGCAGATCAGCCCATTCACCCACCCGGGTGGGTGTGAACGCTTGCAGCACTTCGATCGGCCCGCCATAGGCCAGCAGGCCCAGCGCCACTGCCCACCAGCGGCGCTGGAAGCCCAGGGTGCCGGCCACCGCCAGGCTGGCAAAGGCGGCGCAGTGGTTCAGCTTGTCCCACAGCAGGCCGGCCTGGGACGGGGGCGCAGGTGTCAGCGCCAGCCAGGTGACCACGGCCAGCAGCAGGCCCAGCACGGCGCGCCAGCAAAGCGCGGCGCGCGGGTGGGCAGACAGGGCGTCAACCAGGATCTTCGTCATGCCAGCGCTGGTGCGGGGTGGGGGCGGCCTGTGGGGTGGCGTGTGGGTGGCGTTCAGGACAGGCAGTGCGGCCAGCGGTGCAGACCAGCAGCAGGGATTGTGTCCCCGGCTGCCGCTGGCAGCGCGACCGCATCGCCCACTGCCAGCCTGGGCTGTGCAGCGCGCTGTACCCTTGGCGTGCCTCCTCCTCCTCCACCAACAGCAGACACCAGCGCTTGCTTTCGGGTCTGCACACAAGGAAAAGACATGACGACTGTGAAAACCTGCCTCGCGCAGAAGCCGCAACCCGTGGTCCTGGTCACCGCCGGCCCGGACGACAAGGTGTCGACCGCCTTGCTGTCGATGCGCGACAAGCGTGTGCGTGCCGTGCTGGTGATGGACGCCGGGCGATTGCTGGGCATCGTCACCCAGGGCGACTGCGCCATCAAGGTGCTGCTGCCCGGCCTGGACGCCCGACAGGTGGCAGTGCGCGACATCATGACATCCAGCCCGATGACGGTGCGCCCGGGCGACCCGATCGAGGCCTGCATGGGCCTGATGGCGACACGCAACTTCCGCCATCTGCCGGTGCTGGACGGCGACCTGGTGGTGGGCGTGGTGTCGATCGGCGACGTGGTCAAGGAAAGCATCCGGCAGATGGGTCAGCAGATCGACTTTCTCGAAACCTACATCAAGGGCCACGGCGCCTGAAGTCCCAGGCCGGGCTGCCCGTTCCTGCGGACTGACCCGCGCCGCCGCCGATCGGCGGTGGATTGGGTGGACGGCGGCACCACGCCCGACGACGCGGTGGCCATCGCCAGCGCCTCCAAGCCAGTGGGCGCCGACATGGTCGACTGCTCGTCGGGCCAGGTCAGCGCCAACCAGAAGCCCGCTGACGGCCGCACTTACCAGGTGCCGTTTGCCGACCGCATCCGGCAAGAGGCGGGCATCGCCACCCTGGCCATGGGCGCCATCAGCGAGGCCGACCACGTCAACAGCATCACCGCCGCCGGCCGGGCCGACCTGTGCGCCATCGCCCGCCCGCGCCTGGCCGGCGCGGTCACATCAGGCCTTGGGTGCGGCCTGGTGCAGCATCTGCTCCAGCGTCAGCCCGGTCAGCTGGGTGGCACTGCGCGACAGAAACCACAGCACCGCCATCATCATCACCATCGACGGGATGGCGATCACCGGGTAGCTCAGCAGCGTCATGCGGCCCAGTTCGGTGTTGAAGGCCTCGGTGCCGGCGGGGCTGGTCACCACCCAGCGGGCCAGCAGGTAGTTGGCTGCCGACGAGAACAGAAAGGTGCCGGCGAGCAGCACCGTGCCGACGTGCAGGCGGCGCTCGAAGGCGGCTTCGGTGCCGCGGCTTTGCAGGGCTTGCTGCACCCGGTCGACGTCGAACAGCGTGCGGTTGAAGACCAGCAGGCGCACCAGCGGGTGCCGTGTGCGTGCCGACACCAGCACCGCCAGGCCGATGGCGCCGGGAATCGCGGCCTCCTTCACGGCCAGCCATTGGGCGTCCAGCGCCAGCAGGCCGATGCCGCCGGTCAGCAAGGTGCTGACCACGCCGATGCTGGCCATCAGGTTGAGCTTGCGCTCACGCAGCAGGCGCCAGCCGCCATAGCCGAGCGGAAAGGCCAGCGCCAGCAGCAAGGCACCGACGGGCCCCAGCCGGCTGGCGCTGCTGAGCTGCATCAGCACCAGTGCCGGTGCGGCAATCGTGACCAGCAGTTCCAGCCAGGGGTTGGGTTTGGTGGGGGCTTGCGGCATGGTCGGGCGGCAGCATAGCGGCATTGCAAGGGTGTGCCGGGGCCATGCAGGGGCACAACGTGAGGTTGTCACCACCCGGCCGTGCGCAAACCCGCGCCAGGGTTTCACTTTTGTCAGTATCCGCAGCAGGGGTTCAACCGACCAGGACCGAGGCAAATCATGGTTCGCCCAGCATGGCGAGCACAGCCAGGCCGAACCGGCCGCGCCTGCGCACGCCAGCCTGATCGCATGGCGGCGGCTGCCCGCCATGCGGCGCAGACCGCATTCACCACGGTCATGCCCAACGGCATATACCGCCGGATTTCCGCCCGCGAGGAACTGACGCGTGACAGCGCCAAGATCGGCGCCTTGAAGCCCGGCTGATCGCCGGCGTACCGGCCCGCCTGCTGGTGCGGCCATCAACTCACAGCACGCGCCGGGCGCCGGGCAGCCGCCGCAGCGCTGCGGCCAGCATGAACGACGCCAGCGTGGCCCCCACCAGCACCAGGCAGAACTTCAGCACCGGCGGTGCGCCCCAGCCCGCCACCGCCACCGCCAGCCCGGTGAGCACCGGCGCATGCAGGATGAAGGCGCCGTAGGCGCAGGCGTCCCAGCGCTGCCAGCGCGGATGGGGCGTGTTGGGCCGGGCCTGGAAGCCGACCAGCAGGCGCGCGATCACGCCCCAGGCAACGAACGGCTCCCAGAAGGCATAGACCACGGCTGCCACGCCCAGCCCGCTGTTGAAGTTGACCGCCTGGCCGGCCAGCGCGCCGGTGGCGGCAGCGGTGGCCACCAGCAGCGGCACGGTGTAGAGCGCCACCCGGCCCCAGCGGCGGGCCTGGGCCCGGTCCACCCGTTCCAGCCAGCGGTGGCGCCACGCAGCGCAGCCCAGCGCGAACAGGAAGACATAGGACGCGAAGTAGCCCAGTTGCAGGCCCCAGCGGTTCTCACCCACCGGCACCCATTGGCGCATGGCCAGGGCCGCCGCGCCCACCGCCAGCGCGGCCAGCACCCAGGCCCGGTCACCGGGAACCGGCAGCGGCGTGGCAGGCGGTGGCACGGGCGGGTGGGTCAGCCGCCATGCCAGCCAGCAGGCCAAGAACAGCAGCAGCGCCCAGGCAAACCACAGTGGGCCGATGAAGAACACGCCGTGCTCCATCAGCCCCAGCCACCGCGCCCAGAACGGCCGGCCCTGCTGGATGCCCGCCAGCGCCACCGCCAGCGGCCCCAGCACCAGGCCAAACACCAGCAAGGGCAGGCCCAGCCGCAGCAGCCGGTCGGTGATGAAGCGGCGCAGCCCCTTGGCAGCCAGTGCCGGCGGCGTGAAGTAGCCCGCCAGCAGGAAGAACAGGCCCATGAAGAAGGCCTGGTTGACGCTGCAGAACAGCGTCAGCAACAGGCTGAACGGCACGCCGCTGTCGGTCACTTCGCGGTAGAACCAGCCGCCGCTGCCGCCGTAGGTGATGGCCGTGTGATGGGCAATGACCAGCACCGTCAGCAGCGTGCGCAGGCGGTCGATGAAGACCAGCCGACCGCCTGGCGCAGCGGCCATCAATTGCAATGGTCAGGGCCGTCGGTGGCGCGGCTGGTCAGAACTGCACGCCCTTGGTCAGCGCGCCGTCGACCACCAGGTTGGTGCCGGTGATGAAGCTGGCCGCCGGGCTGGCCAGGAAGGCGGCGGCATTGGCCATTTCCTGCGGCGTGCCCATGCGGCCGGTGGGGTTCAGGCCCAGCGCCATGTTGTAGAGGTCGGGGTTGCCGTGCTGGATCTTCTCCCACACGCCACCGGGGAAGTAGGTGTTGCCGGGCGACACGCTGTTGGCGCGGATCTTCTGCCCTGCCAGGTGGTAGGCCAGGCCCTGGGTGTAATGGATGATGGCGGCCTTGAACGCGCCGTAAGGGCCGGCGGCAAAGTCGATCTCGCGGCCCGACACGCTGCTGATGGTGACGATGGAGGCGGCGCTGCTCTTCTGCAGATAAGGCATGGCGGCATTGACCAGGCGCACCGTGCCCATCATGTCGGTGTCGAAGCCGGCCTTCCAGCCGGCTTCGTCATTGGGGATGGCCAGCGCGCTGACATTGGCCACCACGATGTCGAGCCCGCCCATCGCGGCGGCGGCCGCATCGACAAACGCTGCCAGCGCCGCGCCGTCTGACACATCCACCACTTTGCCCAGCGCGGTCACGCCCGTGGCTTGCAGCGCGGCTTGCGTGGACGCTACTTCGTCGGCGTTGCGGGCGCAGAAGGCCACATGCGTGCCTTCGGCCGCCAGGGTGTCGGCAATCGCGCGGCCGATGCCCTTGGTGCCGCCGGTGACCACGGCCCGCAGGCCTTTCAATCCGAGATCCATGATGTTTCCTTGGGGTGTGTTGAGAAAGGGGAACTCAGGCCGCCGCAGGCGCCAGGTATTTTTTGTCGATGGCCGCGCCCACCGTGTATTTCGGGTCGACGAAGTTGCCCAGGCGCACCTGCCCGCACTGGCTCAGCATCATGTAGGCGTCCCAGCGGTCGTAGCCGAACTCGGCCTCCATC
>JARXAJ010000015.1 GCA_029865965.1 Aquabacterium sp.
GCTGCCGGGTGACTGCCGAGTTCTACAACGCCCGCATGCCCGGCGGCCGCGGCACGCCCGGCATCGAGCGCCTGCCGTATGCGGTCGACCCCACCGTGGCCAGGCTGGCCGGCGCCGAGGCCCTGGTGCTGGCCGGCAGCACCGAGCCCATCGGCTTCTTTGCCTACCCGGGCAAGCCGTCGCAGCTGAAGCCGGCCGGCGCCATGCTGCTGGAGCTGGCCGCGCCGCAGCATGACGTGCCGGCAGCGCTGGCGGCGCTGGCGGCCGAGCTGGGCGCCCCACCGGTGGCCGCGCCGCAGCGCAACATTCCCACGGCCTGGCCCAGCGGCCCGCTGACCGCCGACAGCGTGGCCGCCGTGGTGGCTGCGGTGCTGCCCGAGCACGCGGTGGTGGTGGACGAGGCGGTCAGCAACGGGCGCGGCTTCGGCGCTGCGATGGTCAACGCCGCGCCACATGACTGGCTGCAGACCATGGGCGGGGCCATCGGCTTCGGCCTGCCCGGCGGTGTGGGCGCGGCCCTGGGCGCGCCCGGCCGGCCGGTGCTGGTGCTCGAAGGCGACGGCAGTGCCATGTACACCGTGCAGGCGCTGTGGACCATGGCTCGCGAAAGCCTGCCCGTGGTGGTGCTGGTGTTCGCCAACCGCGCCTACCGCATCCTGCAAGGTGAACTGCAAGGCGTGGGCGCGCAGATCACCGGCCAGAAGGCCGAGGCCATGCTGTCGCTGGGCCACCCGGCGCTGGACTGGGTGGCGCTGGCGCGCGGCCATGGCGTGCCGGGCGTGCAGGTCGACACCACCGACGCGCTGGCCAAGGCCCTGCGGGATGGCTTTGCCAGCCGCGGGCCGGTGCTGATCGAGGCGCTGCTGTAGCGATACGGCGGGATGGGGCTGCGGGTTGATCCCGGGGCCGTATCCGTGCCTGGCGATGGCACGGAACTGGCTTGGCCTGTGACAATAAGCTGACCATTTGGTTAAGTTTTCAGCCCGTCGCACCGCGCTCGCCCATGCATGCACCTGAACGGCCCGACCTCCGGCCCGCCGACCCGCCATCCGCCCCCGCGCCCGCAGCCCCGCAAGCTGCGGTGGAAGTGCGCCGCGCCAGCGTGGTTTACCCGTCGGCCCAGGCGAACGATCAGCCGGTGCATGCCCTGTCGGACATCGACCTGCGCATCGCCCCGGGTGAATTCGTCTCGCTGATCGGCCCGTCGGGCTGCGGCAAGACCACGCTGCTGCGGGTCATCGCCGACCTGGAGCCGATCAGCAGCGGCACGGTGCTGGTCAACGGCCTGACGCCGCACGCCGCCCGGCTGGCCCGCGCCTACGGTTATGTGTTCCAGGCGCCGGCGCTGTTTCCTTGGCGCACGGTGTTGGGCAATGTGATGCTGCCGCTGCAGATCCAGGGGCGTGACAGGGCAGCGGCCGAGGCCACCGCCCGCGAGCAGCTGGGCCGGGTGGGCCTCACCGGCTTCGAGACCAAGTACCCCTGGCAGCTGTCGGGCGGCATGCAGCAGCGGGTGTCGATCGCCCGGGCGCTGGGTTTCGAGCCCAAGATCCTGATGATGGACGAGCCCTTCGGTGCGCTCGACGAGATCACCCGCGACGGCCTGAACGACCAGCTGCAGCAGCTGTGGCAGCGCGAGCGGCGCACCGTGGTCTTCGTCACCCACAGCATTGCCGAGGCCGTGTACCTGAGCACCCGCATCGTGGTGATGAGCCCGCGGCCCGGGCGCATCCTCAAGATCATCGACAGCACCCTGCCCGATGCGCGCACGCTGGACATGCGCGACACGCCCGCCTTCATGGCGCTGGCGCATGAAGTGCGCGAAGGCCTGGCCGATGGGCATGGGGGGCACTGAAGCCCGATGGCTGCGCCCTTGACCTTCTCCCAGCGCTGGCTGCCGGTGGCCACGGTGCTGGCCTTTGTGGTGGCGCTCTGGTACGCCGGCGCCGTGGGGCTGAACCGCGCCGGCGCCGTCGAGCGGGTGCTGCCCAACAGCCACCCCAACGGCGACTGGACGGTGGCTGACCTGGTCACCGTGGCCTGGAACATGGAACGCCCGGTGCTGCCTGCGCCGCACCAGGTGGCGGCTGATCTCTACAGCAGCATCGTCGACTGGCCGCTGGATTCACCCCGCAACCTGCTGTACCACGCGGCCGTCACCGCGCAGAGCACACTGGTGGGCTTTGTGCTGGGCACGCTGCTGGGCGTGGTGCTGGCTGCGGCCATCGTGCACAGCCGCACGCTCGACCGGGCGCTGCTGCCCTGGATCGTCGCCAGCCAGACGGTGCCGGTGCTGGCGATTGCGCCCATCGTGCTGGTGATCCTGGGCAGCCTGGGCTTCAGTGGCGTGGCGCCCAAGGCCACCATCGCGATGTACCTGTGCTTCTTTCCGGTGACGGTGGCCATGGTGCAGGGCCTGCGCGCGCCGCAGCGCATCGAGACCGAGCTGATGCACACCTATGCCGCCAGCAAGCTGCAGGCGTTCTGGTTGCTGCGGATGCCGTCGGCGCTGCCCTACCTGTTCCCCAGCCTGCGGGTGGCCATTGCCGCCGGCCTGGTGGGCGCGATGGTGGCCGAGCTGCCCACCGGCGCCCAGGCCGGGCTGGGCGCGCGCCTGCTCACCGGCAGCTACTACGGCAACACCGTGGGCATCTGGAGCGCGCTGGTGCTGTCGGCCCTGCTGGGCCTGGTGCTGACGCTGGCCGTGGCGGCGGTGGAGCGGCTGGTGCTGCGGCGGGCAACAGCGGCATGACTTTCGCCAGCGATGCATCCACCCCGGTGGCCAAGGCCGTCTTCGCCGTGGTCGCCAGTGTGGCGCTGGCCGCCGCGCTGTGGTGGCTGATGGGCACGGCCCAGCAGCAGCCCGACTTCGAGCCGATGCCTCTGGTGGCGCCGCTGCTGGCCGTGCTGTGCATGGCCGGCTTGAGCGTGCGCCGGGTGGCGGCGTTGGACGGCAGGCCCTGGTACGCCACGGCCACGGCCGCGCTGTTCGGCCTGTGGGTGCTGTACTTCTGGCAGGTGGGCGTCACGCTGTTCAATGTGCCGCGGGTGCTGCTGCCGGCGCCGGCCTGGATCGGCCAGATGCTGGTTGACCGCTGGGACACCCTGGCCAGGGACTTCATGCAGACCGTGGGCAAGGCGGTGCTGGTGGGTTGGGCGCTGGGCTCGGGCCTGGGCTTCATGGTGGGCGTGGCCATCGACCGCGCGCCCTTCCTGCAGCGCGGCCTGCTGCCGCTGGCCAACCTGACGTCCACCGTGCCGCTGGTGGCGGTGGCGCCGATCATGGTGATGTGGTTCGGTTTCGAGTGGCCGAGCAAGGCAGCGGTGGTGGTGCTGATGACCTTCTTCCCGATGCTGGTGGCCACGCTGGCCGGCCTGCAGGCCGCAGGCCGGCTGGAGCTGGAGCTGATGAAGACCTATGCCGCCGGCTACGTACGCACGCTGATCGACCTGCGCCTGCCCATGGCCATGCCGTTTCTCTTCAGCGCGCTGAAGGTCAATGCCACGCTGGCGCTGATCGGCGCCATCGTGGCCGAGTTCTTCGGCTCGCCCACGGTGGGGCTGGGGTTCCGCATCAGCACCGAGGCCGCCCGCATGAACATGGGCCTGGTCTGGGGTGCCATCGTGGTGGCAGCGGTCACCGGATCAGTGGCCTATGCGCTGCTGGTACAACTGGAGCGGCGGGTGGCCTTCTGGCACCCCTCGGTCCGTTCGAAGTGAGTAGTGTTTTGACCAAGTTCTTTCAACCCGACGCAACACAGGAGCGAGCAATGCAGGCTTTCACGATCAAGGGTGTGGTGCTGGCAGCGGCGGTGGCCGTTTCGGCACTGGCCAACCAGGCGCTGGCGCAGGCCGAGAAGGTGGTGGTGCAGATGAAGTGGGTGCCCCAGGCCCAGTTCGCCGGCTACTACGTGGCCGCCGCCAAGGGCTACTACAAGGCTGCCGGCCTGGATGTGACCATCAAGCCCGGCGGCCCTGATGTCAGCCCGGTGCAGGTGCTGGCCGGCAACCAGGCCGACGCCATCGTCAACTGGATGCCCGACGCCCTGGCCGCGCGTGAGGCCGGCGTGCCGCTGGTCAACATCGCCCAGGTCTTCGACAAGAGCGGGCTGATGCTCACCTGCAAGAAGGCCAGTGGCATTGCCAGCCCCAAGGACTTCAAGGGCAAGACCCTGGGCGTGTGGTTCGGCGGCAATGAGTACCCGTTCCTGAACTGGATGGCCAAGCTGGGCCTGAAGCCCGACACCGATGTGAAGGTGCTCAAGCAGGGCTTCAACGTCGACCCGCTGCTGCAGAACCAGGCGGCCTGCATCAGCACCATGATCTACAACGAGTACTGGCAGGTGGTGGACGCCGGCGTGAAGGAGAGCGACCTGATCACCTTCTTCTATGAGAAGGAAGGCGTGGCCTCGCTGGAAGACGGCCTGTACGTGCTGGAAGGCAAGCTGAAGGACCCGGCCTTCGTGGCCCGCATGGGCAAGTTCGTCAAGGCCACGCTCAAGGGCTGGGACGACGCGGTGAAGAACCCCGCCGAAGCCGCCAAGATCGTGGTGGCGGCGGATCCTTCCGGCAGCGCCACGCTGAAGGTGCAGGAGCGTCAGATGAAGAACGTGGCCACGCTGATCAGCAATGCCGGCACCGCCAAGATGGGCTACCTGGAGCCGGCCGCCTTCGAGCGCACGGTGAAGGTGCTGCTGGCTGGTGGCAGCAGCCCGGTGATCAAGAAGGACCCGGGCAAGGCCGCCTACACGCATGCCGTCTTTGAGGCCGCCAGCAAGTAAGACCGCTGCCATGCCGGGGGTGGGTGCGCTCGTGGCCGAGGAAGACGCCCCCAACAAGGGCCTGATCCGCCAGGCCAACGAGGCACGCATCCTCGGCGCGGGTGAACGTGTGTTTGCCCGCGCCGGTTTCGTCGGCGCCACCATGGCCGCCATTGCCGACGAAGCCGGCCTGCCCAAGGCCAACCTGCACTACTACTTCGGCAGCAAGGCTGACTTGTACAAGGCGGTGCTGGCGCGCACCCTGCACGACTGGCTGCTGCCGCTGGACGCGCTGCTGCCCGAGGCCGACCCGGCCCAGGCGTTGGCAACCTACATCCGCGCCAAGATGGCGATGAGCGCCCAGCGCCCCGACGCCAGCCGGGTGTTCGCCAACGAACTGCTGCACGGCGCGGCCATGGTGGGCGCGCTGATGCGCGGCGAGCTGCGCACCAAGGTGCGCGAGAAGGCTGCGGTGATCGACACCTGGGTGGCTGCCGGCCGCATGGCGCCGGTGGACGCCACGCACCTGTTCTTCACCATCTGGGCGGCCACCCAGACCTATGCCGACTTCGAAGTGCAGGTGTGTGCGGTGCTGGGCCGCGACCAACTCGGGCCTGCCGACCATGCCCGTGCGACTGCGCATGTGGTGGCGTTGCTGCTGCGGGGTTGCGGCCTGTCGCGTTGATGTCTGCAGGTCGTCTCGGGCTCGTTGCTGTCTCTTGCGCTGTTGAACAGCTGACATTCATGCTTCGGCGCGAGGCCGATGACGGCGGGTGACTGGCTGACTCCGTGTCCCCCGCCACCGCACACCGGCTTCGCCGGCGCACAGTGGCTCCTCCTTGACCTGCGTCAGCCAGTCACCCGCCGTCCTCGTCCTGGACACAGCGGCGGCGCCCGAAGGCCAAAGACCCGCACGCCACGGTGGTGCCTGAGCGTCGGGTCGGGTGGGCCTGTTTTGCGGAGGTCAAGGA
>JARXAJ010000057.1 GCA_029865965.1 Aquabacterium sp.
TTGTTGACCAGGTTGTCGTCGTTCAGGTCCAGGGCGGCAGCCCGGTTGCCGGTGAACACCTGCACTTCCATGATCCAGCCGTCGCCGCCGTAGGAGCAGGCAGCCGTGCTCGGGATCAGGGTCGAGATCACCAGGCGGCCATTGCGCACCAAGGCCTCGGTCACCACCCGCTCGCCGCTGCTGGGCAGGTCCATGCGCCAGCCCTTTTTGGTCGACTGGTAGCTGGCCAGCGTGATGGCGGCGTCGCCCACCTGCAACGCATCTGCCGGGGTGCCCACTGCGTGGGTGCTGAGGCGGTAGGTTTTCTTGTTGTCGGCCGTGGAGGCACGCACCACGCTCTGCACCTGCAGATCGGACATCGCCACTTCGGCGCCGTTGTCCCAGATGCCGTACATGGCCTGGGTGCTGCCGGCCGCGTTGTCGCCGATGTCGACATAGCGGCCGCTGCCCACCGTCACCATGTAGCCGCCCTTGGGGTGGCGGGTGACATCGGGCCGCGCGGTGATGGCCTGGCCGCTGGCTGCCGTGAACAGTGCCTTGGGCGCGGCCGACGTGCCATGGGCCACCTTCCAGGCAGCGGGGTTGGCGTCGCTGACGTCGAACTTCCACAGGTTGCCGGCCAGGTCGCCGGCATAGACAGCATCGGCCACGCCGTTGTCGTTGGTCGACACCACCACCACGGCCGACAACCCGTTGGGCGTTGTGGTGCCACCCGCCTTGGTGTCGATGCGCGTGATGGCACCGGTCTCCAGGTCGACCAGCAGGAGCACCGCGCGCCCGTTGGTGCTGTTGTAGCCATTGCCGACGATGGCGCGCCAGCGGCCGTCACGCATCTTGGTCAGGATGGGCCGGCCGAAGATGTGGCCCACGTCGCCGTCGTCGCTGCCGATCTCCCAGCGCACCACCTTGGCAGCCATGGCCTCGGTGAAGTCACCGGGGTTGGTGATGTCCAGCGCGTACAGGCCGGGCGCGCCGGCATTCATGCCGGCCACCAGCATCGTCTTCCAGCCGCCGCCCACATGCACGTCGCCCACCGACGGCGAGCCGTCGACGGTGAACAGGTGCACATAGGGGTTGGTGGTCAGTGCCGACAGGCGGTTGCGCACCGCCCAGGGCACATAGGCAAACAGCTCGTTGCCATTGGCCGCATTGAAGGCATGCAGCATGCCGTCGTTGGCGCCGACGTAGATCGTGGGGGGCTGCCCGTTGCGGCCAGCCGAAAAGGTGGTGTAGCGGGTCGACTCCATGGTGTCGCGGTACTCGCCGGTGGGCCCGCCGACATAGGCCGGCGCCGAGTTGACGATGTCGCCCAGCACCGACACAGCCCGGTTCCGGAAGACCGGAGCGGGGCAGCCGGCGCAGTTGCGCTGTTCGCGCGCGGTGTTGCCGCGCAGGAATTCCAGCCGCTGCGCGCCGAAGTCGTCCACCGTGCCGCTGCCGTTCCTGTTCAGCGCGGCCACCAGGCCGGCGTCGATCTCGCCGGCGCCTGGCGCTGCCGCATTGGCCGGCCAGCGGAACGGCACACCGCGGCTGCCCAACGCGGCTGATGGCTTGTAGGTCAGGATCTGGCGGCCGGTGTTCCAGTTCTGCGCGTTCAGCTGCTGCCCGGCGTCCCATTTGGACTTGGCAGCCGGCTCGCCGGTCGATCCCACCGGGAAGGCCAGCAGTTGGCCGGCCCAGTCGGCGCTGCTGAAGCGGCCCTGGAAGACCATGGTGTCGCTGCTCAGCGAGCCTGAATTCAGCGACACCGACGACGCCGCCGCCGTGCGCGCAATGATGTCGATGCTGATCTTGCGGAAGGCGTCGGCCAGCGCGGCCGCGTCGCTGGCGAGGTAGGCAGTGCTGGTGCCGCCCAGCTCGGCCATGCGGTTGAGCGTGGCCACCGAACTGGCATTGGCTACTGAATCACCCAGGCCGATCACATAGCTCTGCACGTCATAGTTGGTGCCACCCATCGGGGTGGTGCGCAACGCGCTGACCCGGTTGAACACGTTGGTGGCTGCGGTGCCGAAGGTCCAGGTGCCGCTGCCGGCATTGAAGGTGTTGGTCAGCTCGGCCGCGGTGTACATGCTGCCGTCGGTCCGGCCGGTGGGGTTGCCGTCGGTGGCCAGCAGCACAAAGTTCTTCTGGCAGCTCTGGCTGATCGGCGACGGCCTGCCCGCAACGGTGTTGGCAAAGTAGTCGCGTGCCGTGCCCAGGGCCCCGGCCAGCGGCGTGAAGACGGCGCCGTTCTTGAGCTCGGCAGTGGCGTTGTTGTTGGTCTCGGTGGCCAGCAGGGCCATCATTGCGGCATGGTGCGCGGCAGAGTCGGGCTCGACCGGGTCGTTGATGACACCCGCACCGGTGATGCTGCCGTAATAGCCCCAGGCGCGCCGCAGCCAGAACATGCGGCTGTTGGGCGGCGTGGCCGGCGTGAAGCCGGCGTCGGTGGGGGTGAAAGTCCAGACGTTGCCGTTCGGCCAGCCGTTGAAGTCGCCGGCAGTCCAGCCCGCGCCGACCAGGTGGTTGGCGTAGACCCGGTAGCTGGTGCTGTTGTTGACGCCGATGCCGTAAAGCTGGTTGCCGAAGTTGCCGGCATACAGCACGTCGTTGATCGCCGGGTCGTCGCCGCTGAAGCGATAGGTGATGAAGTTGAAGTCGTTGTCGGGCTGCGGGTTGGCAACACAGCGCAGCCCGTTGTTGGTCAACGAAACGCCGGCAATGCAGTCGTTGGTGAAGCGCACCTCGTCGTTGCCACCAAAGTAATAGGCATAGGTGGTGTAGACCGTGGTGTTGCTGAGGGCAAAACTGGCCAGGCCCCAGTTGAATGCGCTGCGGTAGGCGGTGATGGTGTCGCGCAGCACCGTGCGGGCGATGTTGCCGCGGGTGGCGGGGTCGTCCCCGGCAATCACCCGGCCAGCCATGGTGCCGTCCATCGACTGCGAGTTGTCATACACCACCAGCACATTCGGCTTCACGGTGGTGCCCAGGAACAGCGGCGACTGCGCGAAGTTCAGCGCCTGCGCCAGCACTTGGGGCGACGCCAGCAACGCGGAGGCGCCGGCTGCGGCAAACAGGGCGCCGTGCAGCGCCCCCTTCGACAGGGCTTGTTTCATTGCTTGACGTACACCGATTGAAGCATCACGACCGTGGAGGCCCGGATGCCCGAAGCCCGCACCGAGATGCGGTAGGCCCGGGCGCGCGGCGCGGGGGTGGATCCGCCGCCGATGGACATGCTCTCGCCTGCCACGGGCGGCAGCACGGGCAGGTTCTCGACGAAGTAACGGGGCTGGGCAGCCAGCGCCACATTGCCGGGCCCCAGCAATGCCGGCGCGCCGGTGCGGCTGCCGTAGGCCCGGGTGGCCGCCCAGTTGATGGTCTGCCACAACGGCGCCGACTGCGGGTTGTCGCGGGTGTCCGACGGCGCAATGCACAGGCCGTTGGCGCAACCCGCCACAAAGCCGTCGGCGGCGTTCACATTCAGCTCGATGTCGATCTCGGCATCGCGGATGGCGGACTCGGCTGCCTGCAGCGCCACCTGCTGGTCACGCGCATTGCCGACCATGCGCTCCTGGAGGATGCTGCTGTTCATCGCGCCCAGCGCCAGCATGGCCAGCGCCACCATCATCAGCAGGATGACGATCAGCGAGAAGCCGCGCGCCGGGCGCCGGCGCAGGGCTGCAGGGGTGTGGGCGGGGCGGCTCATGGCACGGTGTTGCGCAACGACACCAGCACCGACATCACGGTGCGCATCTTCCTGTCGGTGGGGGTGATGGTCTGGCCGGCAAACACATAGGGCTGCGCCGCCGTGGCCTGGTTGTCGTCAGCGCCGGTGAGCACCATCTCCACGCGGGCGCTGACCACCTGCGCCCAGTTCGTCACCTGGCCGGCATGGAAGAAGCGGTTGGCCGACAGGTTGCCGGCGCCGTCCAGGCCGTCGTTGTCGACGCCGTAGGTGACCGCCATGCGCTCCACGCCGGTCACCAGTTCGCTGGTCTGCGCCTCGCCGTCGTAGGCCGGGCTGACATGCAGCCACAGCGCGGTCTCGCCGGGGCGGCGTTCGCTGTCGGCCAGGTAGTAGATGCGGGCCTGCATGCGCCAGACGCGGGCGTCGTTGGAATAGGTGCGGGCCAGGTTGGCGGTCGACAGGCCGGGCACCACACCGCCGGCACCGGGCACGTGCTGGATGCTGCCGGCCGCGCCCGGGCCCATGTTGGTGGCCTGCAGCACCGACGCACCGGCGCAGTCGGCCACCATCAGCAGGTCGCCGCGCTGGAAGTTGGCGGTGGGCGTGATCGTCAACGCCGCCGCACGGGTGGGCATCTCGGCGACCAGGGCCCAGGCCACGCCGGCAGGCCGGCGCACCAGCAGCACGTCGCCGGCTGCAACGGCACCCAGGCCGTTGACCGGTGCCGCCAGCGCCGGCGACCAGGCGGCGCCCGCGTTGCGCGCCCCCCAGATCGGCTCGCCGAAGTTGTAGCGCAGGTCGGTGGGCGTGAGCAGGGTGTTGTCGACCACACCCAGCGCCAGCGGTGCCGCGCTGTTGCCGGTGGGCATCACCGGCATGCAGCCGCGAAAGCCCGACATGCGCAGGTCGTTGGCGATGGTGTCCATCGCAAAGCGGCCGTTCTCCTGCAGGCGGGAGCCGGTTTCCTGCGCCACGAAGGTGTTGCGGCTGCCCAGGTACATGGTGCTGATCACCGCCACCAGGAACAGGCCGATGGCCAGGCCGACCATCAGTTCGACCAGGGTCATGCCGCGCGGGGCGGGCCGGCGGGTCATGGCCGCACCCCCAACACCTGGCGGGCAGGCACGCCGCGCTCGGTCCAGAACACCTTGACGGCCAGCATGTTGCCGGCGCCGTCGCAACCGGTGGATGCGGCCGTGCCATCGTCGGGCGTGGTGTCGAGGCAGACCACGCCGCTGCCACCGGGCAGCTCATTGGCCAGCGTGGCATTCCATTGGGCATGATCGAGCAGCGCCATGCGCACCGGAGAACAGTCGGCCGCCGTGCCGCAATCGGTCACCACCTGGGGTGCGCCCAGGTTGTTGTAGGCCCCGGCCACCGCACCGGCGCGGTTGGCCCGCATGCGGTCGGCCATGTCGTAGGCCAGGTTGCTGGACTTGCTGCGCCACATCGCGCTGCTCGACGCCGACAGGCCCTTGAGCTGCAGCGCCGCATAGCCCAGCGCGCCGATGGACAGCAGCACCATGGCGATCATCGCCTCCATCAACGCAATGCCGCGCCGGCGCGGGCGGCGGCTGCGGGCAGGCGCCAAGGCAGGGTGCGGCGTCATGGCGTGCAGGTGTTGATGTTGGCCACATCGGTGCTGCCGCTGGGCATCACGGTGATGGAAAAGCCACGCGTGCCGCCGCTGGCCTGGCACAGGGTGAAGACCTGGGCACTGGTGCCCACCAGGGCACCGGTGGCCCGGAACGACACCGCCACATCGCCGCCGAGCTTGATCTTCTCCAGCGTGACGGCGTTCTTGCGCACCCGGGTCTCGGTGGTGCCCACCGCGCCGTTGCCGTCGTCATCGACCGCAATCTCCCAGCCGTTGGCGTATTCATTGCCGCTCGGGCCGGTGCCCAAGGCCTGCAGCACCACCACCCGGCCGCGCTTGGCCGCCTCGGTGCGGGCCAGCGCCAGGGACGCCGCCAGGTTGGATTTGGTGGCCGCCAGCTGGTTGTTGGCGGTGAACTCCTGCATCGACGGCACGGCCACCGCCAGCAACACCACCAGCACGGCCAGGGTGATCATCAGCTCGACCAGGGTGAAACCCGGCCGCCGCAGGGCGGGCAAGGGGCGCGGTGGGGGCAGGTTGTGCATGGACGGCCTCGACACCGTGGTTATCGGCAGCGCACCGCGACAACCAAAGCCCGCCCATCGGTAACGCTTTGCGTCCACTGTGTGAAGCTGTGCGCGCACGGCGCGGCGCCGGCCTCAAGTCGGCGCGCGTGCGGCCGGGGGCAGGCGCGACAGCGGTGTGCCCCAGGCCGGCGGCTGCCGGCCTGGGTGCGGATCAGGCCCCGACGTCGTCGGCGGCGATGCCGTCCAGGTGGGCGCTGTCGTTCCAGCCCACCAGGGCCAGGCCCTGCGGCGTGTGCAGCAGCCGGTTGATGCTGGCGTTGCCCAACGGCCAGCTGCGCGGGCGGTCCAGCGCGACGTGGGTGGCGGCACGGTACAGCCCGTCCAGCACGCCACCGTGGCACACCAGCGCCACTGTTTGGCCGGCATGTGTGGCGGCCAGACGATCCACCGTGGCCAGGCAGCGCGCCTGGAAGTCGACCAGGCTTTCGCCCCCGGCCGGCGCAAAGCCGGGCTCGCGGTGGCGCCAGCGGCGCGCATCGTCGGGCCAACGCGCCTCGATCTCGGCATGGGTGTGGCCTTCCAGCAGGCCAAAGCAGCGCTCGCGCAGCCCGGGCTCGGGCAGCAGCGGCAGGCCCAGTCCGCTGGCCAGGGCCGCGCCGGTCTGCCAGGCGCGCTGCAGGTCGCTGGCCACCACCACAGCCAGGCCTTCGTCGGCCAGCGCGCCAGCCAGGGCGGCGGCCTGGCGCAGGCCCAGCGCATTGAGCGGGATGTCCTGGTGGCCCTGCAGGCGGCCTGCCGCGTTCCAGGCGGTCTCGCCGTGGCGGATCACGACCAGGCGGGTGGCCTGCATCAGCGGTTGTGCAGCAGCGGGTCGTGCCCGCGCAGGCGCCGGTTCAGGGTGTAGGTGCCCGACAGCGTGGCCGCGCCCAGCACGTGGCCGGCCAGGGCCTGGCGCACCTGGATGCCGGTGAAGTCGCCCTCCACCGCCAGGCGGGGCACGTCCAGCGCATACAGGGCAAACAGGTAGTGGTGCACCAGGGAGTCATTGAACGGCGGGAACGGGCCGTCGTAGCCGAAGTAGCGGCCGGCATGGGCCGGGTCGCCGGCAAACCAGCTGGTGTAGTCGTTCAGGCCCTGGCGCGCCGGCCCGTCGGTGGCCGGGCCGGGTTTGCCGCGCGGGGTGAAGCCACGGCTCCACTGGCCTTCGGCCAGGCCGCTCAGGCTGGGCGGCAGGTCGACCAGCAGCCAGTGGAAAAAGTCGACCCGCGGCAGGTCCACCGGCACCTCGCGGTCGGGCTGGTTGACATCGTCGCTGCGGCTGGGCACGTCGAAGTCATGGCACACCAGCACCAGGGACCGGGTGCCGGCGGGCAGATCGCTCCAGGCCAGCGGCGGGCTCAGGTTGTCGGAGAAGGCCACGCCGGTGTCGGTCAGCTGGCCGGCAGCAAACCGCGACGGGATCGACTCGCCGTTGTTCCAGGCACTGCTCCAGAGCTTCATCGGCCAGGTTCCAGCAGGTTGGCTACACGCCCCAGACCACCGGCTCACCGGCAGCGGCAGCGCGCTTGAGCATGTCGACCATCGGCCACAGCCGCTGGCGCACGGCCACGCCGTCTCGCGGCGGCAGGCGTTCGCCGCGGGCTGCGGCTTCGCGCTCGGCATCGGTGCGGGCCGCTTCATCAGCCAGCACGGCCTGCTCGATGGCCACCATGGCTGCCGGCATCGCCGCCGGCTCGATGATGCCCTTGGGCGCGGGGTCGCGGCCGATGGCGCGCAGCAGCGCGTCACCGGTGGCGGCCATCATGATGATGTCGCCGCTGGCCTTGCTCTTGAACTTGTAGATCATTGTTTTCCCACCCCGGCCCCCGACTGAACCGGGACGAGCAGTGATTGTGCACCCGTGATCTGTCAGAACCTGGTCTCAGTGAACCACCAGGCGCAGGCGGGGGTAGGTGCGGTCGCGCTGGGGTGGCGGGCGCACCCGCTCTTCGAAGCTCAGCGCGTCCAGCGCCGGGGCGTACAGGAAGCCCTGGAACTCGTCGCAGCCCAGCTCCAGCAGAAAGGCGCGCTGCGGCTCGGTCTCCACGCCTTCGGCGATCACCTGCATTGCCAGGGCCTGGGCCAGCTGCACGATGGCGCGCACGATGGCGCCGTCGCTCTCGTCGGCCGGCAGGCCCTTGACGAAGCTGCGGT
The DNA here is from genome assembly GCA_029865965.1 of Aquabacterium sp. Classification (GTDB taxonomy): domain Bacteria; phylum Pseudomonadota; class Gammaproteobacteria; order Burkholderiales; family Burkholderiaceae_C; genus Pseudaquabacterium. The sequence goes on from JARXAJ010000057.1 coordinate 7,985, forward strand.
CGATCTTGAGCCGGTCGATCGGGAAGCGCTTCAGGTAGGCCAGGCTGGAATAGCCGGTGCCGAAGTCGTCGATGGCCAGGCGCACGCCCAGCTGCGACAGCTGGCTCAGCCGGGCCAGGGCCTCGTCGGCGTCGTGCACCAGGATGGATTCGGTCAGCTCCAGCTCCAGCAGTGCGCCGGCCAACCGGTGCTCGCGCAGCACCGCGGCCACCCGGTCGATGAAGTCGGCTTGCTGGAACTGCAGGGCCGAGACATTGACCGAGACCGGCATGGCCAGGCCGGCATCGCGCCAGCGTGCCGCCTGGCGCACCGCCTGCTCCAGCACCCAGTCGCCGATGGCGATGATGAAACCGGTGTCCTCGGCCACGGGGATGAACTGGCCGGGCGACACCTCGCCCAGCTCGGGGTCGCGCCAGCGGATCAGCGCCTCGGCGCCGACCACGTTGCCGGTCTTCAGGTCGATCTGCGGCTGGTAGTGCAGGCGGAAGCGCTGGCTGGCCAGGGCCTGGCGCATGGCATGGTCCAGCCGCATGCGCTGGCGCATGTCGGCGTCCTGGTGCGCCTGGTGGAAGCGGAAACAGCCGCGCCCGCCCTGCTTGGCGCGCAGCATGGCCGACTCGGCATGGCGCAGCAGCATCTCGGCATCACCGCCGTCCACCGGGAACATCGCCACACCCACGCTGCAGGTCAGGGTGAACTGCAGGCCATCGACCGAACAAGGGTGCGACACCGCATCCAGCACGCGCCGGGCGGCAGCCTCGGCGCCACGGCTGTCGGCCTCGTGCACCAGCAAGGCAAACTGGTCACCGCCCATGCGGGCCACCACGTCGCCCTGGCGCAGGCAGGTCTTGAGCCGGTCGGCGCAGTCCAGCAACACCCGGTCGCCAATCACATGGCCCAGGCTGTCGTTGATCTGCTTGAAGCGGTCCAGGTCCAGCACCAGCAGGGCCAGCGTGCCAGCGCTGCGCCGCGCCTGGCGCAGCGCGTCGGTGATGGCCTGGGTCATCTGCCGGCGGTTGAACAGGCCGGTCAGCGCGTCGGTGCTGGTCAATGCCTCGATGCGCTGGCCGGCGCTGACCAGGTCGGTGTGGTCGCGGAACGACCACACCCGCCCGCAGGGCCGGCCGCGGCAGTGTTGCGGCTGGGTCACCCGCTCGACCACCTGGCCCGAATGCAGGCGGATGCGTTCGCTGGCCTGCAGCAGCGTGGCCTCGTGGATCTGGGCCAGGCGGCGGGTGTAGCCCTCGGGGTCGACGACGCTGCGGCGCATCCAGTCATGGACGGCATCGTCCTGGCGCTCGGTCAGCAGGTTCTCGGGCAGGCCCCAGATCTGGGCGAAGCGGCGGTTGAAGGCGCGGATGCGGCCGGCCAGGTCGGTGACCAGGATGCCGTCGGCGGTGGACTCCAGCGTGGCCTGCAGCTCCGACAGCAGCAACTCGCGGGCATCGGCCTCCTGCTGGGCGGCGCTGCGGTCATGCACCAGCACCAGATAGGCCTGGGGCGCGGCATCGGCCGGGCCCAGGGCGCGGATGCGCCGCGTCACCTGCACCAGGCGCCCGCCGGCGTCCACCAGCACGGTGTCTGACAGCAACGCCCCGGGGCCCTGCGCGCCGGGCTGGCCGGCCGCAGCATGGGCTTCGTCCCAGTAGGCCAGGTCTTCCGGCGTGGCAATCAGGGCGGCTGCGGCCTGGCCCACCACGCCGGACTCTGCCAGGCCCAGCAAGGCCAGGGCCTCGGCATTGACGGCCAGCACCTGGAGCGCCCGGGCGTCGACCAGCCAGGCCGGCTCACCCAAGGCGTCGAGCAGGACGCGCCAGTTGGCCAGCGCCTGAGGAAGCGGCGGCAGGTTCATGCAGCGCCCGCCTGGGCAGGGGCAGCGGCAGCGTCTGCCACCACCGGCTCGAAGAAGTACACCATGCGCTGGCGCGGCGACAGGTAGTCACGCGCGGCAGCCGGCAGCTGGGTGGCCTTGAGGCTGCGCCGGATGCCCAGGTCGCTGCAGCTGTCCAGGTTGAGCAGCAGCGCGTCGTCGGCCGGCACCCGGGTGTCGCAGACCAGCACCCGGGGCTTGAGCGGCCGGCTGGAATTGCAGCTGACCACGGTGGCATAGCGGTCGTCGGTCAACTGCACCAGCGAGCCCGGCGGGTACACGCCCACCATGCGGATGAAGGCGTTCAGCATGGTGGCGTCGAACTTGGTACGGGTCTGCGCAAAGATCAGCGACAGCGCCTCATGCGGCGTCAGCGCACTGGCCGCCTGGGCCGGGTTGCACAGGTTGTCGTAGCGGTTGATCAGCGCCACGATGCGCGCGCCGATGGCGGTGCGGTCGAGGCTCAGCCGGGCCGGGAAGCCGCTGCCGTCGGCCATCTCATGGTGCTGGGCCAGCACCGCCAGCGCACCCGCGCTCAGGCCCATGCGCTGGCCCAGGGCCACACCCAGGCCCACGTGCTCACGGTAGGCTTGCTGCTCACGCGGGGTCAGCGGCAGGTCGGCATGGCGCACCCGGTCGGGCAGGTCCAGCTTGCCCACGTCGTGCAGCAAGGCGCCCACGCCCAGGTCGAGCATGTCGTCCTCACAAAAGCCGAACACCCGGCCCATCAGCAGCGCGATCACCGCCACGTTCAACGCGTGGCCCGACACGCGGTCTCCGCCGACGTCGCTGATCACCCGCACACACATCTCGTGGTCGACCAGCAGCTTGTCGAGCAGCGCACGCGTCAGGCACTCGGTCACGTGGCGTGCGGGGGCGGGCGCGCGCGGCAGCAGGCGCTGGGCCTCATGCCAGGCCCGGCCGGCTTCGGCGTACTGTTGCTGGCAGAGGTCGCGCGCGGCATGCTGCTGTGCCACGGCGCTGCGCTGCAACTC
>JARXAJ010000089.1 GCA_029865965.1 Aquabacterium sp.
GAGCAATCGACTGTGGACCGAGAAAATCAATCAGTCGCGGAGCAGAATCCACGACCGCCTGCATGGCCGGGTTCTTTGTATCGAGGATACGCAAAGGGTTGCTGTGCAAACGCCGGCGGGCATCCTCATCCAGGACGTCGACATGCTGCTCGAGATAAGCAATCAGGGCTTCACGATGAGCCTTGCGCTCATGGGGCTCGCCAAGACTGTTGAGCTCCAGACGCACGCCATTCAGACCAAGTTCACGCCACAGCCCGTCAGCGAGCAAAATGAGTTCAGCGTCCACTTCAGGACCCGGGAAACCTAGTGCCTCAGCCCCGATTTGATGGAATTGCCGATAGCGTCCGCGCTGAGGCCGTTCGTGCCTGAACATGGGCCCCATGTAATAGAGGCGCTTACCACCCTCATAAAGCATGGAGTGCTCTACCACAGCGCGCACCACTCCAGCCGTCGCTTCCGGGCGAAGCGTCAAGTGCTCACCGTTGAGCCGGTCTTCGAAGGAATACATTTCCTTTTCGACGATGTCGGTCACCTCCCCCAGTCCGCGGACGAAAAGCGCCGTTGGCTCCACGATGGGAGTACGAACATTTCGGTATGCGTACCGTGCCATCAGTCCGCGAACCTTGTCCTCAAGCCATTCCCACCGCGCCGACTCAGACGGAAGGATGTCCTTCATGCCTTTGACGGCAAGCAGTTTGTCGGCCATGGAATGGGGGCGCCGGCAGGCGCCGCAGCAAAAGGCAGGGTGATGCGGGAAGCGGGAGGCCGTGCCCGCGTGCACCCGGGGTGCGTCGGGGACGTCAGCGTGCGGCTGCGGCGGCGCCGTATTTGCGCTCGATGTAGGCCTCGACGATCTTGTGGAACTCCTGCGCGATGCCCTCGCCGCGCAGCGTCATGGCCTTCTGGCCGTCGATGAACACCGGCGCGGCAGGCGCCTCGCCGGTGCCGGGCAGGCTGATGCCGATGTCGGCATGCTTGCTTTCACCGGGGCCGTTGACGATGCAGCCCATCACCGCCAGCTTCATGTTCTCGACGCCGGGGTATTTGGTCTTCCACACCGGCATCATGGTGCGCAGGTGGTCGTCGATCTGCTTGGCCAGCTCCTGGAACGTGGTGCTGGTGGTGCGGCCGCAGCCCGGGCAGGCGGTGACGCTGGGGTTGAAGTTGCGCAGGCCCAGCGCCTGCAGGATTTCCAACGCCACCACCACCTCCTGCGTGCGCGCCTCGCCGGGCTGCGGTGTCAGGCTGACACGGATGGTGTCGCCGATGCCCTGCTGCAGCAGCTGGCCCAGCGCCACGGCCGAGGCCACCGTGCCTTTAGTGCCCATGCCGGCTTCGGTCAGGCCCAGGTGCAGCGGGTAGTTGCAGCGCGCGGCCAGTGCCTGGTAGACGGTGATCAGGTCCTGCACGCCGCTGACCTTGCAGCTGATGATCACCTGATTGGCCGGCATGCCCAGCTCGCAGGCCCAGTCGGCCGACTGCAACGCCGACTTGATCAGCGCCTGGTACATCACCTGCTTGGCGTCCCAGGGCTGGGCGCTGCGGGCGTTGTCGTCCATCATCTGCGCCAGCAGCTCCTGGTCGAGGCTGCCCCAGTTCACGCCGATGCGCACCGGCTTGTCGAACCTCAGCGCCGCCTCGATCATGGCCGTGAACTGCCGGTCGCGCTTCTCGCCCTTGCCCACGTTGCCGGGGTTGATGCGGTACTTGCTGAGCGTCTCGGCGCAGGCCGGGTGCTCGGTCAGCAAGGTGTGGCCGTTGTAGTGGAAGTCACCGACCAGCGGCACATCGATGCCCATGCGGTCGAGCTGCTCGCGGATGTGCGGCACGGCCTGGGCGGCCTCGGGCGTGTTGACGGTGATGCGCACCATCTCGCTGCCGGCGATCGCCAGTTCCTTGACCTGGATGGCGGTGCCGATGACATCGAACGTGTCGGTGTTGGTCATGCTCTGCACCCGCACCGGGGCGTCGCCGCCCACGGTGACCACCCGGCTGCCCCAGACCACGCGGGCCTGGAGAGATCGGCGGGCCAATGGCAGCGCGGGCGGGATCAGCGTCAGGTCGTCGGGTGTGCGCATGGCAGTGGGGCTAAGGCAGGGTGATGTTGGCGATGTTGTCGCGGGAGGCAGACGACAGATTGACCGGCTGGCCGAGAAACAGCAACTCGGTGCCCTGGACGTTGCCGATTTTCAGCCGAACCGGCAGCGCGGGTGTCAAAGCCACCGTTTCGCCTGCGGGCACCAGCCGTGCCATCAAAGTCTGTCCTTTGCCGTCAACCGCCAGCACCCACGTGGCCTGCACAGCCCGCAGCACCAGGGCAGCATCGGCTGATGCCTGGCTGGCTGCAGCAACCGCCGCCGAGGCGGTGACGGCGCTGCGGGCCGCTGCCGGGCCCGGCGCCGCGGCGTCGGCCAGCGGGAGGGCTTTCGCAGGAGCGATGCCGACAACAGCAGACGCCGCATCGCCCGGCCACACCGCAGGCACCGCCACGGGTTCGGCCACCGGCGCCGGCCCGCCAGCACCGCTGGGCGGCATCAACGGCGCGATGACAGCGCCCACCACAGGCAGCGTGGCCAACTGGCCGGGCTGGCTGGGCACCAGCACGAAGGCTGCGGCAGCCACCAGCAGCACGCCGGCCGACCACAGCGCCGGGTGGCGCCATGGCAGCCAGGCCGCCGGGTCGCCCCGGTCGGCACGCTCGCGGAAGGGTGTGTTCAAACCCGAGTCCACCCGATCCAGGCTGCCGGGCGGCGCGCCAGGCAACAACGCCAGCACGGGCGCGGCGTCGGTCTTCAACACCCGGCAGACGGTGAGCGCCAGCGCACGGGTGAAGGTGGCATCGGGCAGGTCTTGAACACGGCCGGATTCAAGCGCCTCCAGCTTGGCCTGGCTCACCTTGATCGACGCTGCCAAGGCGGCAATGTGCAGGCCCTGCTGCTGGCGTGCGGCGCGCAACAGCGCACCTGCATGCACGGCGTCTGCGGTGGGGGCGTGTTGGGATGCAGTGCTGGCGGATGGATCAGTCATCGAACCGGCCCCGCTCGAACAGCGCGGCCTCGGGTGATTGCGAAAAGCGTTGGCGCAGACGGTCACCGAGCACCCGCACTGCGGCGTCCCGGCCCAGCCTGCGCTCGATGCGGGCGGCCAGCCACAGTGTCTGGGCGTTGGTCGCGTCAGGCGACTCATTGATGCGGCCGATGTAGAAGCTGGCCCGTTCGTAGGCGCCGCGGCGCAACAGCACCTCGGACAGGTTCACGCCGATGCTCGGGTTGGCCGGTTCCAGCTCATAGGCCCGCATCAGCGCTGCCTCGGCGTCGGGGTACTTGCCGTCGCGGCCGTAGCACACCCCGCGGGCGAGCAGGCTGCGGGCCTGGTCGCGGTACTCGGGCTGCGCCAGCAGCGTGTCGAAGCGGGCCTGCGCGGTGGCGAACTGGCCCTGCTGGCAGAGAAACCAGGCCTGGTTGTGCAGCGTGGGGCCGTCACGCGGGCTGAGTTGCAGCGCACGTGCAAAGCTGTCTTCAGCCAGGCGGTTCTCGCCCATGGCCGCGTAGATCATGGCGCGCAGATTGAAGGCCTCGGCCATGTCGGGCTTGACCTGCATGGCCAGCTTGGTTTCGTCCAGCGCGGTTTCCAGCTGGCCCCGGCCGAAGTAGGCAGTGGCCAGTTCCAGCCGCACCCGGGCGCGGCGTTCCTGGTCGGTCTGGTCGGAGGCAGTCAGCACGCTGGTGGGCTGGTTGGCAGCCGTGCCGCCCGGGCCGCCAGCGCAAGCGCCCAGCAGCGCTGCAGCCAGCAGGGCCAGCCCACGGGCCATGCCCGGCAGACTGGTCATGGCTGCACCGCGTCGATGCGGATCACCGGGCGGGTGAGACGGGCCTGCACCTGGGTGCGGTCCTGCACTTCGCCAGCCAGCTGGCCACAGGCCGCGTCGATGTCATCGCCACGGGTCTTGCGCACGGTGGTCACGATGCCGGCGTCCTGCAGCAGCTTGGCGAAGGCCAGCACCCGCTCACGCGGCGAGCGCAGCAAGCCAGAGGCCGGGAAGGGATTGAATGGAATCAGGTTGAACTTGCACGGCACCCGCGGCGCGCCGGCCTGCCCGGTCACCAGGTCGATCAACTGGCGGGCCTGCTCGGGGCCGTCGTTCACGCCGTCGAGCATGCAGTATTCGAAGGTGATGAAGTCGCGCGGCGCGGCGGCCAGGTACTGGCGGCAGGCGGCCATCAACTCAACCAGCGGGTACTTGCGGTTCAGAGGCACCAACTGGTCACGCAGGGCATCGGTGGGCGCATGCAGGCTGACAGCCAACGCCACCGGGCAGTCGTGCTGCAGGCGCTCGATCATCGGCACCACGCCAGAGGTGGACACGGTGACCGCCTGCGCGACAGACCATAGCCGTGGTCGTCCAGCATGACACGCAGTGCCGGCACCAGGGCCGTGTAGTTCTGCAGCGGCTCGCCCATGCCCATCATCACCACGTTGCTGATGACCCGCTCGCTGCTGCCCAACCGCTGGCGCAGGTGGTGCTCGGCAAACCACAACTGCGCCAGGATCTCACCGGTGCCCAGGTTGCGGCTGAAGCCCTGGTGGCCGGTGCTGCAGAAGCGGCAACCCACGGCACAGCCTGCCTGCGACGACACACACAGCGTGCCGCGGTCGTCCTCAGGGATGAACACGGTTTCCACCGCATCACCGCTGCCAACGTCGAACAGCCACTTGATGGTGCCGTCGGCCGATGCCTGCTCGCTCAGGATCTTCAGCGGCCGCACTTCGGCAGCGCTGGCCAACTTGTCGCGCAGCGACTTGGCCAAATCGGACATGCGGGCGAAATCGGACTCGCCCTTCTGGTGCACCCACCGGAACAACTGCACCGCCCGGAAACGCTTCTCGCCCTGGCTGGCACACCAGGCGGTGAGCGCGTCCAGGTCGAAGTCGAGCAGGTTGACCGGTGTGGCCACAGGTTCAGGCGGTCAGCGGCTGTAGACGTTCATGCCGGGGAAGAAGAAGGCGATCTCCACCGCTGCAGTCTCCGGCGCGTCCGACCCGTGCACGGCATTGGCATCGATGCTGTCGGCGAAGTCGGCGCGGATGGTGCCCTTGTCGGCCTTCTTCGGGTCGGTGGCGCCCATCAGCTCGCGGTTCTTGGCGATGGCGCCCTCGCCTTCCAGCGCCTGGATCATCACCGGGCCCGAGATCATGAAGCTGACCAGGTCGTTGAAGAACGGACGGGCCTTGTGCACGGCGTAGAAGGCCTCGGCCTCGCCACGCGACAGGTGGGCCATGCGGGCGGCCACCACCTTCAGGCCAGCGGCCTCGAAGCGGGCATAGATCTGGCCGATCACATTTTTGGCGACGGCGTCGGGCTTGATGATCGAGAGGGTGCGTTCGATGGCCATGAATTTCTCCTGAAATCAAAGACTTAAAGTAAACCCAGGATTCTAGCCTGGGTGCGTGTCAAGGCTGTGGTTGGCTCAACGGCCACCACCCCGGCGACCACCGCCAGGGCCGCCGCCGCCGCTGCCACCGCCGCTACCGCCACCGCCGCGCCGGCCACCACCACCAGCGCCACCACCACCACCACCGCCGCCACCACCACCACCGCCGTTCCCCTGGAACTTGCGCACGAAGGCATCGGCGCCGATGTAGCCGAGCGATGTCTTCATCGGATCGGGCTGGCCACCACCGCCACCACCACCGCCACCCTTGCGACCACCACCACCACCACCGATGCCGAAGCCCTTGGGCTTCTGCACGAAGCGCTTGTCGTAGGTCTGCTCCAGCGGGTTGGGGATCGGGCCGTCCTCAGAGATCTCGCGCCGCGGCGCCCGCGCCTCGCGGATGGCCCGCTTGTCGAAGGTCTGCATCAGCGGGTTGGGGATGGCGGCGAAGTTCAAGTGCTCGATGTCGTCCGCGTCGCGGTCGACCGGCGGACGCTCGGCGCGTTCACGCCGCTCCTGTGGCGGCCGGTCGGGGCGCGGGCCTCGATCCGGACGGTCGGGCCGGTCGCGGTCGGCACGCTGGGGCGCCGGGCCGGTGCGGCGGTTGGCGTTGTTGTTGCCGCCGTTGTTGTTGCCGTTGTTGTTGCCACGGGGCTGACCGTCGCGCGGGCCATCGGGGCGCGGTGGCTTGGGCGCACGCGCCTCCACCTGCTGCTCGCGCACATTGCCGGCCAGGCGACGCACTTCGCGCACGTCGGCCTCGTTGAGGTCGACGAACACGCCGCGCTTCAGGCCGCGCGGCAACACCACGCAGCCATAGCGGATGCGGATCAGCCGGCTCACGCCCAAGCCCACCTTGTCGAACAGCTTGCGCACCTCGCGGTTGCGGCCTTCGGTGATGACGACGCGGTACCAGTGGTTGACACCCTCGCCACCACCATCTTCGATGCCCTTGAACATCGCCCGTTGGCCTTCGATGTCGACGCCTTCAAGCAGGCGCGCCTTCGACTCGGGCGTCAGCGTGCCCAGCACGCGCACCGCGTATTCACGCTCAACGCCAAAGCGCGGGTGCATCAGCTGGTTGGCCAGTTCGCCCGAGTTGGTGAACAGCAGCAGGCCTTCGGTGTTGATGTCGAGCCGGCCCACCGACTGCCACTTGCCGTGCGGCAGCCGCGGCAGGCGGCGGAACACCGTGGGCCGGTGCTGCGGGTCGTCATGCGTGACCACTTCGCCCACAGGCTTGTGGTAAGCAATGATGCGTGGCGGCGGCGGTGCAATGCGCACCTTGATCTGCCGGCCAGCCACGCTGATGCGATCGCCGAACGAGATGCGCTGCCCGGTGTGGGCCACCTGGCCGTTGACCATCACCTGGCCCTCGGCGATCAGCGCCTCCATGTCGCGGCGCGAGCCGATGCCCGCCTGCGCCAGCACCTTGTGCAGCTTGGGTGCGTCGGGCTCGGCGGCCAGCACGCGGCGCTCAGGGTCCCCGGTGGGCAGCTCGATCGGCAGGGCGTCGTAGTCGCCCGACAGCACGGCGGCGAAAGTCTCGCCGACATCCTTGGGCAGTGCGGGCGGCTGCTCTGCCAGCTCGGCAGGGCTGTCGTCGTCGTCGTCGCCGTCGTCACCACCTGCCGTGGCGGTGATGGTGAGCACCTGGGCGCCGTCGGCCGGTACACCGTCTTCACGCGGGCCGCGCTCGGCACCGCCCCGGCGGCCACGCCGGCGGTTGCGGTTGCGCTTGCGCGGGCCGTCGCCATCGGCGCCGGCGTCGGGGCCACTATCGGAACCTTCAGCGGTCGGGCCACCTGCGGAAGCCGGGGCTTCGGCCAAGGTGTCCGCGGCGGAGACGGGTGTGGCAGCGGCGGCGGCTGCCGGGACTGCCCCCACCGCAGGGGCCGGCACCGCCGCCAGCATGGGCGCAGGTGCAACAG
>JARXAJ010000093.1 GCA_029865965.1 Aquabacterium sp.
GGCTGCGGGGTTGTGCAGATAGCCGATGAAGTTGCCGGGCGCGCGGAACTCCAGCAGCCCCGCCGCGCCCACCGGCAGCAGCGCGCCGGTGTCGGCATCGCGCACGCGGACCTCGGCGTCGGGGTTGACTGGCGTGCCACCGCCTTCCAGGCGCTCGGCCAGCGGGCGGTTCAGGCCCTGCATCGCAAACAGCGCATGCACCTCGCTGGAGCCATACAGCCCGGTCAGCGGCATGCCGCGCTGGATGCAGGCGGCGGCCACCGCCGCCGCACCGGCGCGGAAGGCGGCGAAGCCGCACAGCCGCAGCAACGGGTAGGCCGGCACGGCATGCGCGTCGGGCGCGTGGGCCAGCAGGGCCTCGAACATTTCGTCGCTGCCGAAGCAGTGGGTGATCTGGTGCTGCACCAGCAGCCGGGCGGCATCGGCCGCATCGAAGGTGTGCACCACCACCACCGGCGTGCCCGCCGCCAATGCAGCCAGCATCGACACATGGCCGAAGGTGCCGGCAAATGGCAGGGCGGCCAGCAGCCGCACGCCATCGGCGGTGTAGCCCATGGCCTGGGCGACGTGCCGCACATGAAGGCTGACGCTGCGCTGGGTGTGCACCACCAGCTTGGGCCCGCTGGTGGTGCCCGAAGTGGTGAAAAGGATGGCGCGGGCCTCGGGCGTGGCCGCATCGGCGGGTGCGGGCAGGCGCCGGCCCGTGGGCAGGCTGTGCAGGTCGAAGCGCAATGTCGGCTTGCCCAGCAGGGTGGCCGGCAACGGCCGGGCACCCGGGGCGCCGTGCGCCCCGGCATCGACCACCACCACCTGCTGCACGCTGGCGGCGCTGGCGGGTGGCACGTCCTGCAGCAGGGCGGCAAAGTCGATCTTGCGGAAGTGCTGTTGCAGCACCAGCAGGCGCGGCGCCGATTGCGCCAGCAGATGCGCCACCTCGGCGCCGCGGTAGCGGGTGTTGACCGCCATCACCGCCGCGCCCAGCCGGGCCAGCGCCAGGTGCAACACCAGCCAGTCCAGCCGGTTGACCAGCCACAGCGCGACGGTGTCGCCCGCCACCACGCCCTGGTCCTGCAGCCAGTCGGCGGCGCGTGCCACCAGGTCGTCCAGCTGGCGCCGGCTGATGGCGCGCTCGGCACCGATGTCGGGGTCGACCTCGGTGATGGCCGTGGCGTCGGGCTGGCGGGCCAGCGGCGCTGCCAGCAGGGCATGCAGCGTGTCTGGCGGGTCGGCGATGGCCAGCAAGGCCTGGGCAATGGGCGCAGCGTCACGCGGGCGCACCAGGCGTGCCCGCTCCTGGCCGTCGTGCAGGAACACCAGCGTGGGCCACAGCGTCACGCCGTAGCTGCGGCCCAGTGCGCGGCCGGGGCCGTCTTCCACCTGCACATGGCGCAGGCCGGGGTGGCCGGCCAGGGCTGCCTGCACTGCCGGCGCGGCGGCGCGGCAGTGGCCGCACCAGGCGGTGCCGAATTCCAGCAGCAGCGGGCCGCGGCTGGTGTCGATGTCGGCCCGGCTGGGGGCGCTGGCGGGGCTCAGGTAGGCGGGCGTGCGCATGTGCCATTCTGGGCCGGCGCTTCCGCCTGGGTGTGCGGGCCATCCCCACCTGCGGCGCGCCGGGTGTGGCCGCAGAATCGCCCTGCGCTGCAGGTTTGCGGGCGCCACCCTTCACACTCCCCAATCCACCCAGGAGACAACCATGGCATTCGACGGTTCGGCAATCCAGGCGCTGCTGCAAGGCGCCGTGGCCAAGGGCGCCGTGCATGGCGTGGCAGCGATCGTGGTCGACCGCCACGGCGTGTTGTTCCAGGGTGCGGCCGGCGAGGCGACCAGCAACACCCTGTTCCGCAATGCATCGATGACCAAGGCCGTGGCCACCACGGCGGCCCTGCAGCTGGTGGAGCAGGGGCGCCTGCAGCTCGACGCCACGGTGGCATCGATCCTGCCCGAGTTCGCCCAACTGCAGGTGCTGGATGGCTTCGACGGCGACCAGCCCCAGCTGCGCGCCCCGGCCAGCCAGGCCACCGTGCGCCAGCTGATGACCCACACCGCCGGGCTGGGCTACTTCTTCACCAGCGACAAGCTGATGCGCTACCTGGTGCAGACCGGCACGCCCAACCCGCTGTCGGGCGAGAAGCGCAGCCTGTCGGCGCCCATGGTCAACGACCCCGGCACCGCCTGGGCCTATGGCGTCAACACCGACTGGCTGGGCCTGGTGGTCGAGAAGATCGCCGGGCAAAGCCTGGCCGGGCACCTGCAGCAGACGGTGTACGGGCCGCTGGGCATGGTCGATTCCAGCTTCGAGCCCAGCGCAGCCCAGCGCGCGCGCCTGCTGCGGGTGATGCAGCGCCAGGCCGATGGCACGCTGGCGCCGTCGGTGCATGATCTGCCGGCCCAGTCGGAATGGGACGCAGCCGGCCACGGCTCCTACGGCAGCATCCAGGATTACGGCCGCTTCGTGCAGGCCTGGCTGAATGACGGCGCCGGCATCCTGCAGCCGGCCACGGTGCAGATGGCGCTGCAGCCGCAGATCGGCAGCATCGCGCTGCCCGCGGTGATCAAGTCGGCGCTGCCCGAGCTGTCGAACGATGTGCCGTTGCTGCCGGTGCCGCAGAGCTGGGGCCTGGGCTTCCACCTGACCCTGGCCGACCTGCCCGGCATGCGCAGCCAGGGCACGGCCGACTGGGCCGGCGTGTTCAACAGCTATTACTGGATCGACCGCAGCAAGGGCGTGGGCGGGGTGCTGATGACCCAGCTGCTGCCGTTCTTCGACATGCCGGTGATCGAGACGCTGATGGGCTTCGAGATGGCTGTCTACCAGCAGGTGGGCGCGGCCGTGCCGGCGCCATAACCCCCATGTCCGTTGATGCAATCATGTCGCCAGCCGGCCGCTGGCAAGCAGCCAGCACACAAGGCGTGGCCGTGGCCGTGGCGTTGCTGCTGCTGGTGGGTGGCCTGGCCACGGTGCCAATGTTTGCCACCGACTTCCAGCTGTTCAGGTTCACCAACATCCTGATCTATGCGCTGGCGCTGATCGGGGTCAACCTGCTGGTGGGCTACAACGGCCAACTGTCGTTGGGGCATGGCGCGTTCTATGCGGTGGGCGCCTACACCACGATGCTGCTGGTGGCGCATGCGGGTGTGCCGCACTGGGTGGCCGTGCCGGTGGCCGGCATCGTCTGCCTGGGGGTGGGCTTTTTGTTCAGCCTGCCGGTGCTGCGGCTGCAGCCCATGCACCTGGCCATGGCCACGTTCGCCTTTGGCGCCGCGCTGCCCACACTGGCCAAGTGGAAGGGCGTCGAAGACTGGACCGGCGGGTCGCAGGGCCTCGGCATCGACCCGCCTGCTGTGCCCTTCGGGCTGCCGCTGCGCTTTGACCAGTGGATCTACCTGCTGGCCCTGCTGTTCGTGGTGCTGTCGTTCTGGCTGACCTTCAACCTGCTGCGTGGCCGCGTGGGCCGCGCGGTCATCGCCATCCGCGACCACCCGATTGCCGCAGAGTCCATGGGCATCCACAACCTGGTCTACAAGGCAGTGATCTTCGGCATCAGCGCGCTGCTGGTGGGCCTGGCCGGCGGGCTGACGGCGATGTCGATGCGCTATGTGGCGCCGGGCATGTTCGGCCTGTTCCTGTCGTTCGGCCTGCTGATCGGCATTGCCGTGGGTGGCCTGGGCTCGCTGACCGGCGCGCTGTACGGGGCCGTCTGTCTGCAGTTGATCTTCCTGGTGGTCGGCGCGTCGGCCAGTTCATTGAAGACATCGAACACGCCCCTGGTCTATGGCGTGGTGCTGATCATCTTTCTGTGCCTGTTCCCCAATGGCATTGCCGGCCTGATCCGCAGCGGGCTTGCGCTGCTGCGCCGGGTGCTGGCGCGGCGCAGCAGCGTTGTCTAACCAGGCGGGCGCTGCGCCTGCCGGCGGGCGGGCATGTACCCGCCTTCCGGCTTGCGGCTACTGCGGCTCGATCTTGGCGTCGCGGATGGCCTTGGCCCATTTCAGCGTCTCGGCCTGGTTGCGCCGGGCCAGTGCCTCGGGCGTGCCCGGGTCGATGGCAAAGCCGATGGCCAGGAACTTCTCCTGCAGATCCTTGGCTGCTGCTGCGGCATTGATGGCCGCGTTGAGCCTGGCCACCACGTCGGGCGGCGTGCCCGCCGGCGCAAACACTGCGAAGTAGGCGATCAGCTCATAGTCCTTCAGGCCCAGCGCCTCGTTGACCGTGGGCAGCTCGGGCACGGCCGCCGACCGCTGCATCGACGTGACCGCCAGGCCCCGGATCTTGCCGGCCTTGTGCTGCGGCACGGTCACGCCGAAGTCGGCGCTGAACATGTTGACCTGGCCGCCGATCAGGTCGGTCATCGCGGCCGGGCCGGCCTTGTAGGGGATGGGGTTCATCGTGATGCCGGCCATGCTGGACAGCATTTCGGCGCTGACCTGCTGCGAGGTGCTGGCGTAGGCAAAGCTCACCTGGCCCGGCTTGGCCTTGGCCAGGTCGACGAACTCCTTGAGCGTCTTGGCCGGCACGTCGTTGTTGACTGCCACCATCAGCGGCACCGACCCGAGAAAGCCCACCGGCACGAAGGCGGTGTCCTGCTCATACGGCAGCTTCTTCATCAGGAACTTCAGCGCTGCATTGGTGCTGTTGGTACCGATGAGGATGGTGTAGCCGTCGTTCGGCGCCTTGGCCACGGCGTCGGCGCCCAGCATGCCGCTGGCACCGGGCTTGTTGTCGATGACGATGGGCTGGCCCAGCGTGGCCGACATCTTCTCGGCAAAGGCGCGGCCGATCTGGTCGGTGGCGCTGCCGGCGGCAAACGGCACCACCGCCCGGATGGGCTTGTTGGGGTAGGGCTGGGCCTGCGCACTGCTGATGCACAGCAGGGCGGCCGATGCCAGGGCCAGGCGGCGGGTGGGCAGGTGCATGGTGGACTCCTTGTGGTGTGGGGATGCGCAGGAATTGTCAGGTGGCTGGCGCGTTGCCGATGTCCAGGCCGAGGATGGCGCTGCTGAGCGTCTTGCCGTGCGCGTCCAGCGCCAGCCGGCCGCGCGCCACCGCGCCGGGGCCGGCGCAGGAGATCTGGCCTTCGCCGATGAAGCCGTCGCGGTAGCCCAGCGTGGCCTTGAGCTGCGCCGGCCGTGCGGTGCCGCTGGCACCGTTTATCTGCACCCGGTCGGGGCCGGCGTCGTGCAGTTGCACGCCGGAAGAATCGGCCACCACATCGGGCTGCAGATAGCGCGCGGGGTTCTCGATCTCGTAGAGCAGCCGGGCGGTGCAGGTCAGCCGGCTCACCTGCCCGCCGGTGCCGGGCAGCTTGGTGATGACGGCGCTGCCGTCGGCCTGCACCTCGGCCAGCGGAAAGCCCAGGTCGGCCAGGCCGGGGATGTCGACCTGCCCCGGGTCAAAGACCAGTGCGTCGAGCCTGCCGTGTTCGGCCAGGGCCTGGGCGGGGTCGATGGGGTCGCCGGCGTAGCCGGCACCGCTGCCAATGCGGTAGCTGCTCATCGCTGCGCAGCATGGCAGCCGCGCGGGGCCGGCGCCAGCCCGGGCAACCCGTAGCGCTGCGGGCCAGCCGGCAGGGACCGGTCAGCCGCGCACCATCCGCAGGTGGGTGATTTCCGACGGCGCGCCAAAGCGCTTGGGCGGGCCCCAGTAGCCGGTGCCACGGCTGGTGTAGACCCACAGGTCCTGCCAGCGGTGCAGGCCGGCGGTGAACGGCTGCTGCATGGGCACGAACAGGTTCCACGGCCAGAACTGCCCGCCATGGGTGTGGCCCGACAGTTGCAGGTGGAAGCCCAGCCCGGCGGCAGACAGCACGCTGCGGGGCTGGTGTGCCAGCAGCACTTTCAGCGCCGCACCTGCCGGCGCACCCTGCACCGATGCCGGGGCGTCGCTGCGGTGGCCGGGGTCGAAGTGGTGGGCGCTGTGGTCGGTGACGCCGGCCACGACCACGTCGCTGCCGCCGTGCTGCAACACCACGTGGTCGTTCAGCAGCACCCGCACGTCCAGCCGCTGCAGCTCGGCGATCCAGGCCTGGGCACCGCTGTAGTACTCATGGTTGCCGGTGACGAAGAAGGTGCCGTGGCGCGAACGCAGCGCGGCCAGCGGCGCCACATGGTCGGCCAGCTCGGCCACGCTGCCGTCGACCAGGTCGCCGGTGACGGCCACCATGTCGGCGTCCAGCCGGTTGACGCGGTCGACGATGGCCTGCAGGTAGCGGCCGCGGATGGTCGGCCCGACGTGGATGTCGCTGATCTGCGCAATGGTGAAACCGTGCAGCGTGTCCGGCAGGCCGGGCACCGGCACGTCCACGCGCACCACGGCGGCGGTGCGGCGGGCATTCCAGGCGCCCAGGATGGTGGCGGCCGCCGCTGCGGCCAGCACCACCCACGCGCTGGCGGCGCCCAGCCC
>JARXAJ010000109.1 GCA_029865965.1 Aquabacterium sp.
CGCGGGTGCGGCCGCAGCAGCAGCGGGCGCAGCCTCGGCGGCGGCAGATGCGGTGGCAGCGGGCGCGGATGCGGCAGGGTCCTGCGCGATCGCACCGCCCGCAAAGCCCAGGACAGCGAGGCCCAGGGCGAGGGAAGCGAGTAGCTTTCTCATGGTGGTTTCTTTCCTTGCGGATTCTTGTGGAGCCAGGGGCGCGTGGCCGCCAGGCGGCGGCAGCCGCGCAACGGGCAGGCCAGCGCTGCAGGTCAGGTCAGAGGGCGTCCTTGCCGGTCTCGCCGGTGCGGATGCGCACCACCTGTTCCAGGGTGGACACGAAGATCTTGCCGTCGCCGATCTTGCCGGTGCGGGCAGAGCCCTCGACGGCTTCGATCACGCGGTCGACGATGCTGTCATCGACCGCAGCTTCGATCTTCACCTTGGGCAGGAAGTCGACCACGTATTCGGCGCCGCGGTACAACTCGGTGTGGCCCTTCTGGCGCCCGAAGCCCTTGACTTCGGTCACCGTAATGACCTGCACGCCGATGGCGCTGAGGGCCTCACGCACTTCATCAAGCTTGAAGGGCTTGACGATCGCGGTCACCATCTTCATGGTTGTTCTCCCGGTCAGAAGTTGTACTTGAGGCCGAGCACAAGCGCGGTCTTGCCCAGGTCTTTGCCGTTGACCAGGTAGCAAGACTCCTTGGCATTGGTGCCCACCACCATCAGGCTGGGCACGAAGCCACTGAAGTCCTTGGACACGGCCACCGAGTAGTCGGTGTAGGTGCAGGCGCTGGAGCCCTTGATCTTCTGGTGGCCGATGTGCGGCGTCACCATCACGCCACCAACGTCGAAGCCGGCGCTCAGGTCCAGGTAGAAGCTGTTCTTGCTGCCGGCGTTGCCGAAGGTGTCGGTGACGGCATGCGAGTACTTCAGCGTGGCCGGGCCGAAGGTGACGGCGCCGTACAGCTCGGTGGTGTTGGCGCTCGTGGACAGCCCGTTACTGGGATAGATGTAGGTCAGCAGACCGACGTCATAGGTGACATCCTTGGCCAGTTCACCCTTGTAACCACCGTACAGGTCGATCTCGACATTGCTGTCGCCACCGAATTCCTTGACCCACTTGATCGACGATGCCCAGGCACCGACGTAGAAGGCGCCAGCCGCGTAATCGACGCCAGCAGACACAGCCGGCTTCAGCTTCGACTGCGAGATGCCCCGGTAGCGGTAGTCGGTGACCACCGCCGCGTTGAAGGCCAACTGGGCCGAGGCAATGGTGGGAACAGCAGAAGCGGCCAGGGCGGCTGCAATGACCAGCAACGTCTTATTCATGGATGGAATCTCCTGAGGGGGAAGGGGGGAGCGGGTGTCATCGAAGCATCTGCAGCTTCCATGCCAACTATTTGATGAACCAGGCCAATCTCCCCAGGACAGTGACCGCAGGCGCGGCCGCACACCATCGCGCATCCTGCCAACGCACCAAATAAATGCGCGGCATCGTTTTGCACAACAATGGTGCATTTTTATCGGCCGCTTCCGACGCGCACAATGGTGGCGTTGGAAGGAGCGGCCACGATGTCCCTGGCAGTGATCAAAAGCCGAGCGCTGGACGGCCTGGCAGCGCCACCTGTGCAGGTGGAGGTGCACCTGGCCAATGGCCTGCCCAGCTTCACCCTGGTGGGACTGGCCGACACCGAAGTGAAGGAATCCCGCGAGCGGGTGCGCGCAGCGCTCACCAACTCGGGCTTCAGCTTCCCGCACAACAAGCGCATCACGGTGAACCTGGCGCCAGCCGACCTGCCCAAGGAGAGCGGCCGCTTCGACCTGCCGATTGCGCTGGGCATCCTGGCGGCCGACGGCCAGCTGGACCTGGCGCGGGTGGCCGCCTGCGAGTTTGCCGGTGAGCTGAGCCTGGCCGGCGCATTGCGGCCGGTACGCGGCGCCCTGGCCTTGGCGCTGGCAGTGCAACGCGACGCCGCAGCAGGTGCGCCCATGCCCACGCTGGTGCTGCCCCAGGCCAGTGCGGCCGAAGCAGCGCGGGCCCGGCAGGTGCGCGTGTGCGGTGCATCCGACCTGCTGGCCGTGGTGCGTGCGCTGCTGCCCGGCGACGCGGCCGAGCCGCTGGCCACCTTGCAGCCGCCCGCTGACCTACCTGCCGGGCCAGCGCCCGACCTGCGTGATGTGCGCGGACAGGCAGCAGCCAAGCGTGCGCTGGAGGTGGCAGCCGCTGGCCAGCACAGCCTGCTGATGGTGGGCCCGCCTGGCAGCGGCAAGAGCATGCTGGCCCAGCGCCTGGCCGGCCTGCTGCCGCCGATGGACGACGACGACGCCCTGGCCAGCGCCGCACTGGCCGGGCTGGCGCCGGGCGGCTTCGACCCCGCCTGCTGGCGCCAACGGCCGCTGCGGGCGCCGCACCATTCGGCCAGCGCGGTGGCCCTGGTGGGTGGCGGCTCACCGCCCCGGCCGGGCGAAATTTCACTGGCCCACGGCGGTCTGCTGTTCCTGGACGAGTTGCCGGAATTCCCGCGTGCCGCGCTGGAAGCCCTGCGTGAACCGCTAGAGACCCGCCGCATCACCATCGCCCGGGCAGCGCGGTCGGCGCAGTTCCCGGCCAGCTTCCAGCTGGTGGCGGCGATGAACCCCTGCCCCTGCGGCTGGCTGGGCGCGCAGGTGTCCCAACGCGCCTGCCGCTGCACCCCCGACCAGGTGGCGCGCTATCAAGGCAAGCTGTCGGGCCCGCTGCTCGACCGCATCGACCTGCAGGTGGATGTGGCCGCCGTGGCGCCGCAAGCTTTGCTGGCCCAGCCCGAGGGTGAGCCCAGCGCCGTGGTGGCCGCACGCGTGGCCGCTGCCCATGCCCGGCAAATCAACCGGCAGGGCTGCGCCAATGCCCACCTGGAAGCCGCTGCGCTGGATACCCACGCCGCACTGGACGATTCCGCCAGCCGCTTTCTGCAGCAGGCGGCGGTGCGGCTGGGCTGGTCGGGCCGCAGCGTGCACCGTGCGCTGAAGGTGGCGCGCACCGTGGCCGACCTGGCCGGCGCCGACCACCTCAGCGTGGCCCATCTGGCCGAGGCAATGCAATACCGCCGCGCCCTGCCCGGTGCCTGAACGTCTGGCGCCGGACGCAAGTCAGGCCGCAGCGCGCTGCGGCTCACCCGGCATCGCCAGCAACGCCGCTGCTGTACACAGCGAGATGCCGGCCATCCACAGAAACAACGTGCCGAAGCCGGCGGCCTTGACCACCGGCCCCAGCGCCCACACCGCCAACGAACTGAAGCCCAGTGACAACGTGAGACGCAGGCCGGCCACCCGGCTGCGCATGTGGTCGTCGACATAGCGCACGATCACCGCGTCGGTGAACGGGATGGCGCCGAAGATCAGCACCATCACCCCCAGCAACGCCGCATACAGCCACCAGCCCTGGGCCTGGCTGGCCAGTGCCAGCAGCGGCGCCTGGCACAGCACGATGCCCAGCTGCAGGCGCTTGAGCGGCACCCTGTCGAGCAGCCGACCCACCACCACCTGCGACACGCTGGCCAGCGCATACACGCCCGCCAGCAGCAGGCCGATGGTGGCCGGGTCGTTGACCAGGCCCTGCAGGCGCTCGGACAGGAATTGCGCGTTGCCGTTGGTGGTGAGGTTGAACAGCAGACCGGCCGTGGCCGATGCCAGCGTCATCACCACCAGCACCCGGGCCAGCTGGCCGGGCGCCAGAACGATGGCGTTGCCCGCCTTGCGCCGCGACGGCGGCTGGTCTTCGGCCGGCACCAGCCAGGCGAACAGCAGGCCCAGCGCGATGCACGCCAACCCCGGCACCACGAATGCCGCCCGCCAGCCCGCCAGGTGCACCAGAAAGCCGGTGGCCAGCGCCGCACCGGCGATACCCAGGTTGCCGCTGAGTCCGTTGATGCCGATGGTGGCGCCGGGTTTCTTGGCGCCCTGCACCAGCATCGGGATGCCCACCGGGTGGTAGATGGCAGAAAAGGCACCCAGCAGGCTGAGCGCGGCGGCCAGCTGCCAGGCGTTCTGCGTGGCCGCGGCCAGCAGCGCCGACGCGCCCATGCCGAAGAAGAACACCAGCATCATCGGCCGGCGGCCCCAGCAGTCGCCCAGCTTGCCGGCCGGCAGCGAGCCCAGGCCGAACATCAGGAAGGCGCCCACGCCGTACGGCATCAGGTCTTCCCAGCGGGCAAAGCCGAAATCGGCCGCGATGGCCGCCACCGCGGTGGCAAAGATCAGCAGGAACAGGTGGTCGAACGCATGGGCCACATTGAGCAGCAGGGCGACGGAGCGGGCGGGCGGGTGCATCGGCGCATTGTCGGCGCGCCAATGCGCCCCGCTGTCACAACAGCGGCGCCAGGTGCCGCTCGGCCTGCGCCACGCCCAGCCCTTCGGCATCGGCCCAGGCCTGCACCTGGTCATGGCCGATGCGGCCCACGTTGAAGTAGGTGGCCTCGGGGTGGGCCAGGTAGAAGCCGCTGACCGAAGCCGCCGGCGTCATCGCCAGGCTCTCGGTCAAGCCCATGCCGATGTCGGTGGCCTGCAGGGCGTCGAACATCGCGCGCTTGACGCTGTGGTCCGGGCAGGCCGGGTAGCCAGGCGCGGGGCGGATGCCGCGGTACTGCTCGGCGATCAGCTGGGTGTTGTCCAGTGCCTCGTCGGGCGCATAGCCCCACAGATCCATGCGCACCCGCTGGTGCAGGCGCTCGGCAAAGCCTTCAGCCAGGCGGTCGGCCAGGGCCTTGAGCATGATGGACGAGTAGTCGTCGTGGTCGGCCTCGAACTGCGCGGTCTTCTTGTCGGCACCGATGCCGGCGGTCACCGCGAACAGGCCGATGTAGTCGTCCTTGCCGCCCGCGTCGGCGCGCGGCGCGATGAAGTCGGCCAGGCAACGGTTGGCGCGCTTGATTTTTTGACCGTTCTCGCCGTCCACCGTGGGCCGCTCGGTCTGCAGGCGCAGCGGGCGCCAGTGCATCAGCACCTCGCTGCGGCTCTCGTCGGTGTAGATCGCGATGGTGTCGTCGTCCACCGTGTTGGCCGGCCAGAAGCCCACCACGCCGTTGGCCTGCAGCCAGCGGCCGTCGATGGCCCGCTGCAGCAGGCGCTTGCCGTCAGAGAACAC
>JARXAJ010000115.1 GCA_029865965.1 Aquabacterium sp.
CTGTTGCACCGTGCCCAGGGCCGGCGCGCCGACGCCCGCCCGCATCTGGCGGCCTACCTGCAGCAGGCGCCCCAGGCCGCCGATGCCGCGCTGATCCAATCCTTCATCGACGAGCCCCAGCCATGACCGCCCAACCCCGACACCTGCTGGCCGCCGTGCTGGCCGCCGCCGCCCTCACGCTGGCGGGCTGCGCCAATGTGGCCAAGATCTCCACCGGCGAGGTGGTGGTCGACAACCGGCTCAGTTTCACACTGGACGCCGCCTGGAACCAAGTCAACATGCCCGGCCGCGCCAAGCCGGTGTTGTGGACGCAGGACGGCATCACCATCGACGCACTGGAGCTGTGGATCGGCATCAAGGACGGCCAGGCGATGGTCGACACGCCCAAGGACAAGCGGCCGCTGGTGTTCAAGGCCGGCATGGCGCCGCATGAGATCGTGGGCCTGTTCGAAGGCATCTACGGCGCCGACGGCTCCACCTTCACGCTCGACAAGCTGGCGCCGGCCACCTTCGTGGGCATGCCGGGCGTGCGCTTCGACTACACCGTGCTGCGCAAGGCCGACGATGTGCGCATCTCGGGCGTGGGCTGGGCGGCGGTGCGCAACAACGAGCTGGTGGCGATGACCTTCGTCGCGCCGCGGCTGGGCTTCTTCCCGCGCCATGTGGCCAAGGCCGAGCGGGCGGCGGCCACGGCGCGGCTGCGTTAGGCGGCTTTCAGAGGCGGTTCAGCCGGCCAGCGCCCGCCACAGGAAGGCGAACTCCAGCGCCAGCATGTCGGCTTTTTGCGCGTTGTCGGCCGCGCCGGCATGGCCGCCTTCGGTGTTCTCGTAATACAGCGGTGCATGGCCCAGCGCCAGCATGCGGGCAGCCATCTTGCGGGCATGGCCGGGGTGCACCCGGTCGTCGCGGGTGCTGGTGGTCAACAGCAGCTTGGGCAGGGCCACGCCGGCGCGCAGGTTCTGGTAGGGGCTGTAAGGCGCGATCCAGGCCCACTCGGCGGGCACGTCCGGGTTGCCGTACTCGGCCATCCACGAGGCGCCAGCCAGCAGCCGGTGGTAGCGCTGCATGTCCAGCAGCGGCACCTGGCACAGCACGGCGCCGAACAGGTCGGGCCGCTGCAGCATCACCGCGCCCACCAGCAGGCCGCCATTGCTGCCGCCCTGGATGGCCAGGCGCTGCGGCCGGGTCACGCCGCTGGTGATCAGGTGCTCGGCCACGGCGGCAAAGTCGTCGTAGCTCTTCTGCTTGTGGGCGCCGATGGCCGCCTGGTGCCAGGCCGGGCCGAATTCACCACCGCCGCGGATGTTGGCCACCGCCACCACGCCGCCGTGCGCCAGCCAGGCCGTGCCCCAGCCGGCTGAATACACCGGCAGCTTGGCGATCTCGAAGCCGCCATAGCCGTTGAGCAGGGTGGGGTGGCTGCCGTCACGCACCAGGCCTTTGCCGGCCACCAGGAAGTAGGGCACCTGCGTGCCGTCTTTCGAGGTGGCCCAGTGCTGCTGCACCTGCAGCCCGCTGGCGTCGAAGTAGGCCGGGCGGGCCTTCAGCACCTGCAGCGGCCGGCCGTCGGTGTGGCCCAGCAGCAGGGAATCGGGCGTCAGGAAGTCGGTGTAGCCCAGCAGGAACTGCTCGGCCATGGGGTCCGAGGTGTCGTCATCCGGCAATTCATCGTCATGCAGGGTCTGCAGGCCCAGGCTGCCGGGGTGCGGCGCGTCGATGGCATGGTGGGCCCAGCCCGCGTCCTGGGGCCACCAGGCTTCGAGCCGGCCGGCCACGTTGTCCAGCACCTGCAGCAGCACCTGGCTGGCGGTGGTGCCAAACCCCTGCAGTGAGCGGCTGGCCGTGGGCGTGAACAGCGCCTGCAGCGGTGGCATGTCGGCCGCGCCTCCGGCGGCCAGCACCGCCACCGCATCGCCCACCAGCAGGCTGCCCGCCGGCCACAGCGTGCCGCCCACCGCCCAGCTGCTGCGCAGTTGCAGCAATGCCCGGTCGCGCCAGAAGCTGATCTGGGCGTCGCTGGGGATCTGGATCTTCTGCAGCCGATCGCCGGCCGGGCCTGGGATCAGCAGGAACTGCTCGCTGTTGTAGAAATCGGTTGCGCGGCTGACGAAGGTGCGCTGGCGGCCCGGGTGCCGGTCGACAGACGCCGACACCGCCACGTCCTGCGGCTGGCCTTCAAACACCACCGGCGCGGCGGCCAGCGGTGTGCCGCGCTGCCAGCGCCGCACGGTGCGCGGGTAGCCCGAGTCGGTCAACGACCCCGGCCCGGTGTCGGTGCCCACCAGCAGGTGGTCGGCGTCCTGCCAGGTGACATCGGTCTTGGCCTCGGGCAAGAGGAAGCCGCCCGGCACGAACTGGCAGCTGACCAGGTCGAACTCGCGCACCACGGTGGCGTCGGCACCGCCGCGCGACAACTGCACCAGGCAGTGCCGGTGCACCGGGCCCAGGCTGGTGGCGCCGCCCCACACCCAGTTCTCGCCCTCGGCGATGGCCAGGGCGTCGAGATCGAGCACCGTCTGCCAGTCGGGCGCGGCGGTGCAGAAGCTGGCCAGCGTGGTGCGCCGCCACAGCCCGCGCGGGTGGGCCGCGTCACGCCACAGGTTGTAGAGCCAGCCGCCGCGCCGGGTGACCTGCGGAATCTTGTCGGCCGAATCCAGGATGGCGCGCAAGCCCTCGCGCATGGCCGCAAAGCGCGGGTGCTGCTGCAGCACCGCCCGGCTCTCGGCATTGCGGGCATGCACCCAGGCCAGGGCGCGCTCGCCCTGCACGTCTTCCAGCCACAAGTAGGGGTCGATGGGGTCGGTGGTGGTGAGGTCGGTGTCAGCGGGCATGGCGTGGCCTTCGGGCAGGTGCAGGGCCGCCGCAGCGGCAACCAGCAAACGGTGGAACCGGCGGCGGCTGGGGCTCACGCCCCGCCGCGCCACAGCGGCTGCGGCTGCACTTCCACCGTGGTGCTGCCGTCGCTGACATAGACATGGCCGTCCTGGATGCTGACCTGCAGCTGCATCGACCGCTGGGCCATGGCCGCCAGCGCCTGGCTCTGTTCATGCGGCAACTGCCACACGTCCAGGTTGCGCAGCCGGGTGATCTTGTTGGCGATGCCGGCATACCAGATCGCAGCCGAATGGCTGTAGCAGTACAGGCTGACGCGCCGCGCCCGGCCGCAGGCCTTGGCCAGGCGCCGGTCATCGGGCTGGCCCACCTCGATCCAGTGCATCAGCTGGTCGGACAGGTCCTTGTGCCACAGATCGGGCTCGTCGGCATCGGCCATGCCGCGCGCCAGTTGCAGCGTGCCATGCAGGTCGTCGGGGGGCACGTTCACCGCAAAGGCCAGCAGCCGCACCATCAGCCGCTCTTCGGTTTCGCTGGGCTGCAGCGGGATGGTCAGCATGTGCTCGCCATACACATTGCGGTCCATGTCGGACACCTGCAGCGTGGCCTTGTAGATCGTGGCCTTGATCGCCATCAGCAGTGCCCTCGGTGGGTGGTGGGGCCGCAGGTGCCGGGCAGGGCGGGGGCAGGGGTGTCGGTGGGCATGGGCTGGTGGGGCAAGGGCAACCCGCCACTGTGCCACAGGGCCGGTTGCCGCCGGCTACACAGGCTGGTAGGTCAGCCGCACATAGATCGGCGCGAACGCCTCGGCCTGCGTGATCTCCAGCAGATGCTCACGCGCCAGCTCCAGCATGGCGATGAAGGTCACCACCAGCACCGGCGTGCCGCGGCTGGTGTCGAACAGCTCGTGGAACTCGACGAAGCGCCGCCCGCCCAGCAGGCGCAGCACGATGCTCATGTGCTCGCGCACGCTGAGCTGCTCGCGGCTGATGCGGTGGTGCTGGTTCAGGCGCGCGCGGTCCACGATGTCCGTCCAGGCGGCCTGCAGGTCGGCCACATGCACGTCGGGCAAGCGCGGCGCCAGCGCCTGCTCGATGTGCACCTGGGCGCGCAGGAAGTCGCGGCCGATCACCGGCAGCTGGTCGATGCGGGCGGCGGCCAGCTTCATCTGCTCGTACTCCAGCAGCCGGCGCACCAGCTCGGCGCGCGGGTCGGGGCCCTCGCTGCCGTCGTCGGTCTTGCGCGGCGGCAGCAGCATGCGGCTCTTGATCTCGATGAGCATCGCCGCCATCAGCAGGTATTCGCTGGCCAGTTCCAGGTTGTGGTTGCGGATCTGGTCGACATAGGCCAGGTACTGGCGCGTCACGTCGGCCAGCGGGATGTCGAGGATGTTGAAGTTCTGCTTGCGGATCAGGTAGAGCAGCAGGTCCAGCGGGCCTTCGAAGGCTTCGAGGAACACCTCCAGGGCATCCGGCGGGATGTACAGGTCGGTGGGCATGCGAAACAGCGGCTCGCCATACAGGCGGGCCAGTGCCACCCGGTCCACCGGCAGGCGCTCGGCATCGGCCACGGCGGCGGCGCCGTCGTCGCCTGGCAAGGGCGCCAGCGCCATCACCGGCTCGGGCGCCGGAGGCAGGGCCGGTGGCATGTCACCGGCGGGCCCGGTGGCCGGGGTGGTCACGTCGGGGCGGGGCGCCGTGCGTGTTCAGCGCTGTTTGGGCCGGGTGAAGTACACGTAAGGCGACTGCGGCACCTTGGCGGCGCTGTAACCGGCCTGGTCGTCGCGGTCGAGCTGTTTGTCCCACAGCAGCGCGCGGCCGGCACGCTGCTCGGCTTCCAGCGTCGGCTTCTTCGCCTTCAACTCGCTGATGAAGTTGGTGACGTCGGAGGTGTAGGGCTTCCAGAAGAACGGCATGGGGCGGGCCTTGGGGCGGGATCATGGGTAACCGGGCAGTTTACGGCGGGCAACAAGGCGGGCCGCTGCTGGCGTGGCAGTATCGGGCGCATGGCGACCGAAATCGAACTCAAGTTCCGCATCCCGCCGGCGCGCTTGGCAGCCTTGCGGCGTGCGGTGGCCACGGCCGGTGCCGAGGTGCAACCGCTGGCGGCCGCCTACTTCGACACGCCCGGGGCGCATCTGGCGAAGGCGCGCAGCGCGTTGCGCCTGCGCCGCGAGGGTGGCGCCTGGGTGCAGACGCTTAAGGCCGAGGGCAGCAGCACGCTGCAGCGGCTGGAGCACAACGTGCCGGTGCCCGGTGCCGACCGCCCGGCGCTGGACATCGCCCGCCATGACGGCAGCCCCGCCGGTACCGCGCTGCGCCGCCTGCTGGCTGCAGCCGGCCATCCACCGTTGCAAGAGTGTTATGCCACCACGGTGCAGCGCACACGGCGGCGCTTGCGCGTTGGCCGTGCGGTGGTCGAGCTGGCGCTGGACGAGGGCACGGTGCAGGCCGACGGCCGCAGCCTGCCGCTGTGCGAGATCGAGTTCGAACTGCTGTCCGGCCCGCCGCAGGCGCTGCTGGCGCTGGCCGGGCGCTGGGCGGCGCGCCATGGCCTGCTGCTGGATGTGCGCAGCAAGAGCGAGCTGGGCCACACCCTGGCCGCCGGCCTGCCCGGCAGCCCGCCGGTGCATGCCCGGCCGTTGCGGCTGGACCGCCACGCCAGCCTGGACGCTGCCCGCGCGGCGATGTTGGGCAATGCCCTGCGCCAGGTGCTGGCCAATGCCAGCCAGATGGCGGCGGGGCCTTCCGAGCCCGAGCACTTGCACCAGTTGCGGGTGGGCCTGCGCCGCCTGCGCAGCGTGCTGGGCGCCTGCTGGCCGGTGGCTGGGGGTGCGGCTGATGGTGCGGCTGCAGGTGTGGCTGCTGGTGCGGCTGATCCTGCTGTTGATGCGGACGACAGTGGCGCAGCGGACCTGCAGCAGGCGCTGGCCGCACTTTTCCAGCAACTGGGCGCAGCGCGTGATGCCGATGCCATGGGCAGCTGGCTGTGGCCCGCGCTGCAGGCCGCCGGTGCACCGCCGCTGCAGGCGCCACCGCCAGCTGCGGCGGTGGCCGATCCGGCTGCGCTGCTGCGCGCACCGCCCACGCAGCAGTTGTGGCTGGCGCTGCTCGGCCTGGGCC
>JARXAJ010000141.1 GCA_029865965.1 Aquabacterium sp.
CCACCGGCAGCACCGTCACCGACACCGACGACGAGGACGACGACGCCCCGGGCAGCACCAGCGGCGGCCCGCGAGACCTGACCCAGGCCTGGTTGCTGCTGGCCCAGGCGGCCGAGCAGCGCAATGACCTGCGCGGCGCCGAGGCCTGGCTGGCCAAGGTGGAGAACCCGCAGCGCGTCCTGGAAGTGCAGGCCCGCCGTGCCGGGCTGATGGCCCGACAGGGCCAGGTGAAGGAAGCCCGCGCGCTGATCCAGGCCGTGCCCGAGCGCACCGGCGACGACGCCCGCGCCAAGCTGGTGGCCGAGGCGCAGCTGCTGCGTGACGTCAAGCGCTGGCAGGACGCGGCCACCGTGCTGGCCGCTGCCAGCCAGCGCTTCCCCGACGACACCGACCTGATCTACGAGCAGGCCATGGTCGAGGAAAAGCTCGACCGCCTGGCCGAGATGGAACGCCTGCTGCGTCGGGTGATCGCGCTCAAGCCCGAGCATCCGCATGCCCACAATGCGCTGGGCTATTCGCTGGCCGACCGCAACCTGCGGCTCGACGAGGCCCGCAGCCTGATCCTGCGTGCGCTGGAGCTGGCCCCTGGCGATCCCTTCATCACCGACAGCCTGGGCTGGGTGGAATTCCGCCTGGGCAACCGCGACGCGGCGCTGCGCCTGCTGCGCCAGGCCTATGCCGCCCGGCCCGACACCGAGATTGCCGCCCATTTGGGCGAGGTGCTGTGGGCTGCCGGCCAGCGCGACGAAGCGCGCCGCATCTGGCAAGAGGCACGCGGGCGCGATGCCAGCAACGAGGTGCTGCGCGAAACCCTGGCCCGGCTGAAGGTCGGGCTTTGACGCTGGCCGCAAGTCGGCAACCGGCGCGGCGGATCGCAGCGTGCGCCTGTCTTGTCCTGCTCACCGCTTGCGCCAGCCTGCCACCGCCTGCCGCAGGCGCGCTCAGCGGCCGGTTGTCGTTGCGGGTGGACGGCCAGTCCGAGCGGGCCATCAGCGCCGGCTTCGAACTCATTGGTGATGCCCAGCACGGCAGCCTGCTGCTGAGCGGCCCGCTCGGCACCGCGGCGGCCCAGGCCAGCTGGGCACCGGGTGAAGCCGTGCTGCGCAGCGGCACCGCCACCACCCGCCATGCCGACTTGGACAGCCTTGGGCAAGCCGCACTGGGCGAAGCCCTGCCCATGGCGGCGCTGTTCGACTGGCTGCGCGGCCGGGCCTGGGCCGGCGCGCCCAGCCAACCCAGGCCCGACGGCCAGCCCGGCTTCCTGCAACTGGGCTGGCAGATCGACCTGGCGCGCTGGGCCGACGGCGCACTGGAAGCCGTGCGCCTGGCGCCGCCCGCCATCACCGTGCGGGCACGGCTGGAGCCGGCAGGATGAGCACCCCCGCCCTGCTGCCAGCAGGCGGCGCCCGCACCCTGCCTGGCGTGACCTCGCCCCCCATGACGGTGCGCCCATGAGCCTGGCCGCCCTGTACGACGTGCCGGCGCCAGCCAAGCTCAACCTGTTCCTGCATGTGGTGGGCCAGCGTGCCGACGGCTACCACCTGCTGCAATCGGTCTTCATGCTGATCGACTGGTGCGACACCCTGCACTTCGAGCGCCGCAGCGACGGCCGCCTGCAGCGCCACGACCTGGGCCCTGCCCTGCCCGACGACGACCTGAGCCTGCGCGCCGCCCGTGCGCTGCAGCAGGCCAGCGGCACCACGCTGGGCGCCGACCTGTCGGTGATGAAGCATGTGCCCTGGGGCGCCGGCCTGGGCGGCGGCAGCTCCGATGCCGCCAGCACCCTGCTGGCGCTGAACCGGCTGTGGGGACTGCACTGGCCGCGTGACCGGCTGCTGGCCCTGGCCATCACCCTGGGCGCCGACGTGCCGTTCTTCGTTGGCGGGCGTAATGCCTTCGTCGGCGGCATCGGCGAGCAGTTGCATCCCTTGCCCGACGGCGCCCTGCCGGCGCAGCTGCTGGCGGTGGTCAAGCCCGCGCCGGCCATTGCCACAGCGGCGATTTTTGGCAGTGCCCTGTTGGTCCGCAACACTGAAGCTGTTATAGTGATGAGCTTTCTTGCAGACCCCCAGCTTGCAGCGAAGTTGACGTCAGGATACGGCCGCAATGATTTGCAGCCCCCGGCCGAGGCCAGCTGTAGCGAGGTGACCCAGGTCGCCCAGTGGTTGGAAACCCGCTTCGGCAACAGCCGGATGTCGGGCTCCGGCAGCACGGTGTTTGCAAGAGTCAGCAGTACAGCAGGTGCAGTTGCCTCACCCTTGGCGACAAGCTGGCCGGATGAACTTCCGGCCGGATGGGTGGGGCAGCTGTGCCACAGCCTGGACCACCATCCCCTGGTGGATTGGGCCGGCTGACAGGTTCAAGGGCACGGCGCAAGCCGGGTCCGGTGTAGGGGAGTCGCCAAGTTGGTCAAGGCATCGGATTTTGATTCCGACATGCGAGGGTTCGAGTCCTTCCTCCCCTGCCAAACATCTTTTCCACCACCCTTGTGGTTGCAGGCCTGACGGAGAACATGCCGTGCTGTTCAACACCGTGCTGTTCACTGGCAATGCCAATCCCGCGCTGGCCCAAGAAATGGTCAGGAGCCTGGGCGTCGAACTCGGCAAGGCCACCGTGGGCCGGTTCTCTGACGGCGAAGTCACGGTCGAGCTGCACCAGAACGTGCGCGCCCGCGATGTGTTCGTGGTGCAGAGCACCTGCGCGCCGACGAACGAGAACCTGATGGAACTGCTGATCATGGTCGATGCGTTGAAGCGTGCCAGCGCGCGCCGCATCACCGCCGTGATCCCCTACTTCGGCTATGCCCGGCAAGACCGCCGGCCGCGGTCGATGCGGGTGCCCATCAGTGCCAAGGTGGTGGCCAATCTGCTGGAGACCGTGGGCGTGGAGCGCGTGCTCACCATGGACCTGCACGCCGACCAGATCCAGGGCTTCTTCGACATCCCGGTCGACAACATCTACGCCAGCCCGGTGCTGCTGTCCGACCTGAAGAGCAAGGCCTACCCCGACCTGGTGGTGGTGTCGCCCGACGTCGGTGGCGTGGTGCGCGCCCGGGCCCTGGCCAAGCAGCTGGGCAGCGACCTGGCCATCATCGACAAGCGCCGCCCGCGCGCCAATGTGTCGGAAGTGATGCACGTCATCGGCGAAATCGAAGGCCGCAACTGCGTGATCATGGACGACATGATCGACACCGCCGGCACGCTGGTCAAAGCTGCCGAGGTGCTCAAGGAGCGCGGCGCCAAGCGTGTGTTCGCCTATTGCACCCACCCGATCCTGTCGGGCCCGGCGGTCGACCGCATCGCCAGCAGCCAGCTCGATGAAGTGGTGATCACCAACACCATCCCGCTGTCTGACGCCGCCCGCGCCTGCAAGAAGATTCGCCAACTGTCGGTGGCCTTCCTGTTTGCCGAGACCATCCGCCGCATCTCCGACGGCGAATCGGTCACCTCGCTTTTCGCCGAGCAGAACGCCAACTTCTGAGCGGCATTTCCGGCGCCAGCCCGGTCCAAAAGACCAGCCAGCGCCTTCACCCCGGTGGCCTGGTCGCGGGCCCCACACATGGAGCAACCATGAAATTCACCGCTTACGAGCGCAATCTGCAGGGGACCGGAGCGAGCCGCCGCCTGCGCATGGGCGGCAAGGTGCCCGGCATCGTCTTCGGCGCCGGCACCCCCGCCATGATCGAACTCGACCACAACGCGCTGTACTTCGCGCTGAAGAAAGAGTCCTTCCACAGCTCCATCCTCGAGATGGAACTGAACGGCGCCACCCAGAAGGTGCTGCTGCGTGACTTCCAGTTCCACCCCTGGAAGCAGCTGGTGCTGCATGTGGACTTCCAGCGCGTGGACGAGACCACCCGCCTGCGCAAGAAGGTGCCGCTGCACTTCTCGGGCGAAGAGCTGTCGGTGGCCGTCAAGACCGACAAGTGTCTGGTCAACCATGTGTCGACCGAAGTCGAGATCGAGTGCCTGGCCACCCAGCTGCCCGAGTTCATCGCCGTCGAGTTGAGCGGTCTGGTCAAGGGCCAGTCGCTGCACGCGTCCGACCTGGTGCTGCCCGAAGGCATCAAGTTCGTGAAGCACGGCAAGGTGAACCCGGTGATCGTGTCGGCCAACGCGCCGAAGATCGAGGAAGAAGTGGCGCCGGTCGTCGCCGCCGCGCCGGCCAAGAAGGCCGCCGCCAAGAAGGCCGCCCCGAAGAAATGACGCTGTGGCGGCTGAACCAGCCGCCCGCATCCCCCCTTCAGGCCCCTCCTCGGAGGGGCCTTGTTCTTGGGTCTGCACAGCTACAGTGGCCCCACGATGAACGCTTTCGACCCCGCCGCCCTGGAATGCCTGGCCGCCCTGGCCGACGCCGGCAGCTTCGAGCGCGCGGCGCAGCGGCTGGCCATCACCCAGTCGGCCGTGTCGCAGCGCCTGCGGGCCCTGGAGACCGGCCTGGGCCGGCTGCTGGTGGTGCGCTCACGCCCGCTGCGCCTGACCGAGCCGGGCAAGCTGCTGCTGCGTTATGCGCGCCAGATGCAGGCCATGCGCGCCGACATCGCCCGCGAGCTGGGCGCGCAGGCCCAGCACGACGAACGCCTGCCGATCGCAGTGAATGCCGACAGCCTGGCCACCTGGGTGCTGCCCGCACTGCAGCCGGTGGTGCAGGCCGGCCTGGCCGAAGGCTTCGGCCTGGAGCTGATCGTCGACGACCAGGACTTCACCCATGAAAGCCTGCGTGAAGGCACGGTGCTGGGCTGCGTCAGCACCGTGGCCGAGGCCCTGCGCGGCTGCAGCGCCACGCCGCTGGGCAGCATGCGCTATGTGGCGGTGGCCAGCCCGGGCTTCATCGCCCAGGCGCTGCCGCAAGGCCTGCACCGGGGCAACTTCGCCAGGCTGCCGTGGCTGGTGTTCAACCGCAAGGACGACAACCATGCGGTCTGGGTGGGCCAGGCATTTGGCATCGGCGAGCCGCGCCTGGTAGAACGCCATGTGCCATCAACCGAGGCCCAAACCCGGGCTGCGGTGATGGGCTGGGGCGTGGCCGTGGTGCCCGAACTGATGGCCGCACCCGGCCTGGCCAGCGGCACCCTGGCCGCCCTGCACCCCGAGGTGCATGTGGACGTGCGGCTGCATTGGCACCAATGGAAGCTGCGCAGCGGCACCGACAGCGATGCGGCTGCGCCGGCGTCTGCGTCTGCGGGCGACACCCCGCTGCGGGCCGGCGTACTCGACCGCATTGGCCGCGCGCTGGCTGACGGCGCACGGGCTGCGCTGCGCCCGCCAGAGCCATCCACGCCACCCTCTGAAACACTTTCTGCTTCAACGTCTGCACCATGATTCGCCTGATCGTCGGCCTGGGCAACCCCGGGCCCGAGTATGAAGATACCCGCCACAACGCCGGCTTCTGGTGGGTGGATGCGGCCGCGCGTCAGCTGGGCGGCAACCTGGCGTTCGACCGCAACTACAAGGGCCAGGTGGCACGCGTGAATGCGCCCGGCGGCCCGGTGTGGCTGCTGCGGCCGATGACCTACATGAACCTGTCGGGCCAGTCGATGGCGCCGCTGGCGCGGTTCTTCAAGATCGAACCGGCACAGATCCTGGTGGTGCACGACGAGCTGGACCTGCTGCCCGGGCAGATCAAGCTCAAGCAGGGTGGCGGCGCGGCGGGCCACAACGGCTTGAAGGACATCTTGGCGCAACTGGGGTCGCCCGACTTCTGGCGCCTGCGCATCGGCATTGGCCACCCGGGCGTGCGCAGCGAGGTGGCCAACTGGGTGCTGCGCAAGCCGCCGCTGGACGACCGCATTGCCATCGACAAATGCGTGGGGGACTCGCTGGCGACGCTGCCGCTGCTGCTGGCCGGCGACCTGGCCGGCGCCATGATGAAGATCCACGCCAAGCCACCGCGCCCCAAACCCCCGCGCCCGGCCGACCTGCCGGCCAAGGACCACGACAAGCCCAAGCCCGAGCCCGACGCCTGAGTCTCACCCGCCCAAGGAGCCCAGCCATGCCGACACGCCCGCACTGCTTGCGACTCATCACCGCCATCGCCTTGCTGATCGCCGCCACGGCCCAGGCCCAGGGCGTCTACCGTTGCGGCAACAGCTATGGCCCAGCGCCCTGTGCTGGCGGGCAGGCGGTTGCAGTGGATGACGCCCGCACGGCCGACCAGCGCCAGCAGGGGCTGGCCGCGAAGAAGCAGGATGCGCTGCTGGCCAGACAACTGGCTGCCGAACGGCGGGCGCGCGAGCAGGCGGCCGTGGGCCAGCGGGCCGCGCGCATCGGCCCCAGCGAAGCGGAACGTGCACAAGCCGAGGCCGCACAGGCCAAAGCCCAGGCCAAGGCAGCAGCCAAACGCAACAAGGCGAACAAGCCCAGGAAGCTGGGCTCAGCCTGACCGGGCATCAACCAGCCAGCCAGCCAGTCCATCACGCCGCTGTGCGGGCGATCAGCAACCGGTACTTGGACCAGAGCAAGTCCCTGGTCTCCACCCGGTCGGGGTTGACCGGGATGCAGGCCACCGGGCAGACCTGCACGCACTGCGGCTCGTCGAAGTGGCCCACGCACTCGGTGCACTTGTCGGGCGCAATCTCATAGAACTCTTCGCCCATGCTGATCGCCTGGTTCGGGCATTCTGGCTCGCAAACATCGCAGTTGATGCACTCGTCGGTGATCATCAGGGCCATCGGTCATTCCTCCGCGGGCGGCCTGTTCACACGTTCCTGCAGCCGCGCCAGCACCGACGGTGCCACGAACTTGGAAACATCACCGCCCAGGGTGGCAATCTCGCGCACAAAGGTGCTGCTGACGAATTGGTACTGGTCGCTGGGGGTCAGGAACAGCGTCTCCACGTCGGGCATCAGCTGGCGGTTCATGCCGGCCATCTGAAACTCGTAATCGAAGTCGCTGACCGCCCGCAAGCCGCGCACCACCACGTTGCCGTTGTTGGCCACAACAAAGTCGCGCAGCAAGCCGCGGAACGGGATGACTTCCACATTGCCATAGGCTTTGGCGATCTCGCGCGCGATGTCCATGCGCTCGGCGATGGTGAACATGGTGCGTTTGTGGTGGCCGGCGGCCACTGCCAGGATCAGCTTGTCGAACAGCCGCGACGACCGCGCCATCAGGTCCTCATGGCCAAGGGTCATCGGGTCGAAGGTGCCGGGGTAGACGGCAGTCATGAACTTGGCCTGGGTCACGGGTGTCTCCTGTGGCGTTGGCGCGCAATCGGCGGTGCCCGCTTGGTGCGGATCAGGTGTTGCGGCGCAACAAATGATAGTGCACCGCGCCGGCCCGGCCTTGTCGCGAAAGTGCAAGTTCGACCGGCTGCTGCCCGGGGGCCAATGCGGCGGGCGATTCGAGGTACAGCAGGCCACCGGGCACCAGCAACGGCGCCGCCGCAGCCAGCGCTGGCGCCTGCAGGCCGGCGTCGAACGGCGGGTCGAGCAGCACCAGGTCAAAGCGGCCGGGCGGGCAGCGGGCCATCCATCCGAGGGCATCGGCGCATTCCACCCGCAGCGCGGTGGCCTGCAGCCGCGTCTGGCTGGCTTGCAGGCTGCGCGCCAGCACCGGGTCGCGCTCCAGCAGCAGCACTTCGGCGGCGCCGCGTGACGCGGCCTCAAAACCCAGCGCGCCGCTGCCGGCAAAGGCATCCAGAACCCGCCAGCCGGCGAGGTCTTGGCCCAGCCAGTTGAACAAGGTCTCGCGCACCCGGTCAGGCGTGGGGCGCAGGCCCGCGCGGTCGGCCACCGGCAGCTTGCTGCGCTTGAGGTTGCCGCCGATCAGCCGCACTTCTTGCGGCGCACCGCGCGCGGCCGCGGGTTTCACTGCCGCACCGGGATGCCGTGCTGGGCCAGCACCGCCTTGGCCTGGCCGACGGTGAACTCGCCATAGTGGAAGATGCTGGCCGCCAGCACCGCATCAGCACCGCCGATCTGGATGCCTTCGGCCAGATGCTGCAGCGCACCCACACCGCCCGAAGCGATCACCGGCACCGGCACCGCGTCGCTGACCGCGCGGGTCAGTTCCAGGTCGAAGCCGATCTTGGTTCCGTCGCGGTCCATGCTGGTCAGCAGAATCTCGCCGGCGCCGAAGTCGGCCATCTGGCGGGCCCAGGCCACGGCATCCAGGCCCATGTTCTTGCGCCCGCCATGGCTGTAGACATCCCAGCCCGGGCCGCGCTCTGCCAGGTCGTCGCCATGGCGGCGCTTGGCGTCGATGGCCACCACGATGCACTGGGCGCCGTATTTGGCCGAGGCTTCCTGGATGACCGGCGGGTTGGCGATGGCGGCCGAATTGAAACTGACCTTGTCGGCCCCGGCGTTCAGCAGGCGGCGCACATCGGCCACGGTGCGCACGCCGCCGCCCACGGTCAGCGGGATGAACACCTGCGAGGCCACCGCCTCGATGATGTGCAGGATCAGGTCACGGCCGTCGCTGGTGGCGGTGATGTCGAGGAAGGTGAGTTCATCGGCGCCCTGCTCGTTGTAGCGGGCAGCGATCTCCACCGGATCCCCGGCGTCACGCAGTTCGACGAAGTTGACGCCCTTGACGACACGGCCGCCGGTGACGTCGAGACAGGGGATGATGCGTTTGGCGAGCATACGCCAAATTATCCGGCATGAAAAAGCCCCGCACTGCGGGGCTATTCAGGCGGACAGGCGCCGCTTCAGGCAATCGACCGACGGCGACGTGCGATCAAGCCGACAGCGCCGAGCCCCGCCAGCATCAACGCGTAAGTCCCCGGCTCGGGGACGGCTGAGGTCACGAACATCAGCTGGCCGCGAATGGCACCGCCAGGATGGCTGGGGGCAGTGTGCACGTTGACATACCAGTTGGCTGCATTCAGCGGCGTGATGGACGCCGCATCAGCATCGATGACACTGCCAGTGAGTTGGCCGCCGAAATCAATCCTGACGGGACCGTTCACGCCAGCCGGACCAGCGTGGATGTGCGCACCGGTCACGCCCGCGATGTTGTTGGCCAGAATTGCCCAGGTCACCCGGTTGGTCGGCACGTCGATGATGACAGTCGCGATTCCGAAGCCGTCCAGGTCGCCGTTGGACACTTCGTTCGAACCATACAACGTGGCGACGAACGAATTGACGACAGCATGAGCAGGTGCCACTGCCGCCAGCGCCAAGACCGCCAATCCGAGAAGACTCTTACGCATCATCAATCTCCGGTGACTAAATTCACCCGGTTGACTGTGTACCAAGCGCGGCGGCAAAGCAGCCCCGCGAATAGGGGGGAGACGCAGCAGCGCTCAAGCGGCGAGTTCGTCCGCCCGCCGCTGCGCCGCCGCAAAGTCCAATGCCCCGCTGTAGATGCTGCGCCCGCAGATCACGCCCTCCACGCCTTCGCCCTGCACCGCGCACAGGCGCTCGATGTCGGCGATGTCCGACAGGCCGCCCGAGGCGATCACCGGGATGCTCAGCGCCTGGGCCAGGCGCACCGTGGCTTCGATGTTGATGCCGGTGAGCATGCCGTCGCGGCCGATGTCGGTGTAGATCACACCCTCGACGCCGTAATCTTCGAACTTGCGGGCCAGGTCGACCACCTCGTGGCCGGTCAGTTTGCTCCAGCCGTCGGTGGCCACCTTGCCATCCTTGGCGTCCAGCCCCACGATGATGTGGCCGCCAAACGCACTGCAGGCATCCTTCAGGAAGCCCGGGCTCTTGACCGCTGCCGTGCCGATGATGATGTAGCTGATGCCGCCGTCCAGGTAGCGCTCAATGGTGTCGAGGTCGCGGATGCCGCCACCCAGTTGCACCGGGATCTCGTTGCCGACCTCGCGCAGGATGGCCTTGATCGCCGGCTCATTGACCGGCTTGCCGGCGAAGGCGCCGTTCAAGTCAACCAGGTGCAAGCGGCGCGCGCCTGCGGTCACCCAGCGGCGGGCCATGGCGGCCGGGTCTTCGCCAAAGGTGGTGGAGACGTTCATGTCGCCTTTTTCAAGGCGCACGCAATGGCCGTCCTTCAGGTCGATGGCAGGGATCAACAACATGGCTGGCAGCAGCGGTGGGTTGGGGTGTGGGTGGCGCTCAAGGGTGCCAGGCCAGGAAGTTGCGGTACAGGGCCAGGCCCTGGTCGGCGCTCTTCTCGGGGTGGAACTGGGTGGCAAAAATGTTATCCCGTGCCACTGCGCAGGTAAAGCGATCGCCGTAGTCGGTCAGCCCAGCGGTGTGGCGCGGGTCGGACGGCGCTGCATGGTAGCTGTGCACGAAGTAGAACCAGCTGCCATCGGGCACCCCGGCCCACACCGGATGCAAGGCGCCGCCGTGTGGCTGCGCAAACACCTGGTTCCAGCCCATCTGCGGCACCTTGTAGCGGCTGCCGTCGGGCTGCAGCCGGCCGTCGAGCGTGAAGCGCCGCACCCGCCCGGGGATCAGGCCCAGCCCGGGCGTGTCCTGCTCTTCGCTGTGGTCCAGCAGCATCTGCATGCCCACGCACACGCCCATCAGCGGCTTGCTGGCGGCGGCTTCCAGCACGGCGTCTTTCAGGCCGCTGTCGTGCAGTTCGCGCATGCAGTCGCGCATCGCGCCCTGGCCGGGCAGCACCACGCGTTCGGCGGCGCGCACGTCTTCGGGGCGCTGGGTGACGATCACCTGGTACCCGGAATCGGCGGCCACATGCATGACCGCCTGCGACACCGAGCGCAGGTTGCCCATGCCGTAGTCGACGACGGCCACGGTTCTGGCCATGGCTACAAGCTCCCTTTGGTGGACGGGACCACGCCGGCCGACCGCGCATCGGGCGTCAGCGCCATGCGTATCGCACGGCCGAAGGCCTTGAACACCGTCTCGGCCTGGTGGTGCGCGTTCTCGCCCTTGAGGTTGTCGATGTGCAGGGTGCACAGCGCGTGGTTGACGAAGCCCTGAAAGAACTCATAGACCAGCTGCGTGTCGAGCGTGCCGACCATGCCGCTGGTGAACGGGATGTGCTGGTGCAGACCCGGCCGGCCGGAGAAATCGACCACCACCCGCGACAGCGCTTCATCCAGCGGCACATAGCTGTGGCCGTAGCGGGTGATGCCTTTCTTGTCGCCCACCGCCTGCGCCACCGCCTGGCCCAGGGTGATGCCCACGTCTTCCACCGTGTGGTGGCCGTCGATGTGCAGGTCGCCCTGGCACTCGATGTGCAGGTCGATCAGGCCGTGGCGGGCCACCTGGTCGAGCATGTGGTCGAAGAAGCCGATGCCGGTGTCAAACACGCCGACACCGGTGCCGTCGAGGTTCAGGCGCACCCGGATCCTGGTCTCGTTGGTGTTGCGGGTGACGTCTGCAGTGCGGTCCATGGCTGGGTCCGGGAGTTTCAAAGGCTGGCGCGCAGCGCGGCCAGGGTCAACGTCACCTCATCGGGCGTGCCGATGGTGATGCGCAGGCAGTTGGCCAGCAGCGGGTGCAAGCCCGACACATTCTTGATCAGCACGCCGCGGGCCTTCATGCCGGCGAAGGTGGCGGCGGCATCGGGCACGCGCGCCAGCACCATGTTGGCCTGGCTGGGCCAGGGGTGCACACCGGGCATGTCCTGCAGGGCGCGGAACAGCCGATCACGCTGCTCACGGATCAACACCGCCTGGCGGGCGTATTCATCGGCATGCTCCAGCGCAAACAACGCTGCCTCGGCATTGAGCACGCTGATGTTGAACGGCGGGCGCAGCTTGTCGATCTGGGCGATCAGGGGGCTGGCGCCCATCAGGTAGCCGATGCGCACGCCGGCCAGGCCGAACTTGCTCATCGTGCGCATCACCAGCACATGCGGCTGGCGGCCCAGGCGGTGCATGGCATCACGTGCGGCAAACGGCTGGTAGGCCTCGTCGATCACCACCAGGCCGCGGTGGCGGGCCATGGCGTCGACGATGCGGTCGACCACGCCCTCGTCCCACAGGTTGGCGGTGGGGTTGTTGGGGCAGGCCAGGTACAGCAGGGCTGGCTGGTGGGCGTCGATGGCAGCCAGCATGGCCGCTTCGTCCAGGTCGAAGTCGGCTGTCAACGGCACGCCTTCGAAGCGCAGGCCCTGCAGCGCGGCCGACAAGCCGTACATCACGAAGCTGGGCAGCGGCGACATGAACACCGCACCCGGCAGCGCACAGGCCATGCTCAGCAACGTGATCAGTTCGTCCGAGCCGTTGCCCAGCATCAGGCTGCAGCCCGCCGGCAGGCCGGCTTGGGCGGCCAGCGCGGCCTTCAGGTCGTCGCCACGTTCTGCCGGGTAGCGGTGCAGCGCCACGCGGCCCAGGCGTTCACCCAGCGCCTGCTGCAGCGCGTGCGGCAGCGGGTGCGGGTTCTCCATGGTGTCGACCTTGACAAGGCCGGCGCTGGGCTGCACGGCATAGGCATGCAGGCCCTGGATGTCGGCACGGACGACACGGGCCATGGTGGCGGTGAGCAGATCGGTCATGGTGGGGTGTCGAGCAGGCTGATGTCGGCCGTGAAGGGGTTGACGATGCGCAGGCCATCGATGCGCTGGTCGTGCTGCAGGTCTTCGGTCAGCAGCAAGGTGCAGCCCATGTGCTGCGCTGCCGACACCATCAGCGCGTCCCAGTAGTTCAGCCCATAGCGGCTTTCAACCGCCCAGGCCGTTTCCACTGTGGCGTGATCGATCTGCCACGGCGACCACTCCTGGTAGCGCCGCACTTCGGCACGCGCATCACCGGGGGTGATCAGGTGGCAAAAGCGTTTGCGGGCGTTGGCGTAGAACTCATTCAACACCTGGGTGGACACGCGGCCCCGGCGTTGCAGCCAGCAGGCGCTGACCCAGGCCTGGGCCTGGTCGCGCTTGTCCGGGAACGCGTCGTCAAACGTGTACAGCAACACATTGGTGTCGACGAACACCGGACTCATGCGCGCGGCTTGCTGCGGTCGTACATCTCGTCGTCGGTCAGGTAAGGCCCGGTGGAGGGGCCGAAGCTGCGGAACTTCAAGGCCTCATGCATGGCGCGTTCATAGGAATCGGTGCGCCGCATCTTCTCGGCCAGCATCTCGCCCACCAGGCGCGACACGCTGGTGTTGCGGCGTGCGGCTTCCATGCGCGCCCAGTCGGCGACGCTGTCTTCCATGGTGACGGTGACGTTCTTCATGCTTGGGCCACAAAGTCAGTGTGACACGATTTTCGTGTTGCACGAACTTCGTGTCAACGTTTCAGGCGCATTTCAGCTGCCTGGGCATGGGCATGCAGGCCTTCACCATAGGCCAGCGTGGCGGCGATCGGGCCCAGCACCTGGGCGCCGGCCTCGCTCACCTCGATCAGGCTGCTGCGCTTCTGGAAGTCGTATACCCCCAGCGGCGACGAGAAACGGGCCGTGCCCGACGTGGGCAGCACATGGTTGGGGCCAGCGCAGTAATCGCCCAGGCTCTCGCTGGTGAAGGCGCCCAGGAAGATGGCGCCGGCATGGCGCAGCAGCGGCTCCCAGCGGTGCGGGTCAGCGCTGCTGACTTCCAGGTGCTCGGGCGCGATGCGGTTGCTGATGGCGCAGGCTTCTTCCATGCTGCGCGTGCAGATCAGCGCGCCGCGGCCTTCCAGGCTGGCGCGGATGACATCGCGCCGGGGCATGCCGTCGATCAGCCGGTCGATGGCGGCCTGCACCTGGGCGATGTAGCCGGCGTCGGGGCACAGCAGGATGCTCTGCGCCAGTTCGTCATGCTCGGCCTGGCTGAACAAGTCCATCGCCACCCAGTCGGGCGGCGTGCTGCCGTCGGCCAGCACCAGGATTTCACTCGGCCCGGCGATCATGTCGATGCCCACCTGCCCAAAGACCCGCTTCTTGGCGCTGGCCACATAGGCGTTGCCCGGGCCGGTGATCTTGTCGACCTTGGGCACGGTGGCCGTGCCGTAGGCCAATGCCGCCACCGCCTGGGCGCCGCCGATGGTGAAGGCGCGCGTCACCCCGGCCACATGGGCAGCGGCCAGCACCAGGTCATTGCGTTCGCCCCGGGTTGCCGTGGCGGCCGAGCCGCTGCCGCCGGTGGCCACGCTGCCGCGCACCGGCGTGGGCACCACCATGATGATCTCCTGCACGCCGGCCACATGGGCGGGCACGGCGTTCATGATCAAGCTGGACGGATAGGCGGCCTTGCCGCCGGGCACGTAGATGCCCACACGGTCCAGCGGCGTGACCTTCTGGCCCAGCAGGGTGCCGTCGTCGTCCCGGTAGCTCCAGCTCTCACCGCTGGCCTTCTTCTGCGCCTGGTGGTAGCTGCGCACACGCCGGGTGGCGGCCTGCAAGGCATCACGCTGGGCAGCGGGCAAGCCGTCGAACGCAGCCTTGAAGTCGGCCTGCGACAGCTCCAGCGCTGCCACGCTGTCGGCCACCAGGCCGTCGAAGCGGGCGGTGCAGTCGAGCACCGCCGCGTCGCCGCGCTGGCGCACGTCGGCCAGGATGGCGGCCACACGCTGCTCGATGGCGTCGTCGGTCTCGGCCGACCAGTGCAGCACACGCTGGAACTCGGCTTCGAAGCTGGCGCTGGCGGTGTGCAGGTGGCGGATGTGGACGGACGGCATGGCGGTGGAAGCGATCAAGGGGTCAAGCGATCAGGGGTCAAGGGCTCAGCCCGCAGCCCGGGCGAAAGCGTCGATCAGACGGCGCAGCGGCTCGCGCTTCAACTTCAGCGCCGCCTGGTTCACCACCAGCCGGGCGCTGATGTCGAGGATGCGCTCCACCTCCACCAGGTGGTTGGCCTTGAGCGTGCTGCCGGTGGACACCAGGTCGACGATGGCATCGGCCAGGCCGGTCAGCGGCGCCAGCTCCATCGAACCGTACAGCTTGATCAGATCGACGTGCACGCCCTTGTCAGCAAAGTGCTGGCGGGCGATCTGGGTGTACTTGCTGGCCACCCGGATGCGCGAACCTTGCTTCACCGCAGCGGCATAGTCGAAATCGGCCCGCGTGGCCACGCTGATGCGGCAGCGGGCGATCTTCAGGTCCACCGGCGCATACAGGCCGCAGCTGGCCAGGTCGTCGCTGTGCTCGAGCAGCGTGTCCAGGCCGACCACGCCCAGATCGGCGCCACCATGCTCCACATAGGTGGGCACGTCGCTGGGGCGCACCAGCACCACCCGCACACCGGGCATGCTGGTGCCGAGGATCAGCTTGCGGCTCTTCTCAGGGTCTTCGCTCACCGCAATGCCGGCGGCCGTCAGCAGCGGCAGGCAGTCGTCGAAGATGCGGCCCTTGCTCAGGGCCAGGGTGATGGTCGATTGGCTGGAGGGCATCACTTCACCCTTTCGATGTCGGCGCCGATGGCGCGCAGCTTGGCTTCCATGCGGTCGTAGCCCCGGTCCAGGTGGTAGATGCGGTCGATCTGGGTCTCACCCTGGGCCACCAGGCCGGCGATCACCAGGCTGGCGGACGCACGCAGGTCGGTCGCCATCACCGTGGCGCCCTGCAGCAACGGCACGCCGATCACCACGGCCGTGTGGCCATCCACCTCGATGTGGGCGCCCAGGCGCACCAGCTCGTTCACATGCATGAAGCGGTTCTCGAAGATCGTCTCGCTGATGCGCGCCGTGCCGGTGGCAATGCAGTTGACGGCCATGAACTGGGCCTGCATGTCGGTTGGGAAGGCCGGGTACTCGCTGGTGCGAAAGCCCACCGCCTTGGGCCGGCCGTCACCACGCACGCGGATCCAGGGCGTGTCATTGAGCACACCGTCGGTGATGTTGGTACCGGCCTCGCGCAGCTTGTCGACCAGGGCGTCCAGGTGGTGGGCATTGGCGCCTTCCAGGGTGACGTCACCACCGGTGGCGGCCACGGCGCACAGGAAGGTGCCGGCCTCGATGCGGTCTGGCACGATGCGGTGCGGCTGCGCCGGCGGGTGCAGCCGCTCCACACCCTGGATGCGGATGCGGCTGGTGCCATGGCCTTCGATCCGGGCGCCCATGCTGATCAACAGGGCGGCCAGGTCAGGGATCTCGGGCTCTTGGGCGGCGTTTTCCAGCAGGGTTTCGCCGTCGGCCAGCACGGCGGCCATCAGCAGGTTCTCGGTGCCGGTGACGGTGACCATGTCGGTGGTGATGCGCGCACCCTTCAGGCGTGCGGCGCGGGCCACGATGTAGCCATGGTCCATGGAAATGTCGGCACCCATGGCCTGCAGGCCCTTGATGTGCTGATCGACCGGCCGCGAGCCGATGGCGCAACCGCCCGGCAACGACACCCGCGCCTGGCCGAAGCGCGCCAGCAACGGCCCGAGCGCCAGGATCGACGCGCGCATGGTCTTCACCAGCTCATAAGGTGCCTCGGGGGCGCTGATGCGGCTGGCATCGAGCATCACCACGCCGGGCTGGTCGGCGGGGCGATCGGCCACCACACCCATGTTGCGCAGCAGCTTGAGCATGGTCGATACATCCTGCAGCTGCGGCACGTTGTGCAGCGTGGTCACGCCATCAACCAGCAGCGCGGCGCACAGCTCAGGCAGCGCGGCATTCTTGGCGCCGGCGATCGGCACCGAGCCATTGAGCCGGCGGCCGCCGCGGATGAGGAGTTTGTCCATGAGGGTTGCCTGTGTGCAGACGGCCGCTCGCGGATCAGGGGGCCGGGGCGCGCTGCGGGGCGCCGGGACGGCCACCCGCTGCGTGCTGCCGCGGGTGTGTCAGTGGGGGTGGTGCGGGGCCGCCGGGGTGGCCGCCCATTCCGCCGGGGTGAGCGTCTTCATCGACAGCGCATGGATCTGCTCGCGCATTCTATCGCCCAGGGCGGTGTAGACCCGCTGGTGGCGGCGTACGCGGGCCAGGCCCTCGAACTCGGCGGAGACGATGGTGGCGAAGAAGTGGCGGCCGTCGCCTTCAACGTCCAGGTGTTGGCAAGGCAGGCCGGCGGCGATGAAGCCGCGCACCTCGTCGGCAGTAGGTTCTGACATGCTTGAATTATCGCCGCAGCCGCCTGAGCCCGCATCAAGGCCGGATCTTGTAGCCGGTCTTCAGCAGGCGCAGCGCGATGGCGCTGACCACCAGGAAGGCTGTGCCCACCACCGCCAGGCTGAGCCAGGGCGACACGTCGCTGGTGCCGAAGAAGCCGCGCCGGAAGCCGTCGATCATGTAGAAGAACGGGTTCAGGTGGCTGGCCTCCAGCCAAAACGGCGGCAGGCTGTGCACCGAATAGAACACGCCCGACAGGAAGGTCATCGGCATGATGATGAAGTTCTGGAAGGCCGCCATCTGGTCGAACTTGTCAGCCCACAGCCCGGCGATCAGCCCCAGCGCGCCCAGCATGCCGGCGCCCAGCGCGGCAAACACCAGGATCCACAGCGGCTGGGCGAATGACGGCGGCGCAAACCACACGGTGACCAGGAACACGCCCAGCCCCACCATCAG
This sequence comes from Aquabacterium sp., assembly GCA_029865965.1. Lineage (GTDB taxonomy): Bacteria > Pseudomonadota > Gammaproteobacteria > Burkholderiales > Burkholderiaceae_C > Pseudaquabacterium. The sequence continues at coordinate 17,295 of JARXAJ010000141.1, forward strand.
CCCCCGCACCACGCTGGCGCCGACGTAGCCGACGAACCAGGCCCAGTGCGACAGCGGCGAGACCAGCAGGAACACCAGGTTGCCGGTGACCTTGCTCTGCACCAGGCTGCTGGAACTGTTGGCAAACGCGTTCTGCAGCACGCTCATCATCACCAGCCCGGGGATCAGGAAGCTGGTGTAGCCCACGCCGTCGAACACCTGCACCTTGCCCTGCAGCACATGGCCGAAGATCAGCAGGTACATCACCGCAGTGAGCACCGGCGCACCCACGGTCTGGAAGCCGACGTTCCAGAAACGCAGGATCTCCTTCTTGAACAGCGTCTGCGCGCCCGCCAGGCGGATCATGCGCTCACCTGCGCAGCAGGCAGACGCGGCTGCGCAGGTACGGCCTGCGGCCGGCCACCGGCCATGATCTCGACGAACACGTCTTCCAGGTCGGCGCGGCCGATCTCCAGGTCTTCGATCTTCACGCCGGCCTCGCGCAGCCCAGCCAGCAGGCGCTCGACATCGGCCGCGTCCTTGGCCTTCAGCTGCACGATGCGCCCGGTGATGCGGGCCTGCGCGGCCAGCGCTGCAGGCAGCGCCTGGTCGGTCTTGAAGCGCAGCATGGTGCTGGCGCTGGCTGACAGCAGGTTGGCGGTGCGGTCCAGCGCCACCAGTTCACCCTTGCGCAGCATGCCGATGCGGTGGCACAGGGCCTCGGCTTCTTCCAGGTAGTGGGTGGTCAGCAGCACGGTGTGGCCTTCGCGGTTGAGCCGGGCGATGAAGGCCCACAGCGTCTGGCGCAGTTCCACATCGACGCCGGCGGTGGGTTCGTCCAGCACGATCACCGGCGGGCGGTGCACCAGGGCCTGGGCCACCAGCACCCGGCGCTTCATGCCGCCCGACAGTTGGCGCATGTTGGCGTTGGCCTTGTCGGCCAGGCCCAGCTCATGCAGCAGTTCATCGATCCAGGCGTCGTTTTTCTTGACGCCGAAGTAGCCGCTCTGGATGCGCAGTGCATCGCGCACCGAGAAGAACGGGTCGAACACCAGTTCCTGCGGCACGATGCCCAGGGCCAGGCGGGCGGCGGCGGGGTCGGCCTGCACATCATGACCCATCACCGCCACATGGCCGGCACTGGGGCGGGTGAGACCCGCGAGGATGGAGATCAGCGTGGTCTTGCCCGCGCCGTTGGGCCCCAGCAGGCCGAAGAATTCGCCCCGGGCAATGTCGAACGAGACACCGGCCAGCGCGCGCAAGGTGCCTCGGGCACCGGTGTAGGTCTTTTCGACCTGATGGAAGCGGACGGCAGGCATAAGGGCACGATTGTAGGGAGCGGGTGCGCGGCAGGCAGGCGCCCCAGGGACAGCCTGCGCACCAGGCGGCCGCGTGAGGTGCTAGATTGGCTGAGGCTCTGAAGTCCCCCATGTCCGAAGTCGATCCGCCCGCATCCGAGAACAAAGTCACGGCCAAGTCGGCCACCAAGAAGCCGCGCCGCACGGCCGAGCGCATCCTGGAGGTGACGTTGGACCTGTTCAACCGCTTCGGCGAGCCGAATGTCAGCACCACGCTGATCTCGGCCGAGCTGGGCATCAGCCCGGGCAACCTGTACTACCACTACCCGGCCAAGGACGAGCTGATCAACGCGCTGTTCGACCGTTATGAGCGCGGGCTGAACGACCTGCTGCATGCCGCCGACAACGTGCGCAATGTCGAGGACGCCTGGCTGTTCTTCCACATGCTGTTCGAGCTGATCTGGCAGTACCGCTTTCTCTACCGTGACCTCAACGACCTGCTCAGCAAGAACCGCCGGCTGGAGATGCATTTCCAGTTCGTGCTGAAGAACAAGTCGCGCGCGGTGGGCCAGGTGCTCGACGGCCTGACCCGCGGCAGCAGCCTGCGCATCGACCGGCGCGAGAGCGAGCCGGTGGCCAGTGCCATGGTGGTGGTGCTGACGTACTGGCTCAGCTATGAATACGTGCGCGACCCGCGCCGCGCACTGGAGCCCGAGAGCGCCGCCGCTGCCCTGTCGCGCGGTGCCTACCATGTGCTGAGCCTGCTGATGCCTTACCTGGAACCGGAGTCGCGCGAACACCTGTTCCAGATCGCAGGCGCCTACCGCAGCGGCAACGACTGACGATCTCCCGTTCCCCAAGGAGTCGACCCATGGCCATGTGGACCGCCTTTCCCTGCGACGACACCAGCCATGCCCGCGACGCCGCCGGGCTGAAGAAGCAGTGGGTACGCCTGCACATCGGCGACGCCGAGCCGCTGCCCAAAGACGCCGCCGTGCTCACCGCCTGGGGCCACTTCCATGCCGGTGAATTCGAAAAGGCGCATGACGCCGGGCTGAAGGCCTATGCGCTGGGCCGTGATGGCCAGGGCATCAGCGTGGCCAAGGCACTGGCCCAGGGCCTGGGCAGCCAGGTCAAGAACGCGCTGGAGACCACCATCCAGCTGGCACCGAAGCATGCCGATGCGCACATCGCACTGGGCGCTTTCCATGCCGAGGTGATCGACAAGGTGGGCAAGCTGCTGGGCCGCACCCAGGGCGCCGACGCCGCCACCGGGCTGAACATGTTCCAGCAGGCGCTGAAGCTGAACGCCGGCTCGGCCATCGGCATGGTCGGGTACGCCAACGGCCTGGTGATGCTGGAAGGCAACAAGCGGATGAAGGAGGCCGAGAAGCTCTATGCCCAGGCCGCCGCCTGCGAGGCCGCTGATGCCATGGAGCGGTTGGACATCGAGATGGCCAAGGCCGAACTGGAAGACTAAGGCGGCGCGTGTCTGCTGAAGGCACGGCGGCGATACAAGCCGCCAGGCTCTCAGCTCAGGACAAGGTTGTCCCGGTGGATCAACTCGGACTCGTTGGCAAAGCCCAGCAAGCCGGCGATCTGCGATGACGGCTTGCGGGCGATGAGCCGCGCCTCGGTCGACGCATAGTTGGCCAGACCACGGGCGATCTCCAGCCCGGCGGCCGAGCGCACCGCAATCACGTCACCACGGCGGAAGTCGCCTTCCACCTCGGTCACGCCGATCGGCAGCAAGCTCTTGCCCTCGTCGCGCAGCTTGGCCACCGCACCGTCGTCGACCACCACCGCGCCGCGCAGCTGCAGGTGGTCGGCCATCCACTGCTTGCGTGCCGCCAGCTTGGGCGTGCCGGCCAGCAGCGCGGTGCCGATGGCCTCGCCGGCGGCCAGGCGCAGCAGGGCATCGGGCTCGCGGCCCCAGGCGATGACCGTGCTGGCGCCGCTGCCGGCCGCCCGCTTGGCCGCCAGGATCTTGGTCAGCATGCCGCCGCGGCCAATGGCCGAGCCGGCGCCGCCGGCCATCAACTCCAGTGCCGGGTCGCCGGCAGCCGCTTCGTCGATGAAGCGGGCGTCAGGCACCTTGCGCGGGTCGGCCGAAAACAGCCCCCTCTGGTCGGTCAGGATCACCAACGCGTCAGCCTCCACCAGGTTGGCCACCAGCGCACCCAGGGTGTCGTTGTCGCCGAACTTGATCTCGTCATTGACCACGGTGTCGTTCTCGTTGATCACCGGGATCACCTGCAACTGCAGCAGGGTCAGCAGCGTGCTGCGGGCGTTCAGGTAGCGCTCGCGGTCGGCCAGGTCGGCGTGGGTCAGCAGCACCTGGGCACTGCCGATGCCATGCTGGCGCAGCTGGGTCTCGTAGACCTGGGCCAGGCCCATCTGGCCCACGGCGGCGGCCGCCTGCAGCTCATGCAGCTCGGTCGGGCGGGTCTTCCAGCCCAGGCGCTTCATGCCCTCGGCAATGGCGCCCGACGACACCATCACCACCTCGCGCCCCTGCTGCGACAGCGCCGCCAATTGCCGGCACCAGTTGCCCACTGCCTCGGCGTCGATGCCGCGGCCCTCGTTCGTCACCAGGCTGGAGCCCACCTTCACCACAATGCGGCGGGCATTCTTCAGGACCTCAGTCATCGTCGTGCTCCGCCACCACCACTGGTGCGGGTGCGTCGAAGCGCGGGTCGATGTCGGGCGGGGCCTGCACCTTGTGCGCGGCCACATGCTCGTAGATGGCCTGCACCATCGGGTCGAGCCCCTCGCGTGCCAGCGCCGAGATGGAGAAAACCGGGCCCTTCCAACGCATGCGCCGGATGAAGTCCTTCACCAGCGCGGCGCGGTCGTCTGTCGGCACCATGTCCAGTTTGTTGAGAACGATCCAGCGCGGCTTCTCGTACAGCGCCTCGTCGTACTTGCGCAGTTCCTTGATGATGCCCTTGGCCAGGGCCACCGGGTCGGCACCGTCGAACGGCGCCATGTCCACCACATGCAGCAGCAGCCGGGTACGCTGCAGGTGGCGCAGGAACAGGTGGCCCAGGCCGGCGCCGTCGGCTGCACCCTCGATCAGGCCGGGCAGGTCGGCCACCACGAAGCTGCGCTCCGGGCCGGCGCGCACCACACCCAGGTTGGGGTGCAGGGTGGTGAACGGATAGTCGGCAATCTTGGGCCGGGCATTGCTGATGGCGGTGATCAGCGTGCTCTTGCCGGCATTGGGCAGGCCCAACAGGCCGACATCGGCCAGCACGCGCAACTCCAGCTTCAGCTTTTTTTCTTCACCTGGCCAGCCAGGCGTCTTCTGACGCGGCGCGCGGTTGGTGCTGCTCTTGAAGTGCAGGTTGCCGAAGCCGCCATCGCCGCCCTTGGCCAACATCACCTTCACATCGGGATCGAGCAGTTCGGCCAGCACTTCCTCGGTCTCGGCATCGCGCACGATGGTGCCCACCGGCATGCGCAGCACGATGTCGTCGGCCGCCGCACCGTACTGGTCGGAGCCGCGGCCGGCCTCGCCATTGCGGGCCTCGTGGCGGCGGGCGTAACGGTAGTCGATCAGCGTGTTCAGGTTGCGGTCGGCCACGGCCCAGACACTGCCGCCCTTGCCGCCGTCACCGCCGTTGGGGCCGCCGAACGGAATGAACTTCTCGCGTCGAAAGCTCATGCAGCCCGCGCCGCCATTGCCGGCAGCGATGTCGATGGTGGCTTCGTCGACGAATTTCATGGTGGTCCATCCCGGGGCGTGCGCCCCAAAAAACGCAAAAGCCCCGGCAGGCCGGGGCTTGGGTCAGGCTGGCAGCATGCCGTCAGCCTGCGGGCCTGATAACTTGCCAATCAGACCGGGGTGACAAAAACCGTGTGGCGGTTCAGCGCACCCTTGATGGCGAACGACACCTGGCCGTCGACCAGCGCAAACAGCGTGTGGTCCTTGCCCATGCCGACATTGTCACCGGCGTGGAAACGGGTGCCGCGCTGGCGCACGATGATCGAGCCGGCCGGAATGGTCTGGCCGCCGAACACCTTCACGCCCAGCATCTTGGGTTGCGAGTCGCGGCCGTTGCGGGTTGAGCCGCCGCCCTTTTTCTGTGCCATGGTTCAAAAGCTCCTGATGACTTGACGGTTGGGCATCAAACGCCGATGGCGCCGATTTCCAGCTCGGTGTAGGTCTGGCGGTGGCCGCCATGCCGCTGGTAATGCTTGCGGCGGCGCATCTTGAAGATGCGCACCTTGTCGTGCTTGCCGTGCGACACAACGGTGGCTGTCACCGTGGCGCCGGCCACCAAGGGTGTCCCGATCGTCAGGTCGGCGCCGTTTCCGACGGCCAGCACCTGGTCGATCACGATCTCTTGGCCCACGTCCGCTGCTATCTGTTCTACCTTGATCTTTTCGCCGGCTGCAACCTTGAATTGCTTGCCACCGGTTTTTATGAGCGCGTACATAAGTGCCTCTGGGTTGTTCACTTCAATCGTCCTGCGGCAACCAGGCCGGGCTTGCCAATCCCTCAGCCAATGCCGAAAGAACCCGCGATGATAGCAGACCTGCAGCGATCGGATGCTGCCGGCAGGCGTATGCGCGCCGCCGCCAGTCCACAGGGCAGTGGCTCCCTATAATTTGAGACCATTCTGCGATCTGAGCCCCCGTGACCGACCTTCTCATCCCCGCATCGGCTGACGTCGACCCGATGGCTGCCGACATGCTGCGGGTCGACGAGGTGATTCGCCTGCGCCTGGCATCCGATGTGGCGCTGATCAACCAGATCTCGCACTACATCGTCAGCGCCGGCGGCAAGCGCATCCGCCCGCGTCTGGTGCTGCTGTTCGCCCAGGCGCTGGGCTTTGCCGGGCCCGAGCGGTATGAACTGGCGGCCACTGTCGAGTTCATCCACACCGCCACACTGCTGCACGACGACGTGGTGGACGAGTCGTCGCTGCGCCGCGGCCAGCAGACGGCCAATGCGTTGTTCGGCAACGCCGCCAGTGTGCTGGTGGGTGACTTCCTTTACTCCCGCGCTTTCCAGATGATGGTCAGCGTGAACCGCATGCGGGTGCTGGAAGTGCTGGCCGACGCCACCAACGTGATCGCCGAGGGCGAAGTGCTGCAGCTGATGAACATGCACGACCCCGATCTGGCGGTCGACGACTACCTGCGCGTCATCCGCTACAAGACAGCCAAGCTGTTCGAGGCCAGCGCCCGCCTGGGCGCGGTGCTGGCCAACGCCCCGCGTGATGTGGAAGAGTCCTGCGCCGACTGCGGCCGCGCACTGGGCACGGCATTCCAGTTGGTCGACGACCTGCTGGACTATGAAGGTGACACCCAATCCCTGGGCAAGAACGTCGGCGACGACCTGCGCGAAGGCAAGCCCACCTTGCCATTGCTGGTGGCCATGGCGCGCAGCAGTGACGCCGACCGCCAGCTGATCCGCCATGCCATTGAGCATGGCGAGCTTGACCGGTTGCAGGACATCCTGGCCATCGTGCGCGACACCGGCGCGTTGCAGGCCACGCGGCAGGCCGCACGCGACGAGGCGGATGCCGCTGCGTCGGCACTTTCCACGCTGCCGGATTCGGCGGCCCGCAAGGCTCTGCTAGACTTATGTGCTCGGTCAGTGGAGCGATCTTTCTGAACCGATGCAAGCATCGGGGTGTAGCTTAGCCTGGTAGAGCGCTACGTTCGGGACGTAGAGGCCGGAGGTTCGAATCCTCTCACCCCGACCAGGATTTCCATGATCAGCCCCTCTTGCAGGGGCTTTTTCATGGACACGAAGCGTGCGAAAGCGCCAATCGGGGCGCCCGCAGGGCCGGAACTGGCTTCGGTTCGCCCTGGTTCTAGGCGTTACAGTCAGCGACTGACCGGCCATCATGGCGCGGTCAGCTGCCGTCAACTGCCGCGAAGCCGCCTTGGAATCTCTGGTTGAACCCCCGCAATCGTCGCTGTCTGGCGTCGCCAGGGTGCTGGTGCACGCGGGCAAGCTGAGCAGCAAGGCGGCAGAGGACCTGGCCAAGTCGGCCAAGGACCGGCGCATCAGCTTCATCGGCGCGGTGATCGCCTCGGGTGCGGTGTCGGCCTTCGACCTGGCGCACACGCTGTCCACTGCCCTGGCGCTGCCATTGCTGGACCTGTCGGCGGTCGACTTCGAGCGGCTGCCCAAGAACGTTGTCGACCCCAAGCTGGCGGCGCAGTACCAGCTGGTGATGCTGGGGCGGCGCGGCAACCGGCTGTTCATCGGTGGGGCCGACCCCACCGACCAGGAGGCGGTCGAACGCATCAAATTCGCCACCCAGCTGTCGCCTGAATGGGTGATCGTCGAATACGACAAGCTGGCGCGGCTGATGGAGTCGCAAGGCGCCACTGCCACCGAGACACTGGAAGCGCTGACCGCCGAAGACTTCGAGTTCGACGTCACCGACGACACCAGCACGCCCGACACGGCCGAGGTGGTGTCGGAGGTGGAAGACGCGCCGGTGGTGCGCTTCCTGCAGAAGATGCTGATCGACGCGATCAACCTGCGTGCATCCGACCTGCACTTCGAGCCCTACGAATACCACTACCGGGTGCGCTTCCGGGTCGACGGCGAACTGCGCGAGATCACCCAGCCGCCGCTGGCGATCAAGGAAAAGCTCGCGTCGCGCATCAAGGTCATCAGCCGGCTCGACATCGCCGAGAAACGCGTGCCGCAGGACGGCCGCATGAAGATGAAGTTCGGCAGCAAGGCGATCGACTTCCGGGTGTCGACCCTGCCCACGCTGTTCGGCGAGAAGATCGTGATCCGGATTCTCGACCCGTCGTCGGCCAAGGTGGGCATCGAGGCCCTGGGCTACGAGAAGATCGAGCGCGACCGCCTGATGACCGCCATTGTGCGGCCCTACGGCATGGTGCTGGTCACCGGGCCCACCGGCTCGGGCAAGACGGTGTCGCTCTACAGCTGCCTGAACATCCTGAACCAGCCGGGCGTGAACATCTCCACCGTGGAAGACCCGGCGGAAATCAACTTGCCCGGCGTCAACCAGGTCAATGTGAACGACCGCGCCGGGCTCAACTTCGCGGCGGCGCTGAAGTCCTTCCTGCGGCAGGACCCCGACATCATCATGGTCGGCGAGATCCGCGACCTGGAAACCGCCGACATCGCCATCAAGGCCGCCCAGACCGGCCACATGGTGATGAGCACGCTGCACACCAACGACGCGCCCACCACGTTGACACGGCTGCTGAACATGGGCGTGGCGCCGTTCAACATCGCCAGCAGCGTGATCCTGATCACGGCGCAGCGCCTGGCGCGCCGGTTGTGCGAGAACTGCAAAACCCCGGCCGACTACCCTCGCGAGGCGATGTTGCGCGCCGGTTACGTGGCTGAAGATCTGGACGGCACGTGGCGCCCGTTCCGCGCCGTGGGTTGCAACAGTTGCAACAGCGGCTACAAAGGCCGGGTGGGCGTTTACCAGGTGATGCCGATGACCGATGCGATCCAGCGCATCATCCTCAGCGAAGGCACGGCTCTGGACATCGCCGAGCAGGCCCAGCGCGACGGCGTGCGCGACCTGCGCCAGTCGGGCCTGCTGAAGGTGCGCCAGGGCGTGACCACGCTCGAGGAAATCATCGCGGTGACCAACCAGTGATGCCGGCCGTGCCACACAACCGCCTGCCAGACCCACCGCCACACCGTCGCGCAGCGCCCTGAACGCTGCGCCACACCATCCGACCCGGAGCACGCATGGCGACTGCATCAGCCGCAAGAAACGTCAAGGAACTGGTCTTCGAATGGGAAGGCCGGGACAAGAACGGCAAGGTGGTGCGCGGCGAGATCCGCGCCGGTGGCGAGGCCCAGGTCAGCGCCAACCTGCGCCGCCAGGGCATCTTGCTGACCAAGGTGAAAAAGCGCCGCACCAGTGGCGGCAGGTCGGTCAAGCAGAAGGACATCGCGCTGTTCACCCGGCAACTGGCCACCATGATGAAGGCCGGCGTGCCGCTGCTGCAGGCCTTCGACATCGTCGGCCGCGGCGCCACCAACCCGCGGCTGACCAAGCTGCTGGGCGACATCCGGTCGGATGTGGAAACCGGCACCAGCCTGTCGGCCGCATTCCGCAAGCACCCGATGCACTTCGACGCGCTGTATTGCAATCTGGTCGAAGCCGGCGAGGCCGGCGGCATCCTGGAGCAGCTGCTCGAACGCCTGGCCATCTACCAGGAGAAGACGCTCGCCATCAAGAGCAAGATCAAGTCGGCACTGATGTACCCGATCGCGGTGCTGGTGGTGGCCTTCCTGGTGGTGGTGATCATCATGATCAAGGTGATCCCGGCCTTCAAGGAGGTGTTCAGCTCCTTCGGCGCCGACCTGCCCGCACCCACGCTGCTGGTGATCGCGATGTCCGAGTTCTTCGTCGCCTACTGGCCGGTCCTCTTCGGCCTGATCGCCGGCGGAGGCTACATGTTCATGCAGACCTGGAAACGGTCGGTGAAGATGCAGATGGTGATGGACCGGCTGCTGCTGAACATCCCGGTGTTCGGCCCGCTGATCAACAAGTCGGTGATCGCCCGCTGGACGCGCACGCTGTCGACCATGTTCGCCGCCGGCGTGCCGCTGGTGGAGGCGCTGGATTCGGTGGGTGGCGCCTCGGGCAACGCGGTCTATGCCGAAGCCACCACCAAGATCCAGCGCGACGTGTCCACCGGCAGCGCGCTCACCACGTCGATGCAGAGCACCGGCGTGTTCCCGAACATGGTGATCCAGATGGCGTCGATCGGCGAGGAATCCGGCTCGCTCGACCACATGCTGGGCAAGGCGGCCGAGTTCTATGAAGAGGAAGTCGACGACATGGTCAAGGGCCTGTCGAGCCTGATGGAGCCCATCATCATCGTGGTGCTGGGTACGGTGATCGGTGGCATCGTGGTGGCGATGTATCTGCCGATCTTCAAGATCGGCCAGGTGGTCTGAGGGATGGGGCTGCCAACTATGGAGGTGCTGCTGTCGCCCTGGGTGCTGGGCGTGCTGGGCCTGGTGATCGGCAGCTTCCTCAATGTGGTGATCCACCGCCTGCCGCAGCTGCTCGAACGTGAATGGCTGGGCGATGCTGCCGGCTATCTGCAGGACGAGGCCGCCATCGGCCGGGTGCTGGGCAGCACGGCGCAGCGCACCGCCGAGCTGGCGCGCCAGGGCGAGACCCTGGCCGCCGATGTGGCTGCGCTGCCGGCGATGAGCCTGGCCCGGCCCCGATCCCGCTGCCCGCAATGCGGCCACCAGCTGGCCTGGCACGAGAACATCCCGCTGCTGGGCTGGCTGCGGCTGGGCGGCAAGTGCTCGGCCTGCGGCACCCGCATCTCGGTGCGTTACCCGGTCGTCGAGGCGCTGACCGGCCTGCTGTTTGCCAGCGCCGCGGTGCTGGCCGGCCCCACCGCCGCTGCGGCGGTGTATTGCCTGGCGCTGGCGCTGCTGGTGGCAGCGGCCTTCATCGACCTGGACACCACCCTGTTGCCCGATGACCTGACCCTGCCTCTGGTCGGCCTGGGCCTGGTCGCGGCCTGGCAGCAGTGGACGCCGGTGTCGCTGGCCGACGCGGCGCTGGGCGCCTTCTTCGGCTACTTCGCGCTGTGGTTCGTGGCCTTTGCCTACAAGCTGGTGCGCGGCGTGCAGGGCATGGCCGAGGGCGACTTCAAGCTGCTGGCGGGCCTGGGCGCGCTGCTGGGTTGGCAGGCGCTGCCCGGCATCATCCTGCTGTCGTCGGCAGTGGGCGCGATGGTCGGCATCTTCCTGATCGTCGCCCGCGGCCATGGCCGCAATGTGCCGATCCCGTTCGGGCCTTACCTGGCCGGCGGCGGCGTGTGTGCGCTGTTCTTCGGCGCTCAGATCAACCAACTGTGGCAAGGCTTGTGACCAGCACCATCCAAACCATCTGTCTCACGGGCGGCATCGGCAGCGGCAAAAGCACGGTGTCGGCCCTGCTGGTGGCGCACGGCGCCACGTTGGTCGACACCGATGCCATCGCCCATGCGTTGACAGTGCCTGGCGGGCCGGCCATGCCCGCACTGCGTCAGCGCTTCGGCGACGACGTGGCCGATGCCCATGGCGCGCTCGACCGCGCCCGCATGCGCGCCCTGGTCTTCAGCGACGCCGATGCCAAGCGCGCACTGGAGGCCATCCTGCACCCGATGATCGGCGCCGAGGCCCAGCGCCAGGCGGCCGCAGCCGCCGACGGCGTGGTGGTGTTCGACGTGCCGCTGCTCAACGCCACCAGCCACTGGCGGGCCAGCTGCCAGCGCATCCTGGTGGTCGACTGCAGCACCGAGACACAGGTGCTGCGGGTGATGGCCCGCTCGGGCTGGCCCGACGAGCAGGTGCGCCGTGTCATCGCCCAGCAGGCCACGCGCACGCAACGCCGTGCGCTGGCCGACGCGGTGCTGTTCAACGACGGGCTCACCCATGCGGCGCTGGCTGCTGAAGTGGCCCAGCTCTGGGCCAACTGGATCAGGCCCGCCCCAGTCTGAGCCAGGCCGAGGCTGTGGAACAATCCGCCAAGCGGGTGGGTCTGCCAGCCTCGGCGGCACCCCAGGCCGTGCCACGAGGAAGTGCCTTGGTCCTGTATGAATACCCCTTCAACGAGAGCATCCGCACGATGCTCCGGCTGGAGCACTTGTTTGACCGGCTGGGCCAATTGTTGCCGCGCGACGCTGCGGTCGACCACCACTTTTCCCTGGCGACGCTGTTCGAGATCATGGACGTGGCCGCCCGTGCCGACCTGAAGAGCGATCTGCTGAAGGAACTGGACCGCCACAAGTCGCAACTGGTGGCCTACCGCAGCAATCCGCAGGTGTCGCAGGCAGTGCTCGATGGGGTCATCGGCCGCATCGACACCGCCTACCAGGCCCTGGTGCAGCAACCCGGCAAGGCCGGCCAGGCCCTGGCCGGGCATGAATGGCTGACCAGCGTGCGCAGCCGCATCAACATCCCCGGCGGCACTTGTGAATTCGACCTGCCGGCCTATTACGCCTGGCAGCAGCACCCGCCGGCCAAGCGGCGCGCCGACCTGTTGGGCTGGGTGGCCACGCTGGAATCCCTGGCCCAGGCGCTGCAACTGCTGCTGGGCATGGTGCGCGATGCCGGCGTGCCGCACAAGGTGGTCAGCCAGGGCGGCCAATTCCAGCAGAGCCTGCCGCAGGGCCGCAGCTACCAGATGCTGCGCCTGCGCATTGACGGCAGCGACGGCCTCGTGCCCGAGATCACCGGCCACCGGCTGATGGTGCATGTGCGGCTGATGCGCCCCGATGCCGACGGCCGCCTGCGCCCCGCGCCGGTGGACATGCCGTTTGAACTGGCGCTGTGTGCATGACCGGCCATGCACCTCCCCCCGAACCCCGCCGCGTGCCCTGCCCCACCTGCAAGCGGCCGGCGGTGTTTGCGCCCAGCAACCCGTCGCGGCCGTTCTGCAGCGAGCGCTGCCGCGGGGTCGACCTGGGCGCCTGGGCCAATGAAAGCTACCGCGTCGAAGCACCGCCGGGCCGCGACAACGACGACACCCTGCCTGACTGAGGCGTGAGGGCTGCCGCAGATCCCCCCGCAGCCCCAGCCGTTGCCCTTTCGGCGCCAACGGCTGCGGCGGGCAGGCGCTGGGCCCGCCGCCTGTTGATCCTGCTGGCTGTGCTGGCAGCCGGGGTCGCCGTTGCCTGGTGGGCAGTGCCAGCGCTGCTGAAATCCCAGCTGCCGCCACGGCTGGGCGCGCTGCTGGGCCGCCCAGTCAGCCTGGACGACGCCAGGTTCAACCCATGGCAGATGCAGCTCGACCTGCAAGGCTTGCGCATTGGCGCCGCAGCCGCCGCCACAACCGGTGGCAGCACACCACCGCTGCTGCAGATCGACCGGCTGCATGTCGACCTGAACCTGCCGATGACCCTGCGCCACCGCGCGCCAGTGATCGACGCCCTGACCATCGACGGCCTCCAGGTGGCGGTGGCGCGCACCGGGCCGGGCCGCTTCGACGTCGACGATGTGATCAGCCGGCTCACTGCGCCAAGCGACACCCCCGACAGCGGCGAGCCGGCCCGTTTCGCGCTGTACAACCTGCAGCTGCGCGGCGGCCAGATCCGCTTCGACGACCAGCCGGTGGGCCGGGTGCACCAGGTGCAGGCACTGACCCTGACCCTGCCTTTTTTGTCCAACCTGCCGGGCGACACCGTCATCACCACCCAGCCGCGGCTGGCCTTCACGGTCAACGGCACGGCGTTCGACACTGGCAGCCAGGCCCTGCCGTTTGCCGCCACCCGCAGCGGCGACCTGCGCCTGCAGTTTGCCGACCTGGACCTGGCGCCCTGGCTGCCCTATCTGCCCGACAGCCTGCCGGTGCGCCTGCGCCGTGGCCGGCTGGGCAGTGACCTGCAGGTGCATTTCATGCTGCCACCGCAGGGCACGCCCACGGTGGCCATCAAGGGCCACATCGGCCTGCGCGATGTGACCATCACCGCGCCGGGCGGCGCGCCGCTGTTGGCGTGGCAGGCACTGTCGATCAAGCTGCAGGATGTGCAGCCGCTGGCCCGGCAGGTGGGCCTGGGCCCGTTGCAGATCGACGGGCTGGCGCTCGATCTGTCGCGCGATGCGCAGGGCCGGCTGAACCTGCAGCGGCTGCAGCCGCCCGACGCCGCGGCCAAGGTGGCTGCCAGGCCCGCGCCGGTCGCATCGGCCACCGCCAGAGTGCCGGCCGCCGGCACCTGGCAACTGGGCCTGGCCAGCCTACAGATCAACGGCGCGCAGCTGCGCTGGCGCGACGACGCCCTGCGCCCGGCGGCGGCCTACACCCTGTCCGGCCTGTCGCTGCAGGCGCAAGCGCTGCGCTGGCCGGCACCCGCGCTGGTGCCGGTGGCCCTGAAGGCGGCGCTGCACCAGGGCGGCGCCGACGGCCCGCTGGTCGCCACCCTGGCCGCCGACGGCCAGGCCAACGACCAGCAGGCCAGCCTGACAGCCACGCTGGATGGCCTGGACCTGGCCGCACTGGCGCCCTACACCGCTGCTGTGCTGAAGCCTCGGCTGTCGGGCCGGCTGGCTGCCAAGGCCGGCTTGCGATGGGCGGCCGCACCGGCCGCATGGGCCGTCCAGCTGGACGAGGTCACGCTGCAGAACCTGCAGCTGCACGACGGCCCGGGCCGCCAGGCGCCGCTGCTGGCCGGCCTGAAGCAGCTGCAGCTGGGCGGGGTCGCCATCGACCTGGTGGCGCAGCAGCTGGCCGTGGCCAGCATGCGCATCGACCAGCCCACGGTCCAGGTGCACCGGTTGGCCAACGGCCAGATCGACATGTCGGCCTGGTTGCCAGCCGCACCGCCAGGCGCAGCACTGCAGCCACCGGGAACAGCTGCCACGGCAGGCCCCGCCTGGCGGGTGGCCCTGCGCAACCTGGCACTGCAAGGCGGCCGCGTGGCCTGGACCGACAACGCCGCGCGCCCGGGTGGTGCGCCGCTGCGCGCCGAGCTGGCGGGCCTGAAAGTGCAGCTGCAGGGCCTGGACTGGCCGGCCACGGCCAAGGGCGCGCTGCCGCGCCTGCAGTTGCAGGCCGAGGTGGGGGCGCCCACCGAACCCGGCACACCGCCTGTGCGTGGCCGCATCGACTGGAACGGCCGCTTCGGCCTGGCGCCCCTGCAGGCCGACGGCCGGCTGCGGCTCGACCGCCTGCCGGTGCACCTGTTCACCCCCTACGCCGGCGATGCACTGCCGGCAGCCCTGCTGCATGCCGACGCCAGCCTGTCCGCGCAGGTGCGTGCGCTGTCCACGCCCGCCGGCTGGCAGGTCAACACCGACGGCGACGTGCAAATCACCGAGATGCTGCTGCATACCCGCCCGGGCCCGGGCGACGCGGCGGGCAGCGAGCTGCTGCGCTGGGAATCGCTGGTGCTGCAGGGCCTCAGCGTGGCCCTGCAGCCGGCAGCCAAGCCACGGGTGGACGTGCGTGAACTGACGCTGACCGATTTCTTCAGCCGGCTGGTCATCACCGAGCAGGGCCGCTTCAACCTGCAGGACGTGGCGGCGGCAGATGCCGCGCCCGCAACGGCTGCCGCAGGCGCGGTTGCCACAACACCCGGCGCGACCGCCGCCGCCGCCGACCCCGGCCTGCCGATCGACCTGGTGCTGGGCCAGACCACGCTGCGCAATGGCCGCATCGACTTCAGCGACCGCTTCGTGCGGCCCAACTACAGCGCCCGGCTGACCGAGCTGAACGGCGCGATCGGCGCCATCCGCTCCGGCACCCGCGAAATGGCCACCATCAGCCTGCGCGGCCGCGCGGCCGACACCGCGCTGCTCGACATCAGCGGCCAGCTCAACCCCATGGCGCAGCCGCTGGCGCTGGACATCCGCGCCAAGGCCACCGACCTGGAGCTGGCGCCGCTGTCGCCCTACGCGGGCAAGTACGCCGGCTACGCCATCGAGCGCGGCAAGCTCAGCATGGATGTGTCCTACAAGATCGACGCCGACGGCCGGCTGGACGCCAGGAACCAGGTGGTGCTGAACCAGCTCACCTTCGGCGAGCGGGTCGAATCCCCCAGCGCCACCCAGCTGCCGGTGCTGCTGGCGGTGGCGCTGCTCAAAGACCGCAACGGCGTCATCGACATCAACCTGCCGGTCAGCGGCACGCTGAGCGACCCGCAGTTCAGCGTGGGCGCCATCATCTGGAAGGTGATCGTCAACCTGCTGAGCAAGGCGCTGACGGCGCCGTTCGCCCTGCTGTCGGGCGGCGGTGCCGACGACCTGAGCCAGGTGCAGTTCCAGCCGGGCGCGGCGCGCCTCACCGACAGCGGCGAGGCAGCCGTGGCCTAGGTGGCCTGCGCGCTGGCCGAACGGCCCAACCTGATGATGACGGTGACCGGCGCCGCCGACACCGTGTC
>JARXAJ010000163.1 GCA_029865965.1 Aquabacterium sp.
GTGAAGGCGGTGTACCAGAAGATCTGCTGCGCGATCTGGCCCTGGGCCGGCACCGGGCCGGCTTCGCCGAAGGTCATGCCGATGGCTTCCTTGGGCGAGTACTTCTTCATCCAGTCGACATACTTGGTGAGTGCGTAAACAGCAGCGGGCGAGTTGGTGGCGCCGCCGCGCGACACGCTGGCACCCAGCGGCGTGCAGCCGTCGGCACTGGCGCGGATGCCCCACTCGTCGACCGGCTTGCCATTGGGAATGCCGATGTCGGCGGTGCCGGCCATGCTGAGCCAGGCGTCGGTGAAGCGCCAGCCCAGGCTGGGGTCCTTCTTGCCGTAGTCCATGTGGCCGTAGATCGGCTTGCCGTCGATGGTCTTCACGTCATTGGTGAAGAACTCGGCGATGTCCTCGTAGGCGCTCCAGTTCAGCGGCACGCCCAGGTCATAGCCGAACTTGGCCTTGAACTTGTCCTTCAGGTCCTGGCGCGCAAACAGGTCGGCGCGGAACCAGTACAGGTTGGCAAACTGCTGGTCGGGCAGCTGGTAGAGCTTCTTGTCGGGGCCGGTGGTGAAGCTGGTGCCGATGAAGTCCTTCAGGTCCAGCCCGGGGTTGGTCCACTCTTTGCCCTTGCCGGCCATGTAGTCGGTCAGGTTCATGATCTTGCCGTAGCGGTAGTGGGTACCGATCAGGTCAGAGTCGCTGATCCAGCCGTCGTAGATCGACTTGCCCGATTGCATGCTGGTCTGCAGCTTCTCGACCACGTCACCTTCCTGGATCAGGTCGTGCTTGACCTTGATGCCGGTGATCTCTTCGAACGCCTTGGCCAGGGTCTTGCTCTCGTACTCATGGGTGGTGATGGTCTCGCTGACCACGCTGATCTCCTTCACCCCCTTGGCCTTGAGCTTCTTGGCGGCGTCGATGAACCATTTCATCTCGGCCATCTGCGCGTCCTTGCCCAGTGTGCTGGGCTGGAACTCGCTGTCGATCCACTTCTTGGCGGCGGCCTCGTCGGCCCAGGCGCCCTGGCCCAGGGCCAGGGCCACGGTGGCTATGGCGGCGGCACGTGCCACGGCATGCAAACGGTATGTCATCGTCGTCTCCTCAGGACTTCCCTCTGCTGTGCACGGCGGCCCGCTGGGAAGGGTGGCGGGCCGCCGTCTTGAACCCTGCGTCCGCAGGCTACCCCTTGCGCATCACCAGCGCCAGCAGCACCATCGATGCGACGAAGCTGAACCAGATCGACGGCTCGCTCTCCAGGCTGAACCACGCGATCATGCGTTCACTGACCGCGACGAAGGCCAGGTTGAGCCAGGCCGCGCTGAGCAGGCCGATGAACAAGCGGTCGCCGCGCGTGGTGGCGATCGGCAGGAAGCCGCGCCGCTCGACCGTGGGCGATTTGAGTTCCCACACCGTCATGCCGATCAGCATCAGCACGATGCTGATGAAGAACACCGCCACGGGCAGGGTCCACGCCATCCAGTCGAACATCATCGGCTCCTCAAACCCGGCCCATCGCGAAACCCTTGGCGATGTAGTGGCGCACGAACCAGATCACGATGGCGCCCGGGACGATGGTCAGAACACCCGCCGCCGCAAGAACACCCCAGTCCATGCCCGATGCCGACACGGTGCGTGTCATCGTCGCCACGATGGGCTTGGCGTTCACGCTGGTCAGCGTGCGGGCCATCAGCAGTTCCACCCAGCTGAACATGAAGCAGAAGAACGCCGCCACGCCGACGCCGGCCTTGATCAGTGGAATGAAGACCGTGACGAAGAAGCGCGGGAAGCTGTAGCCGTCGATGTAGGCGGTCTCGTCGATCTCGCGCGGGATGCCGCTCATGAAGCCTTCCAGGATCCACACCGCCAGCGGCACGTTGAACAGCAGGTGCGCCAGCGCCACGGCGATGTGGGTGTCCATCAGGCCCAGCGTGGTGTAGAGCTGGAAGAACGGCAGCAGGAACACCGCCGGCGGCGTCATGCGGTTGGTCAGCAGCCAGAAGAACACATGCTTGTCACCCAGGAAGCGGTAACGGCTGAAGGCATAGGCCGCCGGCAGCGCCACGCTGATGGAGATGACGGTGTTGATGGCCACGTAGATCATCGAGTTGATGTAGCCCGAATACCAGCTTTCATCGGTGAGGATGGTGCGGTAGTGGTCGAGCGTGAAATCGCGGGGCCAGAGGCTGAAGACCGAGAGGATTTCCTCGTTGGTCTTGAAGCTCATGTTCAGCATCCAGTACACCGGCAGGATGGCAAACACCAGGTAGGCGATCAGGAAGATCACCCGCTTCTTGAACCGGCGCTCAACCATGTTGACCCTCCTGCGCCTTGTCGGCCGTGCCCACCCGCTGCATCCAGTTGTAGAGGATGAAGCTCAGCGCCAGGATGATCAGGAAGTAGATCAGCGAGAACGCCGCCGCCGGCCCCAGGTCGAACTGGCCCACCGCCTTCTGGGTGAGGTACTGGCTGAGGAAGGTGGTGGCATTGCCCGGGCCGCCGCCGGTCAGCACGAAGGGCTCGGTGTAGATCATGAAGCTGTCCATGAAGCGCAGCAACACGGCGATCACCAGCACACCGCGCAGTTTGGGCAGCTGGATGTAGCGGAACACCGCGAACTTGCTGGCCCCGTCGATGCTGGCGGCCTGGTAGTAGGCATCGGGGATGGCGCGCAGGCCGGCAAAGCACAGCAGGGCCACCAGCGGCGTCCAGTGCCACACATCCATCAGCAGCACGGTCAGCCAGGCATGGGTGGGGTTGCCGGTGTAGCTGTACTCGATGCCCAGCGCCGCCAGCGTGGCGCCCATCAGGCCGATGTCGGCACGGCCATAGATCTGCCAGATCGTGCCCACCACGTTCCAGGGGATCAGCAGCGAGATGGCCACCGTCACCAGCACCGCGCTGCTCTGCCAGCCTTTGGCGGGCATGGCCAGCGCCAGGGCGATGCCCAGCGGGATCTCAACGGCCAGCACCGCCAGCGAGAACGTGATCTGCCGCAGCAGCGCGCCCTGCAGGTCGTCGTCGCGCATCACCGCCTTGAACCATTCGGTGCCGACGAACACCCGCCGCTCGGGGCTGATGATGTCCTGCACCGAGTAGTTGACCACCGTCATCAGCGGCAGGATGGCCGAGAAGGCCACGCACAGCACGACCGGCAGGATGAGCAGCCAGGCGCGCTGGTTGACCGGTTTGGATGCGCTCATGCCACCAGCTCCTCGGCAGTGTTGTAGAAGCAGGTGTGGGCGTTGAACAGCGCCAGCCACACGCTGTCACCCGCCGACGGCACGGCCTGCTCGGGCCGCAGCCGGGCACGCACCACGCTGCCGTCGGCCAGTGCGGCCGTCAGCAGCCAATAGGTGCCGATGTCCTGCACCTGGCGCACGGTGGCCGGCAGCGCGCCGGCAGCCTGCGGTGCGGCCAGGTCCACATACTCGGGCCGCACGCCCAGGGTCTTGGCGCCGGCCGGGGCGCCGGGCAGCAGGTGCGCCGGCAGGAAGTTCATGCCTGGCGAGCCGATGAAGTGGCCCACGAAGGTGTGTTGCGGCCGCTCGAACAGGTCGGATGCGCTGCCGATCTGCACCGCGCGGCCGCGTGTCATCACCACCACCTGGTCGGCAAAGGTCAGCGCCTCGACCTGGTCGTGGGTGACATAGACCAGGGTGAGCTTCAACTCATGGTGGATCTGCTTGAGCTTGCGCCGGAGCTGCCACTTCAGGTGCGGGTCGATCACGGTCAGCGGCTCGTCGAACAGCACGGCCGACACGTCCTCGCGCACCAGGCCGCGGCCCAGGCTGATCTTCTGCTTGGCGTCGGCCGCCAGGCCGGCGGCGCGGGTGTTCAGCTGGCCGCTGAGTTCCAGCATCTCGGCGATCTTGCCCACGCGTTGCTTGATCCTGTCGGCCGGCACGCCCCGGTTGCGCAGCGGGAAGGCCAGGTTCTCGGCCACCGTCATGGTGTCGTAGATCACCGGGAACTGGAACACCTGGGCGATGTTGCGCTGCTGCGGCGTGCGGGTGTTCATCGTGGCGCCGTCGAACTGCACCGTGCCGTGCGACGGCGCCACCAGGCCCGAGATGATGTTGAGCATGGTCGTCTTGCCGCAGCCCGACGGGCCCAGCAGCGCATAGGCGCCGCCGTCATCGAACGTCATCTTCAGCGGCAGCAGCGCGTAGTCGGCGTCGGCCTGCGGGTCGGGCTTGTAGCTGTGGGCCAGGTCCAGGTCGATGCGGGCCATCAGCGGTCTCCAGGGCGGCGGGGCGCACGCAGCAGGTGGCCGTCGGTGCCGAACACATGCACCTGGGCCGGGTCCAGGTGCAGGGTGATGGGCGCCCCCAGGTCGAAGAAATGCACGCCGGTGAGCTGCGCCACCAGGTCACCGGCGGCGGTGTGCACATGCACGAAGGTGTCGCTGCCCGAGATCTCGGCCAGCTCCACCGTGCCGGGCAGGGCGATGTCGCCGGGCCGGGCCTGCACCCGCAAGGCGCTGGCGCGCAGGCCGATGGTGGCGTCGGTCGGGGCGGCACCAGCGGGCAGGCCCAGACGCAGGGCGCCCTGGTCCAGCAGGTTCATCGGCGGGTCGCTGAAGGCCTTGGCCACGCGGATGCTGGCCGGGTGGTGGAACACCTCGGCCGTGGGGCCGTACTGCAGCACCCGGCCGGCGTCCATCACCGCTGTCCAGCCGCCCAGCAGCAGGGCCTCGGTGGGCTCGGTGGTGGCATAGACGACAGTGGAGCTGCCGACCGCGAACAGCGCCGACAGCTCCTCGCGCAGTTCTTCGCGCAGCTTGTAGTCCAGGTTGACCAGCGGCTCGTCCAGCAGCATCAGCGGGGCGTCCTTGGCCAGGGCGCGGGCCAGGGCCACACGCTGCTGCTGGCCACCCGACAGCTCGGCCGGCAGGCGCTGCAGGAAAGGGTCGATGTGCAGCTTGTCGGCCAGGGCCTGCACGCGTTGCCGAATCGCGGCGCTGTCCATGCCGCCGCGCAGCTTCAGCGGCGAGGCGATGTTGTCGAACACCGTCATCGACGGGTAGTTGATGAACTGCTGGTAGACCATGGCCACGTTGCGCTGGCGCACCGGGCGGCCGGTGACGTCGACACCGTCCACCACCACCTGGCCCCGGCTGGGCACGTCCAGCCCGGCCATCAACCGCATCAGCGTGGTCTTGCCGGCCTGGGTGGCGCCCAGCAGCACGGTCACCGTGTCGGGCTGCAGTTGCAGGTCGAGCGGGTACAGATGGGTGGCCGCGCCCACCTGGTGCTGCAGGCCGGTCAGCGTCAGCTGCATGCGGCCTCCTGCGTGGCGGCGGCCACACCAAAGTGCGCGGCCCACCAGTCGGCCACCTGGGCACGCTGGGCGGGGCTGTGGTGCAGGCCCAGCTTGGTGCGGCGCCACAGCACGTCGTCGGCGCAACGCGCCCATTCCTGGTCATGCAGGTAGTGCAGTTCGCATTCGTACAGGCCCGGTGCCACCTCGGCGCCCAGCTGGCCGCCGGCCAGCACCTGGTCAACCAGGCTGCCGTAGCAGCGCGCCCAGCGCTGCACCAGCGCAGGCGGCAGTTCGGGATGGCGCTGGCCCAGCGCGGTGATGAAGCGGGCGATGTCCAGGTCGGGCCGCTGCGGCGGGCCCACCCAGGCCGACAGGTCGCCACCGGGCAGCAGGGCCTGCGCTGTCCAGGCCGGGCGCTGCTCGCCCAGGCGCTGCACCAGGCCGTCGGCGGCTTCTTCGGCCAGTTTGCGGAAGGTGGTGATCTTGCCGCCCCACACCGACAGCAGCGGGGCAGAACCTGGCCCCCCAGGCCCTCCGGGCCGGCCCCCCGAGGGGGCGCGCCCGCCTTGGGGCGGCCCGGCGGCGGCTGCATGGTCGTC
This sequence comes from Aquabacterium sp., assembly GCA_029865965.1. GTDB lineage: Bacteria > Pseudomonadota > Gammaproteobacteria > Burkholderiales > Burkholderiaceae_C > Pseudaquabacterium. Next base: position 5,853 of record JARXAJ010000163.1, read on the forward strand.
AAACTCGAGCAGGTAGTCGCGCGTGACGGCTGATGCATCGCCCGAGGCATCGTCGAGCAGCGGCCGCACGCCCGCGTAGGACCACACCACATCGGCCGGCACCACTGGCTTGGCGAAGTAGCGGCTGGCCTGGGCGCAGAGGTAGGCGATCTCGTCGGCGTCGATGCGGGCCGAGCCGGGCGCGCCCGAGATCTCGACATCGGTGGTGCCGATCAGCGTGAAATCGCCCTCGTAGGGGATGGCGAAGATGATGCGCTTGTCGGGGTTCTGGAAGATGTAGGCGTGGTCGTGGTCGAACAGCTTCTTCACCACGATGTGGCTGCCCTTGACCAGGCGCAGCGCGCGGGCGCTGGTCTGGCCGGCGCGTTCGCGCAGGAATTCACCCGTCCAGGGCCCGGCGGCATTGACCAGCGCCCGCGCCTGCACCTGCAACGGCGCGCCACCGGCCGGCTGCAGCGTGGCCTGCCAGCCCTGCGGCGTGCGCTGTGCCGATGTGCAGCGGCAGCGGGTGAGCACCGTGGCCCCATGGGCCACCGCGTCCAGCGCATTCAGCACCACCAGGCGGGCGTCGTCCACCCAGCCGTCACTGTAGACGAAGCCGCGGGTGTAGCCGGGCTTCAGCGGCACACCGGTGGGGTGGCTGCGCAGGGCCACCGTGGTGCTGGCGGGCAGCCACTCGCGCTTGGCCAGGTGGTCATACAAAAACAGGCCGATGCGCACCATCCACACCGGCCGCATCGAGGGGTCGTGCGGCATCACGAAGCGCAGCGGCCACATGATGTGCGGGGCGCTCTTGAGCAGCAGTTCGCGCTCGGCCAGCGCCTTCCGCACCAGGCTGAATTCGTAGTACTCCAGGTAGCGCAGGCCGCCGTGGATCAGCTTGGTCGACGACGACGAGGTGTGCGCGGCCAGATCGTCCTGCTCGCACAGCAGCACGCGCAGGCCGCGGCCGGCCAAATCGCGGGCGATGCCCGCACCGTTGATGCCGCCGCCCACCACCAGCACGTCCACGGCGGCGGGCACGGGGCCACGCAAGGTGCTGGCGGGGTCGAACGGGCGGGGCGCTGACATCAGCATGGTGGCTGGGCGCCAGCGCGTTGTGCGTTGGCTTTTGTTCGTTTAGGTGCTGTATTGTTCGCTTGTTTTCGTTTGTAGCGTGTCTCGCTGGCCAATTGCAAGCCGGTTAACCCTGATCCGACGCGTCCACACATCCCGTACGCTTGCATCAGACTGCTTGCTGCGACACATCCGACATGCTCAACCCCAACCCCCGCCAGGCCGGCATGCTGGAGGCCGTGCGCGCCCAGGGCTCGGCCACGGTGGAAGCGCTGGCCGAGCGCTTCGGCGTCACCCTGCAGACAGTGCGGCGCGATGTGAAGCTGCTGTCCGACGCCGGCCTGCTGGCGCGCTTCCACGGCGGCGTGCGGCTGCCGGCCAGCACCACCGAGAACATCGCCTACCGCCAGCGCCAGGGCTTGAACGGCGACGCCAAGCGCCGCATCGCCCAGGCGGTGGCAGCCCAGGTGCCCGAAGGCTGCAGCCTGATCCTGAACATCGGCACCACCACCGAGGCGATTGCCCGCGCGCTGGTGCACCACCGCGGCCTGCGCGTCATCACCAACAACCTGAACGTGGCCGCCATCCTCAGCGACAACCCCGACTGCGAAGTGACCGTGGCCGGCGGCCGGGTGCGCCCGCGCGACCGCGGCATCATCGGCGAGAGCACGGTGGAATTCATGGCCCAGTTCCGGGTCGACATCGGGGTGATCGGCATCTCCAGCATCGAAACCGACGGCACGCTGCGCGACTTCGACGTGCGCGAGGTGAAGGTGGCGCAGGCCATCATCCGCGCCAGCCGCCAGGTGTGGCTGGCGGCCGACCACAGCAAGTTCGACCGTGCGGCCATGGTGGAGGTGGGCCGGCTCGACCAGGTGGACCAGCTGTTCACCGACCGCGTACCGCCGCCGGCCTTCAGCGCCTTGCTGGCCGATGCCGGCGTGGCCTGCACCGTGGCAACCAACCCCGGGGCGGACCCGGCAGGGCCGCACACCACCACCGCCGCCGACAACCCGGACACACCGGGTGAAGACATTGGAGACTCACCATGACCTACCTGCTTGCCCTGGACCAGGGCACCTCCAGCTCGCGCAGCATCGTGTTCGACGGTGCCGGCCGCATCGTGGCCATGGCCCAGCGCGAGTTCCGCCAGATCTTTCCGCAGCCCGGCTGGGTGGAGCATGACCCGGAAGAGATCTGGCAGAGCCAGCTGGCAACCGCCCGGGACGCCCTGGCCCAGGCCGGCATCACGGCCGCGCAGGTCAAGGCCATCGGCATCACCAACCAGCGCGAGACCACGGTGGTGTGGAACCGACGCACCGGCTTGCCCATCCACAACGCCATCGTCTGGCAAGACCGGCGCGGCGAGCCGCTGTGCGCCCAGCTGCGTGACCAAGGCCATGCCGAGACCGTGCGCCAGAGCACCGGCCTGGTGGTGGACGCCTATTTCTCGGCCACCAAGATCCGCTGGATCCTCGACCATGTCAGCGGCGCCCACATCGCCGCGGCCCATGGCGACCTGGCCTTCGGCACGGTCGACAGCTGGCTGCTGTGGAAGCTGACCGGCGGCCGGGTGCATGCCACCGATGTGAGCAATGCGGCGCGCACCATGCTGTTCGACATCCGCCACAACGTGTGGGACCACGAGCTGCTGAAGCTGCTGCATGTGCCTGATAGCCTGCTGCCGGCCGTGCACCCCAGCAGCCATGTGTTCGGCGAGACCGACTCTGGCCTGCTGGGCGCGGCCATCCCCGTGGCCGGCATGGCCGGCGACCAGCAGAGCGCGTTGTTCGGCCAGGCCTGCTTCCATGCCGGGCTGGCCAAGAACACCTACGGCACCGGCTGCTTCATGCTGATGCACACCGGCAACCAGTTCCGCACCAGCCAGAACGGCCTGATCACCACCGCCGCCGCCCAGCCCGACGCCACGCCCGGGTACGCGCTGGAAGGCAGCGTGTTCATCGGCGGCGCGGTGGTGCAGTGGCTGCGCGACGGCCTGCGGGCCATCCAGGGCAGCCACCAGGTGCAGGCCCTGGCCGAGAGCGTGCCCGACGCTGGCGGCGTGCTGTTCGTGCCCGCCTTCACCGGCCTGGGCGCGCCCTACTGGGACACCAATGCGCGGGGCACCATCACCGGGCTGACGCGCGGCAGCACCGTGGCCCACATCGCCCGGGCAGCGCTGGAGAGCATCGGTTTCCAGAGCGCGGCGCTGCTGCTGGCGATGAGCCGGGACGCCGTGGCCGGCGGCGGCGCGCCGGTGGCCGAGCTGCGGGTGGACGGCGGCGCCTGCGTCAACAACCTGCTGATGCAGTTCCAGGCCGACCTGCTGGGCATCCCGGTGGTGCGGCCGCAGGTCACCGAGACCACGGCGCTGGGCGCGGCCTACCTGGCCGGCCTGGCCACCGGCGTGTTCAAGGGCCTGGATGAACTGTCGGCCCTGTGGCAGGTGGAGCGGCGCTTCCACCCCACCCTGCCACGTGCGCGGGCGCAGGCCATGATGGCCGAATGGGACCATGCGGTGCGCCAGGCCAGCGCCCCATGACCAGGCCGCCCCGGGCGTGAAGCGCATGGCCGGCCGCACCCACAACGGCCCACCTGGCACCGGCGCCCTGCAGCCGGTGCTGCAGTGGCTGGCCGGCTGGTGGCAGATCCTGCACCTGGGCGCGGTGCTGGGCGTGCTGGCGCTGTCGGCCAGCGGGCGGCGCCAGGCGCGCAGCAGCGGGCTGGCCGGCCAGCTGGTGCGCGCCAGCGGGCCGATGCTGCTGGGCTTCACCCTGGCCACGGCGGTGCTCAGCCTGGTGGTGATCCGCATCGTCATCGTCAC
>JARXAJ010000296.1 GCA_029865965.1 Aquabacterium sp.
GGCTGGCCGTCCAGGCTGTTGATCAGCCAGCCGCAAGGCAGGCCGCCCACGGCCTTGAAGTGGTCACCGGTGAGGATGCCCACCACGCCCGGCGCCTTGGCGGCCGCGCTGGTGTCGATGGCGGTGATGCGGGCATGCGCATACGGGCTGCGCAGGAAGAAGGCATGGGTCTGCCCGGGCATGGTGATGTCGTCGGTGTACTGGCCCTTGCCGGTGAGGAAGCGGCTGTCCTCGCGGCGCTCGATCGACTGGCCGATGAAACCTTGGCGTGCGTTCATGGTGTGGGTCTCCGGGTTCAGGCTTTCATGGCGGCAGCACCCTGCTGCACGGCCTTGATGATGTTGTGGTAGCCGGTGCAGCGGCAGATGTTGCCTTCCAGCGCCTCGCGCACCTGTTGCTCGTTGTGACACCCGTGGTGTTGCACCAGGTCGACAGCGCTCATCACCATGCCCGGGGTGCAGAAGCCGCACTGCAGGCCGTGGCAGGCGCGGAAGGCGGCCTGCATCGGGTGCAGCGTGCCGTCGGCGGCGGCCAGGCCTTCGATGGTGGTGACAGCCTTGCCGGCGGCCTGGGCGGTGAGCATGCCGCAGCTCTTCACGGCCTTGCCATCCACATGCACGGTGCAGGCACCGCACTGGGTGGTGTCGCAGCCCACATGGGTGCCGGTCAGGCGCAGCGTGTCGCGGATGAAGTGCACCAGCAACTGGTTTGGCGCGGTCTCGCGCGTGACGGACTCGCCGTTGACGGTGAGGGTGATCTGCATGCCCATTGAGCGTCTCCTGGGTAGGGTTGGTCTGCGGTGTCTGGAGCCGGGGCAAGGTCGGTTTGGCCTCGGCAGGCCGGGCGGATACTAGGCAGATCGGCTTGGCGGCGCATCAATTCGGTTTCCCTTATGAACGCAGTTGCATAAGGGTTTCCGCAGGGCTGGTTGCACCCCAGGCTCGGCGGTGACTAAGGGAATGTGCGGCGTCGCCGGCCGGGCAGGTCGCCGTTAGGGTCCACTCTCCTGCCGTCTTGCTGAAACCACACCACCATGGACAACGTCGATCTGAATGTGCTGCGCCAGGCCACCACCTGGCTGGCCCAGGGCCACAAGGTGGTGCTGGGCACCATCACCCGCACCTGGGGCTCGGCCCCGCGCCCGCCGGGCAGCAGCGTGGCGCTGCGCGACGACGGCCTGGTGGCCGGCAGTGTGTCAGGCGGGTGCATCGAGGACGACCTGGTCGACAAGGCCCGCGCCGGCGCGCTGACCACCGGCCTGCCCCAGGTGGTGCGTTACGGCATCGATGCCGACACCGCCCAGCGCTTCGGCCTGCCCTGCGGCGGCCTGATCGAGCTGGTGCTGGAGCCGGTGCAACCGCGCACCCGGCTGGACGACCTGCTGGCCCGGCTGGATGCCGGCCAGCGGGTGCGCCGGCTGCTGACCATCGCCACCGGCGATGTCGATCTGCAGCCCGGCAACACCACCGACGAGCTGGCGCTGGACGACACCACCCTGGTGACGCACCACGGCCCGCGCTGGCGGCTGCTGCTGATCGGCGCCGGCCAGATGACGCAGTACCTGGCCCAGATGGCCACCGCGCTGGACTACCAGGTGCTGGTGTGCGACCCGCGCGAGGAGTACGCCACCGGCTTTGCCGTGCCCGGCGCCACCTTGCTGCGCGGCATGCCCGACGACACCGTGCTGGAGATGAAGCCCGACGGCCACACCGCCATCATCGCGCTGACCCACGACCCGAAGATGGACGACCTGGCGCTGATGGAGGCGGTCAACAGCCCGGCCTTCTACATCGGCGCCATCGGCTCGCGCGCGAACCAGGCCAAACGCAAGGCGCGCCTGAAGGAGCACTTCGGCATCAGCGACGACCAGCTGGCGCGCATCCACGGCCCGGTGGGCCTGAAGAACGGCGCGCGCACGCCGCCCGAGATCGCCATCAGCATCCTGGCCGAGCTGACTGCCGTGCGCTACGGCTACCGCGTGCCCGAGCCGGTGCCCATCAAGCCGCAGGCGGTGGTGGAAGCCGGCTGCGCCACCTGACTGGCGGCCAGCCGCCGGCCTGGGGTACAACCGGGCCATGTCCGATGAAAACCAGATCCTGATCCCGCCTTCGTTCGAGGCCGTCCACCGCGACGTGCGTGGCCGCCTGACCCTGGCGCGTGACGACTTTCGTGCCCGCTACGAGTTGTGCGAGGACATGGCCCAGATGCTCGTCGACCGCAGCCAGGCCTGGGTGCATGACCAGGGCCTGAGCGAGGATCTGGTCCTGCAGCGCACCGAGGCTGGCCTGGGGGCCGAAGGCGCCGGCTTCAGCGCCGGCGAAGCTGCCTGGGTGGTGACCAGGCTGGCCGAGTTGTTGGGCTGGCCCTGGCATGCGCTGCCGCGGCCGCCGGAAGCCGCAGCCTGAACCAGCTTTCAGCGGGCGGTTGCTGCACGGCCAGGCGCAGGCCGCGCCCGCTGCCGTCGGCACGCAGTTCCAGCCCCTGCACGTCAGAGGCCTGCAGGGTGGTTGAGCCCATCACGTTGACGGTGTTGCCCATCGACAACAACATCTGCCGCTCCAGCCTGGACTTGAGGGCTTGCAGGACAGCGCGCGTGGCAGCGCGGGAGGCGATGCGGGCCAGCAGGGTGGCCCCTGTCGGCGCCGAGAACCTGCCACGCCGGGTGGGGTCAACCGTCCTGTCGAGGTCGGCAACGGGCCTGCGGCCGGGCCGGTTCAACAGCCCGTTGCTGGGGCTAAACCCTCAATTGACCGCTGCCTCCTGCCCGCATAGATTCAGACTAATCGGTCGTAGAACAGAGGAGACACCATGATTGGCAGGTATCTGGTTGCAGCGGCCTTGGCCCTGTGCGCGGGCACGGCGTTTGCGCAAGCCAAGGAGATCAAGATCGGCGTGGTGTACGACCTGACCGGCGCGTTTGCCGCGGGCGGGTCCAACGCGTCCTATCTGGGCACCAAGTACGCGATCGACATGATCAACGAGCGCGGTGGTGTCGATGGCGTGAAGATCAAGCCGATCTACGTCGACGCCCAGTCCAAGGCCGATGTGGCGATCAACGAGACCGAGCGCCTGTTGAACCAGGAAAAGGTCGACATGATCATGGGCGTGTTCTCCAGCGCCCACTGCGTGCCCATGGCGCAGAAGGTTGACGCTGCCAAGCGCTTCATGTGGGCCAATGTGTGTGTGGCCTCGGCGGTGTTCAAGGACAAGAAGCTGACCCATGTGTTCCGGGCCCAGGTGCATTCCGACCAGTTCGGCGAAGCGTCCTGCACCTTCCTGAATGAGCAGGCCAAGGCGCGGCTCGGCAAGGACCCCAAAGACCTGAAGGTGGCCATCCTCTATGAAGACGGCCCCTATGGGTCGGGCGTGGCGTCGGGCAATGAAAGTGCATGCAAGCGCTACGGCATGGATGTGGTGCTGAAGGAAGGCTATGCGGCCACCTCGCCCGACCTGTCACCGCTGGTGACCAAGCTGCGCCGCACGCGTGCCGACGTGATCCTGCACACCGGCTACAACCCCGACATCACGCTGTTTCTGCGCCAGGCCAAGGAGCAGGGCCTGAAATGGGCGGCGCTGATCGGGCACGGCGCCGGCTACGGCCAGTTCGACAAGCTGTTTGCCACCTTCAAGGAAGACGCCAACTTCATCTACAACGTCGACCCGGTGGCCGCACAGCTGCTCGACCCGAAGACGCTGGCACCCGGCATGGGTGATCTGACGCGCGAGATGGTGCGCCGCTACAAGGCCGACGTCAAAAGCGACGAGGTGCCGCCCCACCTGTCGATGGGCTTCAACCAGGCCTGGATCTTCTTCTCCGACGTGATGCCGCGCGCCATCAAGAAGCATGGCGGCTTCGACCCCGAGGCGCTGCGCAAGGCAGCGCTGGAAACCGACATCCCGGTGGGCGGCACGATCCAGGGCTACGGGGTCAAGTTCTTCCCGCCGGGCCATGCCATGGCCGGCCAGAACGAGCGCTCGTCACCGGTGGTGATGCAGTACGCGGCCAACGACACCTTCATCGTCTGGCCTTCGGCGATCAAGACCAAGGACCCGGTGCTGCCGCTGCCCGCCGGCCACGGCTACGCGCGCTGAGCGGGCCCCTGGTCCATGTTGCTGTCGGTTCAGGGTCTGACGAAGAAGTTCGGCGGCTTCACGGCTGTCGACGGCGTGTCGTTCGGATTGGCCAAAGGTGAGATCCTGGGCCTGATCGGGCCCAACGGGTCGGGCAAGAGCACCACCTTCAATGTGATGGCCGGGCTGTATGCACCCACGGCGGGCACGATCACCCTGGATGGCACCAGCATCGGCGGCCTGCCGCCCAACGAGATCTGCCGCCGCGGGCTGGCGCGCACCTTCCAGATCCCGCGGCCCTTCCGCAAGCTGTCGGTGCTGGAGAACGCCACGCTGGCCGCCTTCTACGGATCGCGCGAGCGCATCTCGCGTGAGCGTGCCGAGCAGCAGGCGCGTGACGCGCTGCGGCTGATCGGCCTGCCCACCGACGCGCAGGCCCGTGTCGACGGCATGGGCGCAGCCGGCCTGAAGAAGCTGGAGATGGCCCGCGCACTGGCCACCCAACCCACGCTGCTGCTGGCCGATGAAAGCCTGGGCGGCCTGGACGAGGCCGAGATGAACCAGGCCGCCGACATGCTCAAGCGCATCCGCGATGAGCGCGGCATCACCATCATCTGGGTGGAACACATCATGGGCGTGCTGATGCGCGTGATCGACCGCTGCCTGGTGCTGGACCATGGCGTCGTCATCGCCGAAGGCAAGCCGGCCGAAGTGACACGGGACCCGAAGGTGATCGAGGTCTACCTGGGCACCGACGCCACCCAGGTGCAGCAACAGATTTCGGCACAGCAGACCTGATGGCCAGCGCCGCGCCCATGCTCAAGCTCGACAACATCAGCGCCGGCTATGACGGCTTCCAGGCCCTGTTCGGCGTGTCGCTGGAAGTGCGTGCAGGCGAGTCGGTGGCCGTGATCGGTCCGAACGGCGCGGGCAAGACCACGCTGCTGCGCGCCATCTCCAAGCTGATCGACACCCGCGAAGGCGACCTGGTGATGGAGGGCCGGCGCTACAACGGCCTGCCGGCGCATGAAATCATCTCGCTGGGCATTGCGCATGTGCCCGAAGGGCGGCGGCTGTTCCCGCGCCTGAGCGTCGAAGAGAACCTGAAGATGGGTGCCTTCCTGCCTGCAGCGCGCGCGCAGTACGCCCAGCGGCTGGAGATGGTGTATGCGCTGTTCCCGCGCATGAAGGAGCGCCGCGCCCAGCTGGCCGGCACGATGTCGGGCGGCGAGCAGCAGATGTGCGCGATCGGCCGCGCGCTGATGAGCGGGCCCAAGCTGCTGCTGCTCGACGAGCCATCGGCCGGCCTGGCGCCGTTGATCGTGCAGTCGATCTTCGAGGTCATCCGCAAGATGGGCGCCGAGGGCTACACGGTGCTGATCGTCGAGCAGAACATCCAGCAGGTGCTGAAGGTCGTGGACCGCGCCTACCTGCTGGAGACAGGCCGCATCCGGCAGAGCGGCGGTGCCGCCGAACTGCTGGCCAGCGACGAGATCCGCAAGGCCTACCTGGGGGTGTGACGTGCCAATCTTCGACATCTTCCTGCTCGAAGCGGTGCTCAACGGCCTGCTGCTGGGCGGGCTGTTTGCGCTGTTGTCGCTGGGGCTGAACCTGATCTTCGGCGTGATCGACGTGGTGTGGATCTGCTATGCCGAGCTGATCATGGTGGGCATGTATGCCATCTACTGGCTGCACTCGGTGCAGGGCGTGCCGCTGCCGGCCGCCATGGCGATGGGCATCGCCTTCGTGGCCCTGTTGGGCGCGGCAATGCATCAGCTCGTGATCAAGCCGGTGTTGAATGCCGAGCCGATCAACCAGCTGCTGGTCACCGGCGGCGTGCTGTTCCTGCTGCAGGCGCTGGCCACGGTGGTGTTCGGCGTCGAGTTCCGCAACATCGGCGTGCGGCTGCCGGCGGTGCCGGTGGGTGAACTGAGCTTCTCGATGGCGCGCATCATCGCCTTCGGTGTGGCGGTCATCGCCATCGGCGTGACCTACGTGTTCCTCAACCGCACCTACACGGGCACGGCCATCCGCGCCATCAGCCAGGACAGGACCATCATGCCGCTGATGGGCGTGAACGCCTCGCGCATCTACCTGCTCACCTCGGCCATCGGCGGTGGCCTGGCGGGGCTGGCCGCCTGCCTGCTGGTGCTGCAGTACGACGTGCATCCGGCCATCGGCCTGTCGTTCGGCCCGCTGACCTTTTTGATCTGCGTGCTGGGCGGCCTGGGCAACCTGGTCGGCGGCTTCGTCGCAGCCTTTGTCTTCGCCCAGTTCATCTCGGTGGGCGGCTTCTTCTTCCACCTGGAATGGGGCTATGTGATGGCCTTCGTGTTCTTCATCATGGTGATGTTCTGGAAGCCCGAAGGCCTGTTGGCCCGCCGCTCGTGAGCACGGCGCCGCAATCCCGCGCCACGCCGATGCGCGTGCTGGCAGGCGGGCTGCTGGCTGCGCTGGTGATCGCGCCGCAACTGGGCCTGGGCGACTACACACTGCACCTGATGGTGATGGCGCTGCTGTGGTCCACCGTCTACACCAGCTGGTCGATCATGGGGCGGCTGGGCCTGGTCAGCTTCGGCCATGGTGCGTTCCTGGGCATCGGCGCTTATGCCGTGGTGCTGATGTGGAACCTCTACGGCGTGTCACCGTGGCTGGGCCTGCTGGTGGGCATTGCCGTGTCGCTGGTGGTGGCGGTGCTGATCGGCTACCCGTGCTTTCGCTTCAAGATCGTCGGCCATTACTTTGCGCTGGTGACGCTGGCGTTGTCGGAAGTGACGCGGCTGGTCATCGTCGGCCTGCGCGACAGCACCGGCGGGTCGCTGGGCATCACGCCCAAGCCGGGCCTGGTCGATGGCGCCACCTGGTCGCTGAGCGCGCTGCAGTTCTCCAGCAAGGCGGTCTGGTTCTACATCGTGCTGGTGTTCTGGCTGGCGGCGCTGTATGTCTGGCACCGGGTCGACCGCAGCATGGCCCGGCTGGCGCTGGAAGCCATCAGCGCCGAAGAAGATGCCGCAGCGTCGCTGGGCATCGATGTCAAGCGCACCAAGCTGTCGGTGATGCTGTTGTCGGCCGTGATGACCTGCATCGGCGGGGCGCTGATCGCGCAGTACCAGCTGTACGTGAACCCCGAGACGGTGTCGGGCATCAGCATCTCGCTGCAGATGGTGTTCGGCGTGATCGCCGGCGGCATGTTCGTGATGCTGGGCCCGACGGTGGGTGCGGTGTTCCTGCTGCTGCTGTCAGAAGGCCTGCGGGTCGTCATCGGCAACGACGTGCACGGCGTGGACACGTCCATCTACGGCCTGCTGTTGATCCTGTTCATCATCTTCATGCCCAAGGGCATCCTGGGCGCGGCCCTCGCGCGCTTCGGCCGCCGCTGACCCCGATTCAGTCGAGCGTCTCGTGCTTGATGCGGCGCACGTCCATCTCGAACTCCAGCTCCAGGATCGGCGGTGCGCAGACCTGCCAGTCCAGGCCGTTGTGCAGCAGCCCGCTGGCCGCGAAGTGGCTGGCCAGAAAGGGGTGGATGTCGTGCCCGGTGTAGACATGGGCGGCGCTGACCGTGGCCCAGTCGGCGCCCAGGCCGTCGCTGCGGCTGCGCATGGTCTGCAGCACATAGGCGATCTTGGCTGCCATGCCGGTGGGTGAGATGTCGCCGCGTGCCACGATGCCGCCCGGGAACGGCAGGTGTTCAGGCCATTCGCCACTGCCGGCCACCACGAAGGTGGCCGGCAGCGGTGCAACCGGTGCGGCACTGGTCGGCACCGTGTAGCAGAACGCGTGGAAGCCCGGCTCGGCCGGCGCATCATGCAGCGGGCAGACATTGCTGCGCGCCACCGGGTTCAAGCCGTTGCGGACCAGGCCCCAATCGGTCAGCACATCGACATAGGCGCGGTTGAAACCCTGGAAGCCGGCCATGGTGAACGGCTGTGGTGAGCGCAGCTCGGCCGCACACAGCGCCGTGGTCGGCCGGCCCTGGGCCTGCAGGATGGCGGCGATGCGCGCAAACCCGGCGGCCATCGGCTGCACCTGGGCAAAACGCACCCGGCGGATCTCGAAACCCGGCCGCGCGACGACGCCGGCCGAGTACGGGAAGCCGCCCTCCAGAAAGCTGAAGCCACCGGGCTCGAAGGAATGCAGGTCGGGCATGCAGGCAGACGCGTGTGCGCCGGGCGAAAAAGGGTGTCTTGACTGTAGCGGCTGCAGCCCCGCGCGCCAACGCGGCGCCGGTGGCGCTGCGCGCTACTTGCCGGCGCCGTTGGCGCCCAGCGCTACTTGCCGGCGTTGGGGAAGAACAACTGCTCGCCGCCGATCTTGTAGCCGGCGATGCTGGCCTGGCCGGCCGGTGACACCACCCAGTCGGCAAAGCCCTGGGCCAGGGCCAGCTTCACATGCGGGTGCTTGGCCGGGTTGACCACCATCACGCCGTACTGGTTGAACAACCGGGTGTCGCCTTCAACCAGCACGGCCAGGTCGGCGCGGTTCCTGAAGTTCAGCCAGGTGCCGCGGTCGGCCAGCACATAGGCGCCGGTGGATGCGGCGATGTTCAGCGCCGGGCCCATGCCGCAGCCGCATTCCTTGTAGCCGGCTGGCCGGCCGGCGCTCGGCACTCCGCCAGCGGGTGTGGCGGCGGCGATGTCGGTGCCCGCTGCCTTCCAGTGGCGCAGTTCGGCGGCATGGGTGCCGCTCTTGTCGCCGCGTGAGATGAAGGGCGCCGGGGACGCGGCCAGCTTCTGCAGCGCGGCGGTGATGCCCTTGCCACGCACCTTGGCCGGGTCGGCCGCCGGGCCGATCAGCACGAAGTCGTTGTACATCACCGGCAGGCGCTTGACGCCGAAGCCTTCGGCCACGAACTTCTCTTCGGCCGCTTGGTCGTGCACGAAGACGATGTCGGCATCGCCCCGGCGGCCGGTGTCCAGCGCCTGGCCGGTGCCCAGGGCCACCACCCGCACGTCGGTGCCGGTGGCCACTTTGAAGGCCGGCAGCAGATGGGCGAACAGGCCCGACTGCTCGGTGCTGGTGGTCGAGGCCATGACGATGAAATTGCCCTGGGCCAGCGCAGGGCCGGTCAGCGCGGCCAGCCCGGCAGCCGCCAGCAGGCTGAGCACGGCGCGGCGCAGCAGGCGGTGGGTGGCCATCAAGACCATGGCAGTTCTCCCTTGAGGAATTGGGCGGCTGCAGTCGGCAGGTCGTTGCGCTTGAAGAAGTCGTCGACCGGCAGGTCCGCCAGCAGGCGGCCGGCGTCCAGGTACAGCATGCGGTTGGCCAGGCGCCGGGCCTGGCCCAGGTTGTGGGTGCTCATCACCAGGGCCATGCCGGCGGCGCCGAACTCGTCGATCAGTTGCTAGACCTCGCGCTTGGCCGACGGGTCGAGGCTGGCGGTGGGCTCGTCCAGGAACAGGATGTCGGGCCGCACCGCCCAGGCGCGCGCCAGTGCCAGCCGTTGCTGTTGGCCGCCCGACAGGCTGCGTGCCGGCAGCGCCGCCTTGGCCTGCAGGCCCACGCGCTGCAGTGCGCCGTCCACCCGGGCGGCCCGCTCGGCCGCCGGCACGCCGGCCAGCCACAGTGCCAGCTGCAGGTTGCGCCGCACGCTGAAGTGCAGCAGAAACGGCCGCTGGAACAGCATGGCCGTCACCGGCGCCTTGCCACCGGGCGGCAGCAGGCGCTGCCCGCTGGTGGGCAACTGCAGGCCGTTGAGCAGGCGCAGCAGCGTGGTTTTGCCCGAACCGTTGGCCCCCACCAGGGCGATGCGGTCGCCCCGGTGCACCTGCAGCGTGATGCCCCGCAGTGCCGGCTGGGCGCCGAACAACACACTGGCCTGGTGCAGCCCGATCAGCACGGCGGCTGGGCGCGGTGCCTGCGTGCCGGGCAAGACAGGGTGCACCAGGGGCGGCAGGCCGGTCATGCCACGGCACCCAAGGGCATGGCCACCCGGGCCCTGCCGTTGCGCTGGATCAGCCCGACGGCCAGGTTGACCAGTGCCACCACGCCCAGCAGCACCAGGCCCAGCGCCAAGGCCAGCGGCAGGTCGCCCTTGCTGGTCTCCAGCGCGATGGCGGTGGTCATCACCCGGGTGACGCCGTCGATGTTGCCGCCGACGATCATCACCGCGCCCACCTCGGCCACCGCACGGCCGAAGGCGGTCAGCAGCACGGTCAGCACCGCCAGCCGCGCATGGGCCAGCAGCAGCAGCGCCGACAACAGCCGGCCGGCGCCCATGGCGGCCAGCTCGTCGCCGCCCTCGCGCAGCGTGTCGGCCACCAGCTGGCGGGCCAGCGCAGCGATCAGCGGCACCACCAGGATGCTTTGCGCTATGACCATGGCCGTGGGTGTGAACAGGATGCCCCAGCTGCCCAGCGGCCCCGAGCGCGACAGCAGCAGGTACACCACCAGCCCCACCACCACCGACGGCAAGGCCAGCAAGGTGTTGAGCACGCCCACCACCACCGCATGGCCGGGAAAGCGCGCCACCGCCAGCCAGGCACCCAGCAGCAGGCCGAAGCCCGCGCCCAATGCACAGGCGGTGGTGCTGACACGCAGCGACAGGGCGACGATCCGCCACAGCGCAGCGTCGGCCTGGGTGATGAGGCCCAGCGCCAGGCTGAAGCTCTCGGAGAACGCATGCATCGGGGATCTTGGGGGCCAGGACCGCAGGCCTTGCCGATTCAGAAGACAGGGCGCGATTCTTGCCGTTGCGCGCAGCGCCCGCGATATGCACTGGCGCGCATAGGGCAGGTGGCCATCACCGTTGCCGGATGGGCGGTGGATTCACAAGGCAGGGTGGTGCGGTCCCAAGTTGTCCTGCCCACGCGGGGCAGGACAGGCAAGCAAGGGGTTGGCTGGCCTCACCAGCCGATGGCCTTGGGCAGCCACAAGGCGATCTGCGGGTAGAAGAACACCAGCGCCAGCGTCACCGCCTGCATCGCAATGAACGGCACCACGCCCTTGTAGATGTCGCGGATCGTCACCTCGGGCGGGGCCACGCCCTTCAGGTAGAACAGCGCCCAGCCGAACGGCGGTGTGAGGAAGCTCGACTGCAGGTTGACGGTGATCAGCATGGCCAGCCACACCGGATCGACACCCTGGGCGATCAGCACCGGCAGGAACAGCGGCACCGCGATGTAGCTGATCTCGATCCACTCGATGAAAAAGCCGAGCACGAAGATCAACGCCATCATGAACCAGATGTCGCTGTTGACCCCGCCGGGCAGCCACTCGAACATGCGCACGATCAGGTCCTCGCCATGCAGGCCGCGGAAGGCCAGCGCGAACACCTGCGCCATCATCAGGATGAACATCATGATGGCGGTGATCTTGCCCGTCTCCAGGGCCACGTCCTTGAGCACCTGCCACTTGAAACGGCCGGCGCCGATGGTGATCAGGATGGCGCCCACCGCGCCCATCGACGCAGCTTCCGTCGGCGCCGCGATCCCGCCCACGATGCTGCCCAGCACCGCCACCACCAGCATGATCGGCGGCACCACCACCTTCCAGAAGCGCACCCACAGCTGGCGGCGGCTGACCGCATCGCGCTCGGCCTGCGGTAGCGGCGGCATCAGGTCGGGCTTGAGCATGCCCAGCACCAGCAGGAAGATGATGTAGACCCCGGCCAGCAGCAAGCCCGGGCCCACGGCCGCCGCGAACAGCGTGCCCACCGACAGCTGCATGATGTCGGACAGCAGGATCAGGATCAGGCTGGGCGGAATGATCTGCCCCAACGTGCCCGATGCGCAGATGGCGCCGCAGGCAATGCTCTTGTTGTAGCCACGGCGGATCAGCGTGGGCAGGGTCAGCAGGCCCAGTGTGATGATGGTGGCGCCGACGATGCCGGTGGTCGCGCCCATCAGCACGCCGAAGAGGATGATGCCCACCCCCATGCCGCCGCGCACGCCGCCGGCGAGATGGCCCATCACGTCCAGCAGGTCGTCGGCCAGGCGTGATTTCTCCAGCATCACGCCCATGAAGACGAACAGCGGGATCGCCATCCACTGGTAGCCGGCCACCACGCCGTAGATGCGCGCCGGCAGCAGGTTGAACAGGCCGTCGCCGAAGCCCAGGTAGCCGAAGATGAAGCCCACCGTGGCCAGGGTGGTGGCCACCGGCACGCCCAGCATCAGCATCAGGAAGAAGCCGACCAGCATCAGGATGGCGTAGGTCTGCGGTTCAAGCATGGCCGGCCTCCCGGCGCTGCTGCTCGACCAGCACCCGCTTGAGCAGCGAACCGACCGTCTGCAGCGCCAGCAGGCCGAAGCCCAGCGGGATCAGGCCCTTCACCGCCCAGCGGTAGGGGATGCCGCCGGGGTCGGCCGAGGTCTCGTTGATCGCGTAGGACTGCCCCACGTAGGCCAGCGACAGCTTGATGAACAGCAGGGCGATCAGCAGCAGCAACAGGTCGGAGACGAGGTCGACGGCGAACTTGGCGCGGGGCTTGAAGCCGGCATAGAACACATCGACCCGCACGTTGTCGCCGCGCTGGATGGCATGGCTCATGCCCAGCAGGATGACGGCGGCAAGCAGGTGCCATTCCAGCTCTTGCGACCACACCGAGCCGAAGCTCAGGCTGTAGCGCAGCAGCACGTTCAGCGCCACCAGGCCGATCATCGCCAGGCAGAGATACAGGGTGGCGCGGCCCACCACATCGATCACTGCCTCGATGCGGCGGACCGCGGCGGCAGCCGCGGTGGTGGACATTTGCAGACTGCCCGGCTCAGCCGCGCACCTTGATGTGGTACGCCTCTTCGCTGACCTCGCTCCAGCGGTCGTACTTGGCCTTGAAGGCCATGTAGGAGTCATGCACCTTCTTGGTCATCGGGTCCTTGGCGGCAGCCTCGGCCAGCACCTTGTCGGTCTCGGTGCGCAGGGCCTTGATGACCGCATCGGGCAGCGGCCGGGCGATGACGCCCTGGTTCTTGACCAGGTCATCCATGGCTTCCGAGTTGTGCTTCTGGCACCAGGCCTCGCTGATCACGTTGCAGGCGGCCGCAGCGTTCTGCACGATGGCCTTCAGGTCGGCGGGCAGCTTGTCCCAGGCGGCCTTGTTGATCAGCAGTTCAGACACCGTGGCCGACTCATGCCAGCCGGTGGTGTAGTAGTACTTGGCCGCCTTGTGCAGGCCCAGGCGCCGGTCCTGGAAGGGGCCGACGAACTCGGCCGCGTCGATCACGCCGCGCTCCAGCGCCGGGAAGATCTCGCCGCCCGGCAGCACCTTCACGTCCACGCCCAGGCTGGCGTACACCTTGCCGGCCAGGCCAGGGATGCGCATCTTCAGGCCCTTCAGGTCGGCGACCGCATTGATCTCCTTCTTGAACCAGCCGGTCATCTGCACACCGGTGTTGCCGCAGGCCATGGCCACCATGCCGAAGGGCGCATACACCTCGTTCCACAGTTCCTGGCCACCGCCGTCGTACAGCCAGCCGTTGATGCCCTGGAAGTTCAGGCCGAAGGGCACGGCGGTGAAGTACTGGGCGGCCGCGCTCTTGCCAGTCCAGAAGTAGCTGTTGGCATGGTTCATCTCCACCGTGCCGGCGCGCACCGCGTCGAAGCCTTCGAAGGCGGGTATCAGCTCACCGGCGCCAAACACCTGGATGTTGAGCCGCCCGCCCGACATGTCGCGGATGCGCTTGGCCAGGTCGGTGGCCGAGCCGGGGCCGTCCATATAGAACGGCGAGCCCTTGCCGTAGGCCGAGGTCATCTTCCAGTTGAAGGTGGTCTGGGCAGAAGCGACGGCCGGTGCGGCCAGGGCAGCGCCGGCGAGGCCGGCCTTGAGAAGGTGACGACGACCTTGCATGAGAGTGCTCCTGTGGATGGGTGGAATAACAAGCCAGGTGGCCGCGGCGGAACCGGCTTTGCCGGGCCGCGCGCGGCGCCCCCTCGGGGGAGCGCCGAAGGCGCTACGGGGGAGCTTCAATATGTTTTGTAGGGCAGGAACTTGCCGCTCATCGTGATGGCCACGCGGTCACCCATGGGGTTGGCCTCGCGCTGCAGGTCCATCTTGAAGTCGATCGCGCTCATGATCCCGTCGCCGAACTCTTCATGGATCAGCTCCTTGAAGGTGGTGCCGTAAACGCTGATCAGCTCATAGAAGCGGTAGATCAGCGGGTCGGTGGGCACGCTGGTGGGCAGGCTGCCCTTGTAGGGCACCACCATCAGCCAGGCCTTCTCTTCCGGGCTGAGGGCGAAGATCTCGGCCAGCACGCCGGCCTGCTCGGCATTGAAGGTCATCTGCCCCAGGCAGCCGGCGGTGACCCATTCCTTGCTGAGCCCCACCTTGGCGGCGATGTCGGACCACTTCAGGCCCTTCTGCACCTTGGTGGTGATGATCTTCTCTGTGACGTCGAGACGGGACATGGCGGTGGTCATGGGTTCAGGCCTTTCGTTGCAGAAGGGGCAGCACGTTGGGTGCGGTGGGGGAGAAGTCGGGCGGCTCGGTGGCGTTGTCCAGGCCGGGGCAGACCTCGGGCGGGTGGGCCGGGGCGCGGCCGTGGCTCAGGTCTTTCGAGCGCGTCACCAGGAAGTCGACCAGGTGGTTGCGGATGCGGTAGTACTGCGGGTCGTGGTGCAGGCTGGCGCGCTGGCGGTCCCTGGGCATGGTGTTGCACACGATCTCGGCCACCCGCGCCTGCGGGCCGTTGCTCATCAGCAGGATGCGGTCGGCCAGCAGGATGGATTCATCCACATCGTGGGTGATCATGAACACCGTCTGGCGGGTCTCGGCGCAGATGCGCAGCAGCTCTTCCTGGATGGTGCCGCGCGTCAGCGCATCCAGCGCGCCGAAGGGCTCGTCAAGCAGCAGCATGCGCGGCTGGATGGCAAACGCACGGGCGATGCCCACCCGCTGCTTCATGCCGCCGCTCAGGGCGCTGGGCTTCTTGTCGATGGCGTTGCCCAGGCCGACCAGGGCCACGTACTTCTCGACATGGGCGTTGACCCGGTCGCCGGGCCAGTCGGGCCACTTGCTGCGCACCGCGAAGGCGATGTTCTTGCGCACCGTCAGCCAGGGCATCAGCGCATGGCCCTGGAAGACCACGCCGCGCTCCAGCCCGGGGCCGGACACTTCGCGCCGGTCCATGAACACATGGCCAACGCTTGCCTGCTCCAGCCCGGCCAGCACGTTCAGGATGGTGGTCTTGCCACAGCCGCTGTGGCCGATGATGCAGACGAACTCGCCTTCATGCATGCCGAAGTTGACGGCGTCGAACACCGGCTCGGTGGCGCCGGGGTAGGTCTTGGCCAGACCTTCGACCGTGAGGAACTGTCCGCCGCCGGGCCGCCCCAAGCCGAACGCTCCCCCCCGGGGGGGCGACGCCGCAGGCGTCTTGGGGGCCACATCTGCATCAGTCCGCATAGGTCACCGCCCTCTGGAAGCGCGCAAACATCAGGTCGAGCAGCATGCCCACCACGCCGATCACCAGGATCGCGAAGATCACGTTGGGCAGGCTCAGGTTGTTCCACTCGTTCCACACGAAGTAGCCGATGCCGGTGCCGCCCACCAGCATCTCGGCGGCCACGATCACCAGCCAGGCGATGCCCATGCTGATGCGCATGCCCGTCAGGATGGTGGGCGCGGCGGCGGGCAGGATCACCTCGAAGGCGCGGCGGATGGGCTTGACCTCCAGCGTGCGCGCCACGTTCAGCCACTCACGCCGCACGCCGGCCACGCCGAAGGCGGTGTTGATCAGCATCGGCCACACGCTGCAGATGAAGATGACGAAAATGCCGCTGATGGCCGAGTCCTTGATGGTGTAGAGCGCCAGCGGCATCCAGGCCAGCGGGCTGATGGGCTTGAGCACCTGGATGAACGGGTCGAGCGCCTTGTAGGCCAGCGGGCTCATGCCGATCAGAAAGCCCAGCGGAATGGCCACCGCCATCGCCAGCAGAAAACCCAGCGCCACCCGCCCCAGGCTGTGCGCCAGCTGCACGCCCAGGCCCTTGTCGTTGGGGCCGTTGTCGTAGAACGGGCGCGACAGGTTGGCCACCGCCGCATCGGCCATCTGGCCCAGCGTGGGGAAGCCGCTCTTGGCTGCGGTCTGCGGTGCGCCGGCTGTCGGGTCCTTGCCCATCAGCTTGGCATACTCGATCTGCTCGGGTGTCATGGCCACCGCCGGCGCGGCCACCGGCGCGGGGCGCATCGTGGCCAGGTGCCAGATGCCCAGCAGCACCCCCAGGATCAGCAGCGACAGCAGGTGGGCCTTCCAGCCCTCGGATCGGGCGCTGGCCATCATGCGGTCTTCTGGATCGCGAAGCTCTTGAGGTAGGCATCCGGCTGCGCCGGGTCGAACTCCTTGCCCATCACCTTGAACTTCTTGTAGGCGCCATCGGGCACCGGCTGGCCCAGGGCCTTCATCTGCTTCTTGGCGTCGGTCAGCAGGAACACCTTCTCGGCCACCTGCCTGTAGTTGACGTCACCCTTCAGGTAGCCCCAGCGCTTCATCTGGGTGAGCATCCACACGGCCATGCTCTGCCAGGGCACGGGGTCGAAGTCGGCGCGCTCGGGCACGTTGCGCACATTGCCCAGGCCGTCGGCGAACTTGCCGGTCAGCACCTGGGTCAGCACCGCCTCGGGCTGGTTGAGGTACTGCGCCGGTGCGATGACCTTGGCGATCAGCTCGCGGTTCTTGGCTTCACGCGCCATGGCGGCGGCGGTCAGCACGCTGCGGAACAGCGCGGCAAAGGTGTTGGGGTTCTGCTCGATGAAGGCAGTGGGCACGCCGAAGGCGCAGCAGGGGTGGCCGTCCCAGATCTCGCGGCTCAGGATGTGGATGAAGCCCACCTCCTCGAACACCGCGCGCTGGTTGAACGGGTCTGGGCCCAGGAAGCCGTCGATGTTGCCGGCACGCAGGTTGGCCACCATCTCGGCCGGCGGCGTCACGCGCAGCTGCACATCGGTGTCGGGGTTGATGCCGGCTTCGGCCAGGTAGTAGCGCAGCAGGAAGTTGTGGATGCTGTAGTCGAACGGGATGGCGAACTTGAAGCCCTTCCAGTTCTTCGGGTCGCGGTTGGTCTTGTGCTTGTTGGCCAGCACGATGGCCTGGCCGTTGATGTTCTGGATCGTCGCCACGTTCATCGGCATCGCGGCCGACCCCAGCCCCAGGCTGATGGCCACCGGCATCGGGCTCAGGAAGTGCGTGGCGTCGTACTCCCGGTTCATGATCTTGTCGCGGATCAGCGCCCAGCCGGCCGTCTTCTGCAGCGACACGGTGAGCCCTTGCTGGCGGTAGAAGCCCAGCGGGTCGGCCATGATCAGTGGGCTGGCGCAGGTGATGGGGATGAAGCCGATCTTCAGATCCTTCTTCTCCAGCGGGCCTTTCTCCTGCGCCATCGCCTGCAGGCTGGTGAGTGCACCGGCGGGCAGCGCGGCGGCGATCGCGGCCATGGCGCTGCGCTTGCCCACGGCTTTCAGGAAGGCGCGGCGCACCGGCTCCTGCGGAAAGATGGCCTTGATCAGGCTGGCCTCCATGAACTGCCGGCCCATGGTCTCGGTGTCGGGCAGTGCGGCGGCGCCGTGCTCGGTGGGCGCATGGTCGGCGCCGCAACTGCAGCGCAGCATCAACGGCCGGTCGGCGTCGTAGGGGTCGTAGGCGCTGGCAGTGGTGGCGGGCGGGGTGGTGTCGTCACGCATGGGCAAACTCCAAGAGGCTGGTGCGATGCTAGGAAGCAGGAAACATGCGCACCATCGCGGCGCGGGTGGTTCTGCTGTGGGGGCCGCCCGGCGGCCTGTAGGGTTGGCACTACAAGACGGGCGGGTGCGCCCGGATGGCCAGCTTCTTGCACGCACTTGCAGCGCCATGTCCAGCCAGCCGCAACTTGCCCCCAGCCCGCCGCGCAGCGCGCGGGTGGACTGGCGCGCGCAAGAGATGCTGTTGCTCAGCCAGGTGATGCGCAGCATGGGCCGCAGCGTCGACAGCCAGGCGGTGCTGCGCGAGATGCTGCACCTGATGAGCGAGCTGCTGGGCCTGAACCGCGGCCGCATCGTGCTGGCCGACGAGGCCGTGCCGCGCGGCCAGCCGGTGGCCAGCCGCATCCGCCATGCCTATGGCCTGACGCGTGACGAGATGGCGCGTGGCGCCTACGGCCCGGGCGAGGGCGTCACCGGCCGGGTGCTGGGCACCGGGCAGCCGGCCCTAGTGCAGGACGTGGACGCCGAGCCGGCATTCCTGTTCCGCTGCGTGCCGCGCGCGCGGCTGCCGCCAGAGACTGTTGCCTTCATCGCCCTGCCCATCGAGGTGGACCGGGTGACGGTGGGCGTGCTGGCCTGCCACCGCATCCGCATGCGCGACCGCCAGCTGTCCGACGACGTGGCGCTGCTGGGCATCCTGGCCACGCTGGCCGGCCGCCTGCTGCAGCTGGAACAGCTGGTGGCCGCCACCACCCGCGGGCTGGAAGAGCGCAACGCCCAGCTGACCGAGGCGCTGCACAGCAGTGCAGCGCGCTACGGCA
The DNA here is from genome assembly GCA_029865965.1 of Aquabacterium sp. Classification (GTDB taxonomy): domain Bacteria; phylum Pseudomonadota; class Gammaproteobacteria; order Burkholderiales; family Burkholderiaceae_C; genus Pseudaquabacterium. Next base: position 18,508 of record JARXAJ010000296.1, read on the forward strand.
TCGTGGGCAGCGCACCGCCGCTGCTGCGCGCCATCACCGCGCTGGAGCGGGTGTCGGGCGCCAGTGCCAGCGTGCTGCTGCTGGGTGAATCGGGCACCGGCAAGGAACTGTTCGCCCGTGCCCTGCACCTGGCCAGCCCGCGCCGCGACGGGCCCTTCGTCAAGGTGAACTGCGCCGCGATCCCCGACACCCTGTTCGAGAGCGAGCTGTTCGGCCATGAACGCGGCGCCTTCACCGGCGCCCAGGGCGAGCGGGCCGGCTGGTTCGAGCTGGCGCACGGCGGCACCATCTTTCTCGATGAGATCGGCGAGCTGCCGCTGCCCTTGCAGACCAAGCTGCTGCGCACGCTGCAAGAGGGCACGGTGCTGCGTCTGGGCGCCAAGCGTGAACGCCAGGTCGATGCCCGCCTGGTGGTGGCCACCCACCGCGAGCTGGGGCAGGAGGTGGCGGCCGGCCGCTTCCGGCGCGACCTGTACTACCGGCTCAACGTGATCCCGATCCGCTTGCCGGCACTGCGCGAGCGGCCGCAGGACATCCCGCTGCTGGTGGCGCATTTCCTCAACCGCGCCAACCAGGCGCATCAGCGCAACGTGATCCTCACCCCCGAGGCCGTGGCCCTGCTGGTGGCCCACCCCTGGCCTGGCAACATCCGCGAGCTGGGCAACCTGGTGGAACGGCTGGTGCTGCTGAGCGATGCACCGCTGGCCGGCGTGGCCGCCATCACCCGGCTGCTGCAGAGCGACGATGCGGCAGATACGCCGGTGGCTGCAGCAGTGGCCGCGCCGGCCTTGCCCGGCGACCCGATGCCCCTGGTGCGCGACTACCGCCCGGCCGATTCCCACACCGCCCGCTTGCTTGCCGACACCCTGGCGCGCCATGGCGGCAACCGCACACGTGCGGCGGCGGCGTTGGGGTTGAGCCTGCGGCAGTTCAGCTACCGTTGCCGCAAGCTGGGGTTGTGAGCCGCGCCACCCGGCCCGGGTTCAGACGCGCGTTGCCAGTTCGTCGCCGCGCAATCGGCAGACGGCCAAGTGCCCGCCACCACGGCAGACGCAAGGCGCCCTCAGGTCGTCAACTTGGCGCTGACCAGCCGGTTGAGGCTCACACCCTGCTCGTTGGCTTCGATGGCCAGACGCCGGTGCTGCTGCGGTGGGATGCGCACCTTGAACTCGCCGCTGTAGCGGCGATCGGCGATCGGCTCGGGCACCGGCTCGCCGCCGGCAGCCATGTCGCGCACGCACTCGGCCACCACATTGCGGATGCCCTCCAGCGCCTCGACCGGTGTTGCCGCCAGCCAGGACAGCGACGGGAACTCGGCGCACAAGCCCAGGTGCTCGCCGTCCTCGGCCGACCAGGTGACGCGGTAGGTGTAGTGATCAATGTTCATCGCCGCGTGCCTTCGCCCTACAACTTTCCAATCGTCTCCAGGATCTTGTCGATGTCGGCCACAGCGAAAGATGATGTCACTATTGACACCACCCGTCAAGGCGCCTCTGGAGGCCGGGCTTTGTCGACATTGACCCACATATTGTCGACATTCTGAAAGCCCAGGTGCACGGCCGGCCGCACGCCCTGCCATGGCCGCTGGCCGTAAATCCCATGCCAGACAAGCACTTGCCGCCATGCACCGCAATGGCGGGCGGCCTGGCATGCCCATTGCGCTGCATTCAGGCACCCACCCTCACCGGAGCCCGCCGCCATGACCGCATCGCCCGTCCTGATCTCGCCTGCCGACCTGCAGACCCTGATGGCCACCGAACCCACGGTGCTGATCGACACCCGTGATGGCGATACCTATGCCGCCGGCCACCTGCCCGGCGCGGTGCACATGCGCGAGATCTTCACCTTCCTGGCCACCAGCACGGCAGAAGGCCTGGAGGCACTGAAATCCAGCTTCATGCAGCACTTCGGCGCGGCCGGCCTGAGCGGAGCCGAGACTGCCGTGTTCTATGAAGACGCGCTGAACACCGGCTACGGCCAGAGCTGCCGCGGCTACTACCTGCTCACCTGGCTGGGCTACCCCAAGGTGAAGGTGCTGGCCGGCGGCTTCCCGGGCTGGAAGGCGGCCGGCCTGCCCGTCAGCACCGCCGCCGCCACACAGGTGGCCGCCAGCTTTCCGGCCCTGCCCACTGCCGATGTGATGCTGACCAAGGACCAGGTGCTGGCCGCGCTGGGCCGCAGCGACATCACCCTGCTCGACGTGCGCGACATCGACGAATGGACCGGCGAGAGCAGCAGCCCCTACGGCCGTGATTTCGCCCCGCGCAAAGGCCGCCTGCCCGGCGCCAAGTGGATCGAGTGGTACCGCTTCATGAAGCCTGGCGCCGGTGGCCCGCAGATGAAGAGCCCGCTGGAAGTGCAGGCCGAATGCGCCACCGCCGGCATCGCCCCCAGCGACACCGTCTACCTCTACTGCTTCAAGGGGGCCCGCGCGTCCAACAGCTTCCTGGCGCTGAAGCAGGCCGGGTTCTCTGACGTGCGCATGTACTTCGGCTCATGGAACGAATGGTCGCGCGACCCCGCGCTGCCCATCGACGACAGCCTGCCCCTGGCCGGCGCCGTGCTGAAGCAGGCGGCCTGAGCCTCCATCCCCGTTTACCCAAACCGACAACCCCCCAGGAGACCCGCCCGATGTCCGCCGTGATCGACCCCACATCCGCCCCCACACCCGCCCCCACAAGCATCGTCAAGACCCACCTGCGCCCCATCGACCGCGACGGCCTGATGCAGTTTGCCGCCGCCGGCCGTGGCAACCCCGCCAAACGCGGCACCAACAAGGTCAAGACGGTGATGGAAGGGCAGTACCGGTCTCTCAGCTATGTGGGCGATCACCAGCCGGTGGTGGTCGATGAGCCGCTGCACCTGTTCGGTGAGAACACCGCACCGGCCCCGGGCGAGATCGTGCTGTCGGCGCTGGGCGGCTGCCTGGCGGTGGGCATCACCGCGGTGGCCACCTGGAAGCAGGTGCCGCTGAGCAAACTGGAGCTGTTCCTGGAAGGCGACATCGGCAACCCCGCCGCCTGGGGCGCCGGTGGCGCCGAGATGCTGCCGCTGCAGATGGGCTTCCAGGCCATCCGGGTGAAGGTGGTGATCGAGGGCGACGCGCCGCGCGAGGTGCTCGACGAGATCGTGGCCCATGCCAACCTCTATTCGCCGGTGGCCAACAGCATGCGCAACCCCATCGCCTTCGACATCGGATTGGCCTGAGCACCATGGGCGCGCCAGAAAAACTGCCGTTGCCGATGGTCGAGGCCGTGCGGGCCATCGCCCAGGGCCCGCTGGCCGACCAGGCCGATGCCATCGACCGCGGCACCTACCCGCGGGCGGTGATGCAGGCCCTGGGTGCGGCCGGTGCCTACAGCGCCCACCTGGGGCCGGGTGCCGCGCCGGGTGATTTTGCGCAGGCCATCCGCGCCAGCGCGGCGGTGTCACAGGTGTGTGGCGCCACCGGCTTCATGGTGTGGTGCCAGCAGGTCTGCGGCTTCTACCTGCAGCAGTCGGGCAGCACAGCGCTGATGGACGACCTGCTGCCGCTGCATGCCACCGGTGCGCGCCTGGGCGGCACCGGCATGAGCAACCCGATGAAGTCGTATGCCGGCATCGAGACCCTGCTGTTGAAGGCGCGCCGGGTGGCCGGCGGTTGGTGCGTGAATGGCGCGCTGCCCTGGGTCAGCAACCTGGGCCCTGACCACTATGCCGGTGTGCTGGCGGCGGTCGACAACCCCGAGGCCACAGCGCCGGTGGAGGTGATGTTCCTGCTGCGCTGCGACGCGCCGGGCGTGGAGCTGCGCAACTGTCCCAGCTTCAGCGCGATGGAAGGCACCAACACCTGGGCGCTGCGCTGCACCGACATGTTCGTGCCTGACGCCGACGTGATCGCCCACCCGGCCAAGCCGGTGATCGCCCGCATCCGCGCCGGCTTCATCCTGCTGCAGTGCGGCTTCGGCCTGGGCGTGACGCAGGGCGCCATCGACGCGATGTGGCGGGTGGAGCCGGCGCTGGGCCATGTCAACTGCTACCTGGAAGACCGGCCCGACGGCCTGCAGGCCGAGCTGGATGCGCTGTGGGCGCGCGTGGAAGCGCTGGCGGCCACGCCCTTCGATGCCAGCACCGCCTACTTCATCTACGTGCTCGATACCCGCGCCCATGCCAGTGAACTGGCGCTGCGCGCCGCGCAGTCCAGCCTGCTGCATGCCGGCGCGCGGGGCTACCTGCTGTCGTCGGACGTGCAGCGCCGGGTGCGTGAATCGCACTTCGTCGCCATCGTCTCGCCGGCCATCAAGCACTTGCGCAAGGAGATCGCGCGGCTGTCGGCCATGGAGATGCCGGCGTGAGCTTGGATCTGCCCTGGAAGCAGTTCATCTGCAAGGTCTGCGGGCTCATCTACGACGAGCGCCTGGGTGACGCCGACAGCGGCCTGGCCGCCGGCACCCGCTTCGACGACATCCCCGACGACTGGGCCTGCCCGGTCTGCGGCGTGGGCAAGGCCGACTTTGAGCCGCATGACCCGGCAGCCGTGGCGGCCCGGCCCGCCAGCGCACCGGCAGCGGCCATCGCGCCGCGCCAGGCCGGCATCGTGGTGGTGGGGGCCGGCCGTGCCGGCTGGCAGGTGGTGCAGGCCCTGCG
>JARXAJ010000102.1 GCA_029865965.1 Aquabacterium sp.
GGCCATGGGCCGCCAGAACAAGATGACGGGTGCGGCCGAGCAGTACCAGTACATCCTGCGCGACGAGTCCATGCACTGCAACTTCGGCATCGACCTGATCAACCAGATCAAGCTGGAGAACCCGCAGCTGTGGACGCCGGCTTTCAAGGCCGAGATCAAGGCGCTATTCCTGAAGGCCGTGGAGCTGGAATACCGCTACGCCGAAGACACCATGCCACGTGGCGTGCTGGGGCTCAACGCATCCATGTTCAAGGGCTACCTGCGCTACATCGCCAACCGGCGGGCCACGCAGATCGGCCTGGAGGCGCTTTTCCCGAACGAGGAGAACCCGTTCCCCTGGATGAGCGAAATGATCGACCTGAAGAAGGAACGCAACTTTTTTGAAACCCGCGTCATCGAGTACCAAACCGGTGGCGCACTGAGCTGGGACTGACTCGCCGGGCACGCAGGTGCCTGGTGTGTGTCCCCGTTGCAGATCAAGATTCACGCGCACTTGATGTCCGCCTGCAGAAGCGGCCACAGGTGACGCTCCCCCGTTCACCAGAAGGGTCCCAGCGGCCTGCAAAGACCGTCCAGCCCTTTTGATGAATCGCCCGACCGGCCAGCCGGCGGGTGTGTTTTGTCACTTGATCAAGGAGATTCCCATGGCAACTGCGAAGAAGGCGGCCCCGGCCGCGAAGCCGGCTACAAAGAAGGCTGCACCAGCGACGAAGGTCGCGCCGGCGAAAAAGGCCGCACCGGCCAAGAAGGCCGCACCTGCGAAGAAGGCTGCACCCGCGAAGAAGGCTGCACCGGCCAAGAAGGCTGCACCCGCCAAGAAGGCTGCACCCGCGAAGAAGGCTGCACCCGCGAAGAAGGCTGCACCGGCCAAGAAGGCTGCACCTGCGAAGAAGGCTGCACCGGCGAAGAAGGCGACAGCGGCTAAGAAGGCTGCTCCTGCAAAGAAGGCTGCCGCCCCAGCAAAGAAAGCAGCCGCGAAGAAGGCAGCTGCGAAGAAGGCACCTGCTTCACCGCCTGCGCTTGCGACTGCGGCGCCCGCGGCAAAGACAGCGCTCAGCCCTGCAGCTGCATGGCCTTTCCCCACTGGAAATAAGCCGTAAGCACGCCTTCCTCTTCCTCAAAACCCGGCATTTGCCGGGTTTTGTTTTTTGCGCTTAACCGAGTATCGGATTCTTCTCAACTTGTTCCAGTATTTTTAACAAGTTGACCTGAAAGACCCGATGTTCTGCCAATGCTGCATCCGCAGCGCTGGCAAATATAGCGGCTGCCGCAGTTTCATTGCAGGCGTCAGCAATTTGGCGTAGCCTTGAATTGATATAGGCTAAGTCATCAGCATCTTGGACTGCTGACATTAGACGTTCGAGCTCTAATATGCCGGACCACTCAAGCGTTGAATCTTGAGTTTTAATCCGACACCATGCCATATCAATGAGCACTAATGGCCTTAGTCTGTCTGGCATCGCTTTTATGTCGATAGACTCAAAAACTGCCAGACCCTCGTGATACTTGCCGTCAATCGTAAAAATCAAACCCCTCAGCATCTGGCCCAAGAAATCGAGACCTTTATGTCCGATTGCAATGTCGTAAGTGAGCGACGAGCCGGCTTCAAGGTTAACTCTCAGCGCCTCCTTGCGAAAGTCCCCACCAAAGGTATCCTCTAGCCGAACGTTGGAGGCACGTAGGGTCGCCATGTTGTGCAGCGTCGCACTCACAGTTGCGTCGTCTCCTTCGGCCGCTGCACTTAGCCGCGCCTTTTCATACCAAGGCCTCGCCATCTCGAAAGTGCCGGCAATATGGTATGCAGTTGCTAGTGTGAGTGAGGACCGTGCTATTGCTTGATAATCCTGCGGTTGTGCAGTTAGAAATGCTTCCTCTAGATGTTTACCCATCTCATCATACTTGGATGACTCAAACTCAATCTGCGCCATCCAAGCGGCACAGCTCGGGAAGGCAGAGTTATTCCTCAGCGCAATGGCTAACCCATATGCTCTTCGAATTCGGTCGTAAGCTTCTGGCACTCGCGCGTGGAAGTAGTGAAGCACGCCTTCCGCAAGCATTAGCCACGAAGCTACGTCAATGTGAAGATCCTTACCAAACTGGTTCCGGACATTCTTAATTGCAATCAATGCCTCATCGGTCTTCCCGTGAGCAGCAAAGTGCGACGCCGCCCGACAAACCACCTTTGCCCAGACAACTGGGTCGCGGGTGTTGCCGGCTCGCGCGTTTAAGGTAGAAAGAAGTCTTGAGTCCATAAGATCTAGCCTCTCAGTGTCAACATAGCCGACAAGTAGCTGCTTGATGCCTGCAATATGACATCATCTGGAATTTGCGGCGCAGGCGCTACCTTCCCCCAAGCCCGCCCCTCAACCCGCACGCTCTCCAGCCAATCCCGCAAGTATTGCTTATCGTAGCTTGGCGGATTCGTCCCTGCGCGGTAAGTCTGCAGCGGCCAGAAGCGCGACGAGTCTGGTGTCAGGATTTCATCCATCAGGGTCAGGGTACCGTCCGCATCCAGACCAAACTCGAATTTGGTGTCGGCAATGATGATGCCTCGGGTCAATGCGTAAGCGGCGGCCTCCCGGTATAGCTGCACTGCTTTCTTGCGCACCTGCTCGGCCAGGTCGGTGCCGATGATCTCGGCCATGCGGGCCAAGCTGATGTTCTCGTCATGTGCACCCATCTCGGCCTTGGTGGCCGGGGTGAAGATGGGTTCAGGCAGACAGCTGGCGTTCTGCAGGCCGGCCGGCAGCTTCACGCCGCAGACCTCGCCGGTCTGCTGATACTCATTCCATCCTGATCCTGCCAGGTAGCCGCGCACCACCGCCTCCACCGGCAGCGGCTTCAGCCGCTTGACCAGCATCGACCGGCCCGCCACCTGGGCCACTTCATCCGGCGCCACCACGCTTTCCGGCGCGTCGCCGGTCAGGTGGTTGGGCACCACATGGCGTAGTTTGTCAAACCAGAACAGCGCCATCTGCGTCAGCAGCGCGCCCTTGCCCGGGATGGGCTGGCCCATCACCACGTCAAAGGCCGAGATCCGGTCCGACGCCACCATCAGGATGCGGTCATCGCCCACCGCATAGTTGTCGCGCACCTTGCCGCGCGCCAGCAAGGGCAGCGAATGCAGGTTGGTCTCGAACACTGTGGGGCTGCTGATCATGTGGGTTCCAGGCTCAAGATGGGGATGCATCCATTGTGCCCACGGGGGCCCAACGCCGGCCGTGGCCGGCAGGCACGCGCAGGCAGCAAAACGGCCCGGTGCGCTGGGCAGCCGGGCCGTCTCGGTTGGCTTGTGCAGGCTTGGCGCCTGCAGTGCGCCAGGCGCTCAGTTCACCAATTGCGACAGCTCGCCGTTGGCATAGCGCTGGGCCACCAATGTCAGCGGCATCGCCTTGATCTTGCTGCCCTGGCCGCTGCAGCCAAACTCCACATACCGCTGTTGGCAGATCTTCTTGGCGGCTTCGCGCGCCGGCCTCAGCCATTCACGGGCGTCGAACTTGTCAGGGTTCTCGGCCAGAAACCTGCGCACCGCAGCCGTCATCGCCAGCCGGATGTCGGTGTCGATGTTGATCTTGCGCACGCCGTGCTTGATGGCCTCCTGGATCTCTTCAACCGGCACGCCATAGGTCTCCTTCATCTTGCCGCCAAACTGGTTGATGATGGCCAGCAGGTCATGCGGCACCGACGACGAGCCGTGCATCACCAGGTGGGTGTTGGGGATGCGCTTGTGGATCTCTTTCACCCGGCTGATGGCCAGGATGTCGCCGGTGGGCTTGCGGCTGAACTTGTAGGCGCCGTGGCTGGTGCCGATGGCGATCGCCAGTGCGTCCAGCTGCGTGGCCTTGACGAACACGGCGGCTTCTTCCGGGTCGGTCAGCATCTGGCTGTGGTCCAGCTTGCCCTCGGCGCCGATGCCGTCTTCCTCGCCGGCGTCGCCGGTTTCCAGGTTGCCCAGGCAGCCCAATTCGCCTTCCACGGTGACGCCCACCTTGTGCGCCATGTCCACCACCTTGCGCGTCACATCCACGTTGTAGTCGAAGCTGGCTGGCGTCTTGCCGTCCTCACGCAGGCTGCCGTCCATCATCACCGAGCCAAAGCCCAGGTCGATTGCACCCTGGCAGATGGCTGGGCTTTGGGCATGGTCCTGGTGCATCACCAACGGGATGTGGGGATAGGCTTCCACGGCGGCCTGGATCAGGTGCTTGATGAAGGCCTCGCCCGCGTACTTGCGGGCACCGGCACTGGCTTGCAGGATCACCGGTGCATCCACTTCGGCGGCGGCCATCATCACGGCCTGCACCTGCTCGAGGTTGTTGACGTTGAAGGCGGGGATGCCATAGCCGTTTTCGGCGGCATGGTCCAGCAGTTGGCGCATGGAAACGAGAGGCATGGTGCGGGGTCCTGAAGGAGAGGTTGGGAAGGCCTGGCTGCAGGGCCTGAAACCCCGCTGTAACTGGCCAGATTGTATCGACCGACCCTGCGCTGCAGCCGCCAATGCAGCCTGCGGCCAGGGGGTGTCGGGTGCACCGGAAGCACGTCCGCGCGACGAACATCACGCGGCAACTGGCACCCAATTGGCGGCAGATCGGCCCGCTGATCGGCCGCTTGGCAGCGCGCAGGGCCTGAATACTGGCGCGGCGGACGACCGTGTGCCGCGTTGGAGGATCACCCGATGTCCCGCCCCCTGCGACCGATGCCACTGAGCGAAGCCACCGCCTGGATCACCGAGGCCGCCATGCGCTGGCCCACGCCGTTACGCCTGCAGGTGGCCCGGCGCCTGCAGATCAGCCCGGCTGGCGCCGGCCGGCTGCTGCAGCGGCTGGTGGATCTGCAATGGTTGCAGCGCAGCGGCACCCTGCAGCGGCCGGTTTACACGCCTGGTGCCATGCGGCAGGTGGTGCGGCGCTACCCGCTGGCCGGCCTGCATGAAGACACGCCCTGGGTGCAGGACTTCCTGCCGTTCTTCACCTTGCCTGACCCGGTGGCCAAGCTGGCCCAGCATGCCTTCACCGAGTTGCTCAACAACGCCATCGAGCACAGTGGCGGCGCGCAAGTCACGGTTTCGATGCGCCAGACGCCACTGCAGCTGCAGCTGCTGGTCAGCGACGACGGCCGCGGCATCTTCGATGCCATCGGCGAAACCTACCAGATCACCGACCCGGTGCAGGCCATGCTGGAGCTGGCCAAGGGCAAGCTCAGCACCCGGCCCGACAGCCACAACGGCCGCGGCCTGTTCTTCACCGCCCGCCTGGCCGACATCATCGACCTGCATGCCAATGCCCAGGCCTTCCAGCAGCGCGATTGGCAGCGTGAGCAGTGGCACCGCACCCGCCCGGCCTGCCGCCAGGGCACGGCGGTGTATGTGGCCTTCAGCCTCGACACCGACCGCCGGCTCGACGATGTGCTGCGGCGCTACAGCCTGGATGGCCAGGGCTACGGCTTCGACCGCACCGTGGTGCCGCTGCAGCTGGTCACCGGCCCGCAGCAGGCGCTGGCATCCCGTGCGCAGGCGCGCCGGGTGGCAATGCGGCTGCAGCGCTTCCGGCGCGTGGAACTGGACTTCGACGGCCTGGCCGACGTAGGCCATGGCTTTGCCGACGAACTGCTGCGCGTCTTTCGCCGCCAACACCCCGAGGTGGACCTGGTGCCGGTGAACATGTCGCCACAGGTGGCGGCGCTGGTCGACAGCGTGCGGGCAGGCGAGGCGGCCTGACAGCTGCGCAATGAACCCGGCAGACCCTGGCGTTGCCGAACTGGCGGTGTCGGCAGTCAGCCGACGCGGCACACCTTCAACATGTTGGTGCCACCGGGGTAGCCCATGGGTTCGCCACAGGTGATGGCGTAGGTGTCGCCAGGGCGCAGCACGCCGCGCTCCACCAGTGCGCGCTCGGCATCGGCCAGCGCGCTGTCGCGGTCGGTGTGGGCCGCCATCAGCAGCGGCCGCACATTGCGGTAGAGCGCCATGCGGGCCTGCGATGCGGGCCTGCTGGTGATGCCGAAGATCGGCACGTGGATGTTGTGCCGGCTCATCCACAAGGCGGTGCTGCCCGATTCGGTCAACGCCACGATGGCCTTGCAGCCCAGGTGATAGGCGGTGAACAGCGCGCCCATGGCGATGGACTGGTCGATGCGGCCGAACACCCGGTCGGTGAAGTTGGCGTCCAGCCGCACGTCTTCGGCGCGCTCGGCCTCCAGCGCGATCAGCGCCATCTGCTCCACGGTTTCCACCGGGTACTTGCCGGCGGCGGTTTCGGCGCTCAGCATCACCGCATCGGTGCCGTCCAGCACGGCATTGGCCACGTCGGACACCTCCGCCCGCGTGGGCACCGGGTTGACGATCATGCTTTCCATCATCTGCGTGGCGGTGATGGTGATCTTGTCCATCGCGCGCGCCATGCGGATCATCTTCTTCTGCAGCGCCGGCACAGTGGCGTTGCCCACTTCCACCGCCAGGTCGCCACGCGCCACCATGATGCCGTCGGACGCACGCAGGATGTTTTCCAGCTGCGGGATGGCTTCGCTGCGCTCGATCTTGGCGATCATGGCGGGCTTGTGGCGCCATTGCTCACCGGCCACGTTGGCCAGCTGACGCGCCATCTCCATGTCGGTGGCGTTCTTCGGGAAGCTGACGGCCACATAGTCGGCCTGGAAGGCCATTGCGGTCTTGATGTCCTCCATGTCCTTGGCGGTCAGCGCCGGTGCGGTCAGGCCGCCGCCCTGCTTGTTGATGCCCTTGTTGTTGCTGAGCTCGCCACCCACCTTGACGATGGTGTGCACCTGCTCGCCGCGCACGGTGTCGACTGTCAGCACGATCAGGCCGTCGTTGAGCAGCAGGGTGTCGCCGGGCTTCACGTCGCGCGGCAGCTCCTTGTAGTCGAGCCCCACGCCATCGACTGCGCCGGGCGCCTCGCGCGCGGCATCCAGCACGAAGCGTTCGCCCTTGACCAGCATCACCTTGCCGTCGGCAAACTTGCCCACGCGGATCTTGGGGCCCTGCAGGTCGGCCATCAGCGCCACCGGCTTGCCCACCTTCAGGGCAATGCTGCGCACCAGGTTGGCCCGGTCGATGTGGTCCTGCGCCTTGCCGTGGCTGAAGTTCAGCCGCACCACGTCAACACCGGCGCGCAGCAGCCGCTCCAGCACCTCGGGGTCGCTGCTGGCAGGGCCGAGGGTGGCGACGATCTTGGTGGCACGTGACATATCGGCTCGTTTCGTAACAAAGGTACAACGATTATGGGTGCCGATACGCGGCCTGCGTGCCCTGCTCGGTTACCGCACGGTTTCTTTCGCAGCGCTTGCAGCCGCGGCCAGTGCCGCCGCATCGGCCACGGCCAGCGCCGTCAGGTTGACCACCCGCCGCATGGGGGCCGACGGCGTCAGCACATGCACTGGCGCCGGTTCGCTGCACCCGGCCATGCGGGCAAGCGCTGGGCTGATGCAACCTGGATCGCTGCAATCCGTCTGGCGCCGCACCAGAATGCGCGGGTTCGCCACCCTGGAGCGCCCGCGTGATTTCCTTCGACAACTATGCCGCGCATGACGGCCTGGGCCTGGCCGCGCTGGTGCGCACTGGCCAGGTGAGCGCCGCTGAACTGCTGGAGGCAGCGGTGGCCCGCATCGGTGCCGCCAATCCGGCGCTGAACGCGGTCATCCGCAACCGGTTTGATGCCGCCCGCCTGGAAGCCACCCGCACCGACCCGGCAGCGCCGTTCTGCGGCGTGCCCTTCCTGGTGAAGGACCTGATCGCCACGCTGGCCGGCGAACCCACCGGGCAGGGCACGCGCACACTGGCCGGTCTGCCGATGCCGCACGACAGCGCCCTGGTGCAACGCTGGCGCGCCGCTGGCCTGTTGATCCTGGGCCGCACCAACACGCCCGAGTTCGGCCTGACGCCCTACACCGAGC
>JARXAJ010000110.1 GCA_029865965.1 Aquabacterium sp.
TTGTTCTTGCTGCGGCGCTGCAGCACCTGGATGGCGCGGCGGATCTCGTCGTCGCGGCCGATCACCGGGTCGAGCTTGCCTTGCCGCGCCCGCTCGGTCAGGTCCAGCGTGTACTTCTTCAGCGCCTCGCGCTGGCCTTCGCTCTCGGCCGAGTCGACGTTCTGGCCGCCACGCACGGCGGTGATGGCGGCTTCCAGCGCCTTGCGGCTCAGGCCGTGGCCACGCACGATGCCGCCGATGTCGCTCTTGCTGTCGGCCAGGGCCAGCAGAAACATGTCGCTGGCGATGAACTGGTCACCGCGCTGGGTGGCCTCTTTGTCGGCCTGCTGCAGCAACTGCACCAGGTCGCGCCCGGCCTGCACCTGCGGGGCTTGCCCCTTGGTGCCCTGCACGCTGGGCAGGGCATTGGTGGCCACGTCCATGGCCTGCTTGAGTGCGGCAGTGTTGGCGCCGGCGCGGTCCAGCAAGGCCTTGGGGCCGTCGGGCTGGGCCAGCATGGCGGCCAGCACATGGCTGGGTTCAATGTAAGGGTTGTCGCGGGCGACGGCCAGCGACTGCCCTTCGGCCAGGGCCTGCTGGAACGCGGTGGTGAGTTTGTCGATGCGCACGGTGGGTGTCCTCCAGATGCCGCAAGAGGTTGGGCTGGCGGGGCGCAATTCAAGCGGGGCGCGCCAAACAGCGGCAATGGCTTGCGCTGCATCAAATGCGGGCCGGCACCAGGCGGTGCACACCCCGCCTGTCAGGATCGGGCCAGCGGCCTGGGCCCAGACGGGCAGACGCCGGCCCGGGTGGCACGCCCGCGCCGCGGTTTCTACAATGCGGGCGTGAATATCCATCAGATGCAACTGCGCTACCAGCCACCCGCCGACCGGCTGCTGTGGCAACTGCGCACCACCGGCGGCGACCTGTACGCCGTGTGGCTGACCCGCCGCATGGTGCGCCTGCTGTGGCCGCCGCTGAACAAGCTGGTGACGCATGCCGGCATCCTGCAGACCATGCCCCATGCCTCCGTCCTGCCCGAGGCCCAGGCCATGCTGGCCCAGGCGGTGCGCGATCGGCCCTTGCCCGGCGCCAGCTTTGCCGAGCCCTTCGACAGCCGCCCCACCGCCCAACCCCTGGGCGCCGAGCCGCTGCTGCCCGAGGCCATCGACCTGGGCCCCGGCGACAAGGGCCAGGGCCTGAAACTTCAGTTGCGTGAGGAAAGCGGGCGCCGCCTGGCCATGCAGCTCAGCGCTGACCTGGCCACCGCACTGCTGCGCTTGATGGAGCAGGCGCTGGCCGCTGCCGACTGGGGGCTGGTGATCGCCCCTGCCACGCCGGACGGTGCTGCGCCCAGCCCCAGCGCGTTGAACTGAAGATCAGGCGGGCGACTGCTGCGCCTGCAGCAGCGCCCGCAGCGCCGCCTTCTGCACCTTGCCCAGCGCGGTGCGCGGCACGGCATCCAGCAGCAGCATGCGCCGCGGGTGCTTGAAGCGCGCCAGCCGCTGGTCGAACTGTGCCTGCAGGCCCGGCAGATCGACCGCCATGCCCGGCTGCGTCACCAGCACCAGCACCGGCACCTCGCCCCAGCGCGCATCGGGCAGGCCGACCACGGCCGCCTCGGCCACGCCGGGCCAGGTGGCGGCGATGTTCTCGATTTCGGCCGGGTAGATGTTCTCGCCGCCCGAGATCAGCATGTCCTTGCTGCGGCCCACCACCGTCACCCAGCCGTCGGCATCGGCACAGGCCAGGTCGCCGGTGGCATACCAGCCGTCGATGAAGCCGCTGCCGGGCCCCGTGTCGGGCAAGCGGTGGTAGCCGCGCATCAGGTTGGGGGCACGCAGCCAGATCTCGCCCACGGCGCCCGGCGCCACCGGCGTGCCATCGGCCGCAGCAAGCCGCAACTGCACGCCCGGCGCCGGGCGGCCGGTGCTGCCCACCCGCGCCAGCGCCTCACCGGGCGCCAGGGCGATCGAGAACGGCCCGGTCTCGGTGCTGCCGTAGACCTGCGCCATCGGCACGCCGCGGGCGTGGAAGGCAGCGATCAGCGCCACCGGCACGATCGACGAGCCGCTGTTGAGGAAGCGCAGCGCCGACAGGTCGGCCGCTGGCCAGCCCAGGTGGGCCAGGATGGCCTGCATCACCGCCGGCACCAGCAGGCTGGTGCTGGGCCGCCATGCCGCCACGTCGGCCAGCCAGGCGCCGGGGTCGAAGCGGGCATGCAGATGCACTGCAGCGCCCACGGCCAGTGCCGGCAGCACCTGGATGCACAGCCCGCCCACATGGAACAGCGGCAGCACCGCCAGCACCCGGTCAGCAGCAGTCAAGCCCTGCACCGCCACCGCCATGTCGATGTTGGCCAGCATGCCGTGCTGGGTGTGCAGCGCACCCTTGGGCTCGCCAGTGGTGCCGCTGGTGTAGACCAGCAGCACGTCACCCGGTGTTGCAGGCGCCTGGACAGACGCATCAGCAGCCACCAGCCCGGCGCCGGCCCGCACCTGTGCAGCCAGGTCGGCCAGCTCGGGCGTGTGCTCCAGCGCCACCAGGCCGGCATGGTCGGCAATCGCCACCAGTTCGGCCGGCGCCAGGCGCCAGTTCAGCGGCACGAACACCGCGCCCAACTTCGCGCAGGCCAGCAAGCCAGCCAGCATGGCGGGGCTGTTGTGGCCCAGCCAGCCGATGCACTGGCCAGCACCCAGGCCCCGGGCCCGCCAGCGGGCGGCCTGGTCATCGGCCAGCGCCAGCAACTGATGGTGAGACAGCGACTGCCCGCCCGCCTGCAGGGCCAGCGCCTGCGGCGTGCGGGCGGCGGTGTCGGCAAAGCGCTGGTACAGCGGCGCCCGGCTGGCGACCGTCATGCCGGTCACTCGATCGCTTCGTCCCGCTCGCCCGACTCGTACAGGCAGTCGCGGCCCAGGCGGTCCATGCACAGCTCGGCCGTCCAGGGCAGCATCAGGCTGCCGCAGCGGCTGTCGCGGTACAGGCGCTCCAGCGGCAGGCTCTTCAGCATCGACTGCCCGCCGCAGGTGCGCACCGCCAGCCGGCAGATGTCGTTGGCGTTCTCCATGATGGTGTAGTGCGCCGCATACAGGCGCATGCGGGTGTCCTTGTCGGGGTCGATGCGGGCATCGCGTGCGTTCTGCAGAAACAGCGCGCGCGTGGCTTCCAGCTTGATGCGCATCTCGGCCACGGCGTACTGCTTGGTGGGGTACATGCGGCGCTTGACCGGTGGCATGCCGGGCACCTCGGCACGCAGGTACATCACGGTGAAGTCATACGCCGCCTGGGCCACGCCCATGTAGGTGGGCGACAGCGTGGCAAACATGTGCGGCCAGCGGCTGGCGGCCTGGAAGTACAGGCCCTCGGGCATCATGCGCGCCGTCTCGGGCACGAACACGTCCTGGAAGATCAGGTTGCGGCTGACCGTGCCACGCATGCCCAGCGGGTCCCAGTCACCCACCACGCTGACACCGGGCGCATCGGCCGGCACCGCCAGGTACATCGCATCACGCCGGCTGCCGCCGCCGGCGCGGTCGGTGCGGTCCAGCGTGCACAGCACGCCGTAGGTGTCGGCTGCGCCGGCCAGGCTGGCGAAGATCTTCTTGCCGCTGACGATGTAGCCGCCGTCCACCTTGCGGGCGATGGTGCCCCAGGGCGCGGCCCCGGCCGCAGCGGCGCCGCCTTCACTGAAGGGCTGGGCGTAGACCTTGCCTTCGTTGACGATGCGGCCGAAGTGCAACGCCCGGTTGGCTTCATGGTCGGCGCGCTGGGCGGGCGTCATGTCCAGGCTGTCGGCAATCTCGCCGGCCCACATGCAGCTGCACACATGCATGTTGAAGCTGAGCGCGGTGGCGCCGCACCAGCGGCCGATCTCGGCGGCCACCATCACATAGGTGGCGAAGTCGGCGCCCAGGCCACCATGGGCCGTGGGCACGCAGATGCCCAGCAGGCCGGCTTCGCGCAGGTCGTCGTAGTTCTCGAACGGGAAGCTGGCCTCGCGGTCATGACGCTCGGCGCGCGCAGCCCAGCGCGGGCCCAGCGCACTGACGCGGGCGATCAGCGCGCGCTGCTGGGGCGTCAACGTGTCGGGGTTGCCGCAGATGTGCGACGGCCGGTAGCGGGTGGCGACAGGCGGCGTGGTTTCGGCGACAAGCACGGCGGACATGGTGGGCTCCTGGGGTCAGCGCTGCTGCAGAAACTGCAGCAGCGCGGTGTTGAAGGCGGCGGGCTGCTCGATGTTGAGCAGGTGGCCGGCGCCGGGCAGGATGTGGCAGGCCGCGCCGGGGATGCGCTCGGCCATCTTGCGTGCCACCTCGGGCGCGGCGGTGCGGTCGTGCTCACCGGTGATGACCAGGGTGGGCACGGCGATGTTGGGCAGGTTGGCGCGCCGGTCGAAGGCCACCAAGGCCGCCACGGCAGCGCGGTAGGTGGCCTCGGGCACGGCCGCCATCATGGCCTGGGCAACAGCGATGGCCGCTGCTGGCGTGTCCGGCGCCACCATCGCCGGCACCAGCTGGGCGGCCAGGCCGGCCATGCCCAGGCCGGCATCCAGCGGCGCGAAGCGGCTCTGCAGAAAGGCCTGCTGCCAGTCACCACCCGGCTTGCCAAAGGCCGGGCTGGTGCCGGCCAGCACCAGACTGTGGACCATCTGCGGTGCGCGGGCCACCACCTCTTGCGCCACCATGCCGCCCATGCTGTGGCCCACCAGCACCACCGGGCCCGGCAGCTGGTCCGCCAGTGCGGCCAGCGTGTCGAGCACCGCACCGGCCATGCCGGCCAGGTCGTATGGCTGCACCGGCGCCGACAGTCCATAACCCGGAAAGTCAGCGGCCAGCGCGGTGAAGCCGGCCGCCGCCAGCGCGGCACCAGTGCCGCAGGCATCCCAGACCCGGCGGCCACCGCCCACGCCATGCAGCATCAGCACCGTGGGGCGGCCACCGCCTGGCTGCCCGGGCAGCCGGGCGCCATCCCAGCGCAGATGGGCCAGCGGGGTGCTGGTGACCAGTGCCGGTGTCACACCAGCGCCCCGTTGGTCACCACGGCCACGCCGTCGATGGTGACAGTGCAGCCGCGCATCGGCAGGTCGAAGTGGCCCAGGGTGTGGCGGCCGGCCACCTCGTTGGCGCCGGTGGAATACAGGAAGCTGCCGGCAAAGGCGCGCAGCTCGGTGCCGTTGAAATCGGCCTTGTCGTAGAAGGTCATCGCGTCCCAGCGGGCGCGGCGGTTCAGGCCCCAGCCCACATGGCTGACGGCAAAGGCCTCGCGGTCGCCCCAGGCGGCCAGGTAGCCCCGCATCAGCTCGGCATCGACGTTGCTGCCCTCGATGGCGGTGACATGGTCGTCGGAGATGCGCAAGGCCACCGCATCGGCCAGATAGCGCTTGAAGGTCAGGTTGACATCGCCCGGCGCCAGCACCAGCGTGCCATTGACCGACCCCGCTGCCGGGAACGCCAGCACCAGCCCGGCCGGCCAGTGCGTCAGCGTGCCCGGCTTGGCGGAAAAGCCCCACACGCCGCCCACCCGCGCGCCGGTCAGCGAGATGGTGAGGTCGGTGCCCGCCGCGCTGGTGACCTGCATCACCCGCGCGTTCTTCAGCAGGCGCATGGCATCGCGCACCGGGGCTTCGTCCTCGGCCCGGGGCGCCGTGCGTTCCAGGATCTCGGGGTGCTCGTTGCTGACCACCAGCACCCGGGCACCGCCTGTCAGGATCTGCGGCAATTCCACCGCATGCTGCAGGCCTTCAACCGTGCAGTCGGCGATGAACACGCTGCCGGCCAGCGCGGCCACCACCGGCTCCAGCCGGCCGATGGCGTCCGATGCACCCGTGGACCGCACCGGCACCGGCGCGGTCTGCTTCGACGTGGGCACAACCACATGGAACCAGCGCGCGCCCAGGCGGGCCAGCGCCAGTTCGCTGAGCTGCACCAGGCTGGGCCGGCTCTGGGTTTCCGACAGCACCGCGCAGGCGTCGCCCGGCTTCACGCCGCACAGGCGAAAGACCTCTGCGAAGCTGTCGATCCACTTGGCTTCAATGCGCGCAGACAAGCTCACAGCACTTCTCCCAACATCCGGTAATGGCCGCCCTGGAACAGCAGCGGCGCCACCGCCAGATCAGCCAGCCGCAGCACGCGGCCGATGAACAGCACATGGTCACCGGCCACCTGGCGGGTGGCGACCTCGCACTCGAAGACGGCAGCGCAGCCGGCCAGCACCGGTGCATTGCCCAGCCCTGGGCCCCAGGCGCCTTCGGCAAACTTGTCACCCTGCGAAGCGGCAAAGCGGCGCGACAGATCGACCTGGCTTTCAGCCAGCACATTCACCGCGAAGTGCGGCGCTGCATCAAACGCCGCCAGGCTGCTGCTGGCCAGGCGCAGGCTCCACAGCACCAGCGGCGGGTCGAGCGACAGCGCGCTGAAGGAATTGGCCGTCAGCCCGACCGGCGCCCCGCCCGGCCCGGCGCAGGTGATGATGGAAACGCCGGTGGCAAAGCGCCCCAGCGCGGCACGCAGGGCTTGTGGCGGCGGAGGGAGCAAGGCGGCAGCAGCACTTGCGGGAATGTCCGGTGTCGGCATCGTGGCGTGAATGTATGAAAATTCATTGATTGAGGGCAAGCGGGATTTCACCACCAAGCCCGGCGACTAAAGCGCCGGTGCGGCAACACAGCCATGCATGATCGCTTCGTTCACCAGCATTTGCCGTACCTGCTGGCGCGTGCCAGCCATGCGTTGTGGCGCGGTTTCGAGCCCTGGCTGCGCGAGGCGGGGCTCAATTCCCTGGAATGGCGGGTGTTGGCCACGCTGTCGGACAGCCCACCGCTGACGGTGGGCC
>JARXAJ010000127.1 GCA_029865965.1 Aquabacterium sp.
CCGCCGCCCGCCGCCATCGCCGCCATGGGCAGCAAGAGCGCGGCCAAGGCGTTGATGGAGAAGGCCGGTGTGCCGTTGGTGCCCGGTTACCACGGCGCCGACAACACGCCTGAGCTGCTGGCGGCGGAGGCCGCGCGCATCGGCTACCCGGTGCTGATCAAGGCCAGCGCCGGCGGTGGCGGCAAGGGCATGCGCCGTGTCGACAAGGCCGAAGACTTTGCCGCCGCCCTGGCCAGCTGCCAGCGCGAGGCCAGGAACAGCTTCGGCAGCGACCATGTGCTGGTGGAGCGTTATGTGCTGCGCCCGCGCCACATCGAGATCCAGGTGTTCGGCGACAGCCAGGGCCAGGTGATCCACCTGTTCGAGCGTGACTGCTCGGTGCAGCGCCGCCACCAGAAGGTGCTGGAAGAAGCCCCCGCGCCGGGCATCAGCGCGGCGCGCCGCGCCGAGATGGGTGCCGCAGCCGTGGCGGCAGCCCAGGCCGTGGGCTATGTGGGCGCCGGCACGGTGGAGTTCATCGCCGAAGAAATCGACGATCCGGCCGCCGGCGGCGGCGCGGCCGGCCCGGGTCGCGACCTGCGCTTCTATTTCATGGAGATGAACACCCGGCTGCAGGTTGAGCACCCGGTCACCGAGGCCATCACCGGGCTCGACCTGGTGGAATGGCAGCTGCGCGTGGCCGCCGGCCAGCCGCTGCTGCTGCGGCAGGACCAGCTGCGCATCGCCGGCCATGCCATCGAGGCGCGCATCTGCGCCGAGCAGCCCGACAACAACTTCCTGCCCGCCACCGGCCGGCTGGACGTGCTGCGCTGGCCGCCGCATGTGGTGTTTGAACGCGGCCCGGTGCGGGTCGATGCCGGCGTGTGCGAGGGCGACGCCATCACGCCGTACTACGACTCGATGGTGGCCAAGCTGATCGTGCATGGCGACACCCGCGCCCAGGCCCTGGCCCGGCTGGGTGCGGCGCTGGCGGCCACCCACATCGTCGGCCTGCACACCAACGTAGCGTTCCTGCGGCGGGTGGTGGCCAGCCAATCCTTTGCCAACGCCGACCTGGACACCGCGCTGATCGAGCGCGAGGCGGCCGTGCTGTTGAAGCAGCCGCCGCTGCCACTGGAGATTGCCGCTGCCGGTGTGGTGGCGCATGCCCTGGCCGACGGGCAGGCCGCCGAGGACGACGACCCCTGGAGCCGGCGTGACGGCTGGCGCCTGCATGGCGGCGCACGCCGGCACTTCGACATCCAGCATGCCGGCGCGCTGCATGCCGTGGCGCTGGCGCGCCCGCACGGCACGGCCACCGACGCCCGTCTGCTGCTGCAGATCGGTGACCAGCGCTGGCCGCTGCAGGCCACCGCACTGGGCGGCGGCCGGCATGACGTGATGCTGGGCGACCGCCGCCTGCACCTGACGGTGTATGCCCATGGCGAGCGGCTGGCGGTGTTCGCACCCGAGCACAGTGCGGTGCTGCAGCAGATCGACGCCATCGCCCACGCCGGTGAAGGCGCGGCCGAGGGCGGCCAGCTGACCGCGCCGATGCCGGGCAAGGTGATCGCCTTCCTGGCCCGGGCCGGCGAAACCGTCACCCGCGGCCAGGCGCTGGCGGTGATGGAGGCGATGAAGATGGAGCACACCCTGCATGCCCCGCGCGACGGCGTGGTGGCCGAGTTGCTGTTTGCCGTGGGCGACCAGGTGGGCGAGGGCGGCGAGCTGCTGCGCCTGGCACCCGCCTGAGCGGCCCCACCGGCCGTGGCAGCCGGCGCCGCTGCCCTACTTCGCGTCGCGCCAGCGCGGCAGCCAGCTGCGGCGCGAGCTGTCCAGCGGCACCGTCGCGCTGTCGCTGGCGCGGCGGGTGTCGCCAGCGTCGGGCATGGGCGGGGGCTGGGTCACGCCGAAGCCGGAGGTGTCGCGGCCCCAGTCATTGGGCTGCGGCGCATGGCCGGGGTCGTCTGGCTGACCGGCGGTGGGGCGCGATGCCTCGCGGAACAAGACAACCAGCGGCTGCAGCTCTCCGCCCGGCACGGCCTCGCAGACCAGCAGTACATCGCGCGCATAGCGTGGGTCGGCCAGCAAGCGTTCGACCTCGATGGCATGGTCGATCTCACGCAGCAGCAGTTGGTGGATGCGCTGCGCCAGTTGCAGGCGGCTCAGGGACGGTGCCAAGGCATGGACTCCAGGCAGGCGGCCGGGCAGCACCCCGGCGGTGGCATTGCATTTTGCGCCCAGCAAGGCCGCTGCCATCCCCCGCAACCTGGATGACACGGCATCCCGACACGATAATTGCGTGATGACAAAGGCGAAACCATGATTCCTGACCGTGTCACCCTGGTGGATGTGGGCCCGCGCGACGGCCTGCAAAACGAGAAGCAGCCGGTGGACACCGCTGTCAAGATCGACCTGGTCCACCGCCTGCAGGCCGCCGGCCTGCGTGAGATCGAAGTCACCAGCTATGTCAGCCCGAAGTGGGTGCCGCAGATGGCCGACAACGCCCAGGTGATGGCCGGCATCCAGCGCGTGGCCGGCAACCGCTACAGCGTGCTGGTGCCCAACATGCTGGGCCTGCAGGCCGCCCTGGCCGGTGGTGACGCCACACGGCCCGATGAGGTGGTGGTGTTCGGCGCGGCCAGCCAGGCCTTCAGCCGCCGCAACATCAACTGCAGCATCGAGGAGAGCATCGAGCGCTTTGCCCCGGTGGTGGCCGCCGCGCTGGCCGCCGGGCTGAAGGTGCGCTCGGCCATCAGCTGCGCCGTGGGCTGCCCTTATCAGGGTGAGGTGACGCCTGATGAGGTCGAGCACCTGGTCAAGCTGTTCAAGCAGATCGGCGTGCAGCACTGCGGCGTGGCCGACACCATCGGGGTGGGCACGCCGCGCAAGGTGCAGGCTGCGATGGAGCGGGCGCTGAAGCACTACCCGGTCAGCGAGGTGAGCGGGCATTTCCACGACACCTACGGCCAGGCGCTGGCCAACATCTACGCCTGCCTGGAGCTGGGCATCCACACCTTCGACACCAGCGTGGCCGGCCTGGGCGGCTGCCCTTACGCCAAGGGCGCCACCGGCAACGTGGCCACCGAAGACGTGGTCTTCATGCTGCAGGGCATGGGCATCGACACCGGCATCGACCTGGACGCGCTGGTCGACGCCGGTGGCTACATCAGCGGCGTGCTGGGCCGCCCGCCGATGTCGCGCGCCGGCAAGGCGCTGCTGACCAAGCGCGCGCAGGTGGAGGCATGAGCCCGCCCGGCCGCCCGAAGGGCGAATGCCGCAGTGCGAAGCACGGAGGTTTCCAGTGACGCTGGCCGTCAACCCGGTTGAACAGCGGCCGGAAGGCTTCCGCCGCGTGGCTGCCCTGCTGGCCGCGCAGGGCCACCCGCATGCGCCGCTGTGGCTGGATGTGCCGGCCCGCACCTGCGCCGAGGCGGCAGCCGCCCTGGGCGTGCAGGTCGGCCAGATCGCCAAGAGCGTGGTCTTTCGCCGCCTGTCCGACAGTGCGGCGGTGCTGGTGGTGGCCTCGGGCGACCGGCGGGTGGACGAGGCCAAGGTGGCGCAGCTGGTGGGGCCGCTGGCCCGCGCCGACGCCGCCTTCGTCAAGCAACAGACCGGGTTCTCGATCGGCGGCGTGTCACCGGTGGCACATGCCAGAGCGCCGGTGGTGCTGGTGGACCAGGAGCTGTTCCGCTTTCCGGCGGTCTGGGCGGCTGCCGGCCACCCCAACGGTGTGTTCTGCCTGCAGCCCGACGACCTGCTGCGCCTGACCGGCGCGCCGGCGGCCGATGTGGTGGAGCCCGCCTGATGGCCACCAACCCTGCGGTCAACGGCGTGGCCAGCCCCTGCATCAACATCTGCCGCATGCATGCCGCCACCGGCTGGTGTGAAGGCTGCCTGCGCACCATCGACGAGATCGCCACCTGGGGCCGCATGGACGAGGCGGCCCGCGTGGCGATGCTCGACCGCCTGGCTCCCCGCCGCACGGCATGGCGCCTGCTGCAAGACAGTGGCGCCGCGCCCATCCATCCCGCACCCCATGGAGGCCGCCGATGAAGGTGGTGGATTTCTGGTTCGATGCCTTGTCGCCCTATGCCTGGCTGGCTTTTGACCGCCTGCCGCAGGCGCTGGAAGGGCTGAACGTGGTGGTCAACCACCAGCCGGTGTTGCTGGCGGGGCTGCTGCAGCATTGGGGCCAGAAGGGCCCGGCCGAGATCACCCCCAAGCGCGCCTGGACCTACCGCCAGGTGCTGTGGCTGGCCCAGCAGCAGGGCACGCCGCTGCAGCTGCCGCAGCCGCATCCCTTCAACCCGCTGGCGCTGCAGCGCCTGGCAGTGGCGGCCGCGCCGGCCGGCGGCACGCCCAGCCGGCGCACGGTGGATTTGCTGTTCCGCCATGTGTGGTGCCGCGACGGCGCCGACCCGAACGAGCCAGCCGCACTGGCTGCGCTGGTGGCTGCCGTGGCACCCCAGCGCGACACGGCCGGTGACGACGTCAAGGCCGAGTTGCGCGCGCGCACCGAGGCGGCGGTGGCGCTGGGCCTGTTCGGCGTGCCCACGCTGGTGTGTGACGGCCGCCACTTCTTCGGCCTGGACGCCTTGCCGATGCTGCGTGCGGCGCTGGCGGGCGACGCCTGGTTCGACACCCCGGCCTGGCAAACAGCCGGCCAGCAACCGCCGGGCCTGCAGCGGCGCTGACTGCGGCCCTGCGCGCGGCCCGCTGCCGGGCTTGACCCGTATCAACCGGCCGGCCCTGGCCGGCGCCTAGAGTGGCTGCATCCCAACCCAGCAAGGACCTGCCATGTACCGCAACCTGTTCGTTCCCGTGGACGGCAGCGCTCTGAGCGAACGCGCCATGGCAGCCAGCATCGCCCTGACCAGGCAGCTGGGTGCGGCGATCACCGGTTTCGTGGTTGAACCCGATGCGCCGATGCCCACCGTGGGCACCCAGCTGCCGGCCTATGGGGCGCAGACCGAGAAGCACATCACACGCACCGACACCCATGCGCGCAAGGTGCTGTCGCAGTTCGAGGTGATGGCGGCCGAGGCCGGCGTGGCCTTCAGCGGCCGGCATGCGCGCACCGACGGGGTGGACCGCGCCATCATCGCGCAGGCCGAGGATTCAGGCTGCGACATGATCGTGATGATGACCCACGGCCGTGGCGCGCTGGGCGAGCTGATCTTCGGCTCACACACCAAGAACGTGCTGGCGCGCAGCAAGCTGCCGCTGCTGGTGTTGCACTGACACCTGCGGTCAGGCCCCCAGGCCGGCAGCGGCCAGCCGCTGGGCCAACGCAATCAGGCTGAGGTCGCTGCCGCGTGGCCCCAGCAGCGACAGGCCCAGCGGCGCGCCGTTGCGCTGGAGCAAGGGCAGGCTCAGCTGCGGCGTGCGTGACAGGCCGGCGATGCACAGCATGCGGATGGCGGCATTGCGGTAATCCTCCAGTGCGCTGTCGGGCGCGGCGCGGTGCGGCGCCACGTCGGGCATGGTGGGCATCAGCAGCACGCCGTCGGTGCCCAGCAGGTCGTCGATCTGCTGCGCGTAAACGGCACGGAAGGCGCTGGCTGCGGCCACCTGTGCATCGGTCACTTGTTTCGACCAGGCAAAGCGCTCGGCTACGCCCGGGCCCAGCGGCGGCGCAAAGCGCTCGATCAACGGGCCGTTGGTCATCCAGGATTCCCGCCCCTGCAGGTGGCGGAAGTGCCAGTACATCGCGTCGAAGCTGTCGCGCACCACGGCCGCCGGGCTGGCGCGGCCCAGCACGGCCTGCACCGCATCGGCCACCGGCAGCAGGTCGGCGGCCACGTCGGGGGCCAGCAGGGCCCACACCTCGGTGGGCCACAGCAGGCGCGGCGTGGCCGGCAGGGCCACCGGGTCGGCGTCCATCAGCACGCCGGCCACGCGTGCAAAGCTGTGGGCATCGCGGGTGAAGAAGCCGCAGGTGTCGAAGCCGGGCGCCAGGTCCAGCACGCCGGCCAGGGGGATGCGCCCATGGGTGGGCCGCAGGCCGTACAGGCCGCAGTGGTTGGCCGGCGCGCGCACGCTGCCGCCGGTGTCGGTGCCCAGCGCAAAGTCGCACAGCCCGCTGCTGACGGCCGAGGCCGACCCCGATGACGAGCCGCCGCTGATGCGGTCAGGCGCTGCGCCATTGAGCGGTGCGCCGAAGTGCGCGTTGTTGCCGTTCATCGAGAAGGCGAATTCGTCGGTGACGGTCTTGCCGACCAGCGCCGCGCCGGCATCGAGCAGGCGCTGCACCGTGGGCGCGGTGGTGGTCTTGATGCCCGACATCGCCAGCAGGAAGGGGCTGCCACCGCCGGTGGGGTAGCCGGCCACGTCGAACAGGTCCTTGGCGCCGAAGCGCAGGCCCGACAACGGGCCGGTGGCGGCATGCGGCACTGGCACGTCGGGGTAGGGGACAAAGGCGTGGGCGGGGTCGTGCAGGGGCATGGTGTCTCCGGTGGAGGCGAGGTCAGGTCAGCGGCCGCTGCGGACCCGGCTTTGCCGGGCCGCTGGCGGCGCCCCCTGGGGGGAGCGCCGCTGGCGCTTCGGGGGGGTCTAGATCACCGACGCGAGTGCGGCGGTGGCGTCAGTGCGAAGACAGCGCGCCAGGTGGCCGGGCGACAGCACCACGGCATCGGGCTGGGTGCTGCGGCAGGCGTCCTCGGCCATCGGGCAGCGGTCGGCAAAGGCACAGCCGGGCGGCAGGTTGGCCAGGTCGGGCGGGCTGCCGCCGATGGTGGCCAGCCGGCCACCCCTGGCCAGCGCGCCATGCGCCCGGCTCTGCAGCAGTGCCCGGGTGTAAGGGTGGCGGGGCTCGCGGATCAGCTGCCGCGCCGTGCCTTCTTCGACGATGCGCCCGGCATACATCACCGCGATGCGGTCGGCCACCTCCACGGCGGCGCCGATGTCGTGGGTGACGAAGATCACCGACAGGCCCAGCTCACGCTGCAGTTCACGCAGCAGCAGCAGCACCTGGATCTGCACCGTGGCATCGAGCGCGGTGGTGGGCTCGTCGGCCAGCAGCACTTGCGGCTTGCAGGCCAGGGCCAGGGCGATCATGGCCCGCTGGCGCATGCCGCCGCTCATCTCATGCGGATAGGCGCCCAGCCGACGCTCGGGGCTGGGGATGCGCACCCGCTCGAACAGCGCCAGCGCGCGCTGGTGGGCCTGCGCCGCGCTGACAGGCTCATGCCGGCGGATGGATTCGGCAATCTGCTGGCCCAGGGTGTAGACCGGGTCGAGCGCCAGCAGCGGCTCCTGGAAGATCATCGACGTGACCTTGCCGCGGTAGTCGGCCAGTGCGCGCTGGCCCAGGGCCAGCACGTCATGCCCGGCCACCTGCACCTGGCCGGTGATCTGGCTGCGGCGCTCGTTGTGCAGGCGCAGCAGGGTGCGCAGGGTCACGCTCTTGCCCGAGCCGGATTCACCAATCAGCGCCACCACCTCGCCGCGCTGCACTGCCAGGCTGACGCCGTTGACCGCCTGCACCGGCCTTTTGCCGCCGGTGAAGGTGACACGCAGGTCGCGGATCTCGACCGCCGGGGCGGTGCGCAGGTGGGTGGTGTCGGTGGCAGGCATGGATCAGGCGGCTTTCGTGGCAGGCGCTGCCATCGGGTGGCCGCTGCCGGGTTCATGCACCAGGCAGGCCACTGCATGGGCGGCTTCGGCCACCACGGGCTGGGGCACACGCTGGCTGCACACCGGTGCCGCCAGCGCGCAGCGCGGGTGGAAGCGGCAGCCGCTGGGCGGGTTGATCGGGTTGGGCGGGTCGCCGGCCAGCGGCGCCTCTTCGGTGCGGTGGTCGGGGTCGAGCGCCGGCATCGAGCTCAGCAGCGCCTTTGTGTACGGGTGCAGCGGGTGGTTGAACAGCGCCTCGCTCGGGCCCAGCTCGGCCACCTGGCCCAGGTACATCACCATCACCCGGTCGCTCAGGTAGCGCACCACCTGCAAGTCGTGGCTGATGAACACATAGGTCAGGCCGAAGTCGGCCTTCAGGTCCATCAGCAGGTTCAGCACCTGGGCCTCGACGCTCTTGTCGAGCGCCGACACCGCCTCGTCCAGGATCACCAGCCGCGGCTGCAGGGCCAGGGCACGGGCGATGTTGATGCGCTGGCGCTGGCCACCCGACAGCTCATGCGGATAGCGGCCGGCGAACCGCGCCGGCGCCAGGCCCACGCGGTTGAGCAGATCATGGGCGCGGCTGAGCGCTTCGCGCCGGGGCACGTCATGCACCATCGGGCCGAAGGCGATGGAATCTTCGATCGTCAGGCGCGGGTTCAGCGAGGCATAGCTGTCCTGGAACACCATCTGCACCTGGCGGTGGAATTCCTTCAACGGCAGGTCGCGCCCGCCTACGGTGCGGCCGTCGAACACCACCTCGCCGGCTGTGGGGGCGATCAGCTGCATCAGCAGCCGGGCGGTGGTGCTCTTGCCGCAGCCCGATTCGCCCACCACGCCCAGGGTCTCGCCCTTGTAGACGCTGAAGTCGACGCTGTCGACAGCACGCACCACGCCGGCGCCCTTGCCGAAGAAGCCGCCCTTCAATGCAAAGTGCTTGGTCAGGCCGCGGATGGTCAGCAACGGTTGGGCTGGGCCGCCACGGTCCAGGCTCTCGCGGGGCAGCACGGGGCGCAAGGTGTCGTCGGTCACGGCCATCAGCCTTTGTTGTCCATGGCGCTGCGCAGGCCGTCCGACAGCAGGTTGAAGGCAATCGAGGTGATGAAGATCATCAGGCCCGGCAGTGCCGCCACCCAGGGCTGCACATAGATGGCGGTGCGCAGGGTGTTGAGCATCAGGCCCCACTCGGGCTCGGGCGGCTTGACGCCCAGGCCCAGGAAGCTGAGGCCCGAGGCCAGGATCAGGCTGACCGCGATCAGGCTGGTGGCGTAGACGAAGATCGGCCCCAGCACATTGCCCAGCACATGCACCCGCACGATGGTGAAGGCATTGGCGCCGGACGCGCGCGCGGCCTCCACGTAGTCACGCCCCTTGGCCTGGGCGGTGACGGCCTCGGCCACCCGGGCGATCTGCGGCACGAAGACGATGGTCAGCGACAGCAACGAGTTGAAGATGCCCGCGCCCAGCGCACCGGACAGTGCAATTGCCAGCAGCACCGACGGGAAGGCGTAGAACACGTCGATGGTGCGCATGATGGCGGTGTTGACCCAGCCACCCGCATAGCCCGCCAGGATGCCGATGGCCGAGCCGATGATGAAGGCGAGCAGCACCGGCGTGAGGCCCATGAACAGGCTGAGCCGTGCGCCCACGATCAGCCTGCTCAGCATGTCGCGACCCAGTTCATCGGTGCCCAGCGGGTAGCCGACGGTGCCGATGGGCTTGAGCCGGCTGAGCATCGACGACTGGTAGGGGTCGGCCGGCGCCAGCCAGGGGCCGAACAGCGCCAGGCCCAGCAGCAGCAGCACGACGAAGCCGGCGCCCATGGCCACCTTGTCGGCCAGCAGCCGGGTGCCCACGCTTTGCCAGTAGCCAGGCGAGCGCTGGGCTGCGGTCAGCGGTGCAACCGGGGTCTTGGGGGCAGTGAGGCTGGACATCGTGATCAGGCCCGGGCAATGCGGGGGTCGAGCAGGGTCTGCACCACATCGACCAGCAGGTTCAGCACCACGAAGAACATCGCCAGCACGAGGATCGTGCCCTGCAGCAGCGGCAGGTCACGCTGGAAGATGGCACTGTTGAGCAAGAAGCCGGTGCCCGGCCAGGCGAACACGGTTTCGATCAGGATCGAGCCGCCCAGCAGGTAGCCCAGCTGCAGGCCCATCACCGCCAGCGCGGTGGGTGCGGCGTTCTTCACCACATGGGCAAAGATGCCCAGGTGGGTGAGGCCCTTGGCGCGCAGGCCGACGATGAATTCCTGCGCCAGGATTTCGGCCACCAGGGCGCGCACCGTGCGGGCGATGATGCCCATCGGGATCACGCTCATGGTGATGGCCGGCAGCAGCATGTACTGCAGGTGGTTCCAGTCCCAGGCCCATTCCTTGTCGCCCGGGCCGCCGCCGGTGGCCGGCAGCCAGCCCAGGATGGCCGAGAAGATGATGACCATCACCATGCCCAGCCAGTAGTGCGGCACGCTGACACCCAGCACCGCCAGCGTGCTGGCCAGGCGGTCGGGCCAGGCGCGCTGGAAGTAGCCGCCGACGAAGCCGAACAGGCTGCCCAGCACGAAGCCGATCAGCGTGGCCAGCACCGCCAGGCGCAAGGTGTGGCCCACGGCGGTGAGCACCTCGCTGGTGACCGGCCGGCCGCTGGCGATGCTGGTGCCCAGGTCGCCCTGCAGCGCCCGCCACATCCACACCGCAAACTGCTCTGGGTAGCTGCGGTCGAAGCCGTACAGCGTGCGTAGCTGCGCCGCCAGCTCGGCCGACGCATCGGGCGGCAGGATCGACACCAGCGGGTCGCCCGGCGCCAGGTGCACCAGGGCAAAACACACCAGCGCCACGCCCACCATGATGGGCAAGGCGTAGCCGATGCGGCGCAGCAGGTAGGCGAACATGGGCAGCGGTCAGAGACAAAAGACAGGCGCGGCGCCGGGTGGCGCCGTGTCAGAGGCCCGGCCCGGCCGGGGAGCCGGCCCGTGGGCCGGGCAAGGTCAGTCGACCGAGACAGTGGCCAGGTCGATGAACCAGCTGCGCGGCTGCACCACGCCCTTGACCTTGGCCGCAATCGCACGCGGGCCGACGTCGTGCGCAATCCAGACGAACGGCGCTTCTTCGACGATGCGGGCATGCAGCTTGGACAACGCCACATCGCGCGCCTTGTCGTCGAAGCTGGTGCGCGCGTCGGCGATCAGCTTGTCGAACTCGGCATTGCCGAAGTAGCCCCAGTTGTTGCTGACCGGCGGGAAGGTCTTGGTGCTGGTGAAGCGCACCATGGCAAAGAACGGGTCCATCGCCGCGAAGCTGACGTTGATGGCATTGGCGCCGTTGGCCGACGGGTCCTTGGCACCCTTGCGCCAGTTGGTGAACAGGGTGTTCCACTCGATCACGTCGAACTGCACATCAAAGCCGCACTGCTTCAGGCTCTGTTGCACGAATTCATTCATCGGCAGCGGCTGCATCTGGCCAGAGCCGCTGGCGCTGATCTGCACCTTGACCTTGAGCGGCTTGGCCGGGCTGTGGCCGGCCTCTTCCATCAGCTTCTTGCCGGCCGCCATGTCATAGCGGATGTCGAACTTCGGGTTGCCCCACCACGGGTGGCCCGGGGGCACGGTGCCCTTGGGCAGGCCCATCATGCCGCCCAGCAGCTTGAGCAGGCCGGTGCGGTCGACGCACAGGTTGGCGGCCTGGCGCACGCGCTTGTCGAGCCAGGGCGAGCCCTCGGCAAACGACAGCTGCCACGGCCAGACGTGCGGCTGCTGGTTGAAATAGATCTTGTGGCCGCGGCCCTGGATGGCGGCCATGGCGTCGGGCGACGGTGCCTCGATCCAGTCGACCTGGCCGCTCATGATGGCGGCGGTGCGGGCATTGGCCTCGGGCATGGGCAGCAGCACCACGCGGTCGACCTTGGGGATGCGCTTGGCATCCCAGTAGGTCTTGTTGGGCGCCAGTTCCAGCCGCTCACGGGCGACGAAGCGGGTCATCTTGAATGGGCCCGAGCCGCTGGCGTCGGCGGCAAACGCCGTCCAGGCGGCCTTGGACTTGTCGGCCGGCGCGGCGCCGGCAGCGGCGTCGAACTTCTTCTGCCAATGTGCCGGGCTGGCCATGAACAGGTTGGTCAGGTTCAGCGGCAGGAAGGCGTCGGGCTCGCTGGTGGTCAGCTCAACCGTCAGGTCGTCGATCTTGCGGGCGGTGCGCAGCGTGGGCATGCGGCTGGCCGTCACGCCGACCTGGCTGGCGTCGAAGTGCACCGCGTCCTTGTCGAGCACCTTGCGCACGTTCCAGACCACGGCGTCGGCGTTGAAGTCGCTGCCGTCGTGGAACTTCACGCCGGGCCGCAGCTTGAACACCCACTTGGTCTTGTCCTTGGCGTCGACCGCCCAGCTGGTGGCCAGGCCGGGGATCATCACGCTGGGCGCATCGGCCTTGCTCAGGTCCCATTGGGTCAGCGCGTCGTACAGCGGAATCCCGGTGAAGCGGTTGCCTTCGAAGCCCTGGTCAGGCTGGCCCAGGGTGCGCGGGATGTCGGCAGCCGTCATCGCGATGCGCAGCACCTTTTCTTGCGCCAGGGCGGCGGTGGACGACAGCAGCGCTGCCAGGCCCAGGGCGGCGAGTGGCAACAAACTGGGCAGCAGCGGGGTCTTCTTGCTCATGGGGTCTCCGTGGATGGGTGGGGGGATGTGGTGCAAGCCGCATGCCATGCTGCGCGCAGGCCGGCGCGCACGTTGTCGATCAGCGGCACCGGCACCTGGGGTGCCAGCGGCGCGGCCAGGTCGGCCAGCGCGGCGCCGCCGATCACGATGGCGCGCACCTGGCCCAGTGCCAGGGCCTGTTGGCAGGCCCCCAGCAGGATGGCCTGGGCGGCGACCGGGTCGGCCAGCAGCTCACCGCCGGTGCGTTCGACAGTGACCACGCCGGCCAGGCGGGCCGACAGGCCCAGCCGCAGCGCCAGGTCTTCGAGCATCGGGCCCCAGGCTGCGCCGCCGGTGACGATGGCATAGCGCCCGTCGGCATCGGCGGCGGCCAGGGCATCGGCCTCGCGCATGGCCACTTCGGCCAGGCCCAGCACCGGCACGCTGGTGGCCGCGCGCAGGGCCTGCACGCCGGGGTCGCCAAAGCAGGCCACCAGCACGGCGCTGGGCGCGGCATGGCCAGCCAGGTGCGCAGCCCAGGCGGCGGGCACGGCGTCATTGGCAATGGCCACTGCGTCGGCACTGGCGATATAGGCTGCGCCGAAAGG
This sequence comes from Aquabacterium sp., assembly GCA_029865965.1. Lineage (GTDB taxonomy): Bacteria > Pseudomonadota > Gammaproteobacteria > Burkholderiales > Burkholderiaceae_C > Pseudaquabacterium. The sequence continues at coordinate 12,829 of JARXAJ010000127.1, forward strand.
GGCGGTCACCGCATGCAACACGGCGCCGGCAGGCGCCAGGGCCCGGGCGTGGCGGGCCAGCAGGTCGGTGACATGGGTGCTGGTGTTGGGGTTGATCAGTAGCAGGGTGGTCATGGGCAGCAGGCCAGCAAGCGTTGTACCTGTCCGCGCTGGTGCGTGGGCTGCCGGGGCGGCGCAGTCTGGCACTGTGCTGGTGCTGTTTGGGCTCGGGTTAACCCGCCATCTAGGGTTGAGCCTGAGGCTTTGTGGTGCGTGAACTGCACCAGCATGGTGTGATGTTGGGGCTGATGTGAAGCGCCTGCGGCGCGGTGGCCGGTTTGGCGTCAGGCCGCATGGGCGCTCGCCGGAGCAACCCAGAGGCATGCGTGCAGCGGAGCAATCCTCTGTTGGGCTGGGCGCTGCGTTTTTTGCCAGGGGTTGTCTGGGCGCCAAGTGCAAGGCAAGCCAATAAACGTCAAGGTGGGGCTGAACCAATCGCCATTTGCATCGATCGCGCGACCTGCGGCGCCAATTCATCCTTGGCAAAACACCGGCAAACCACAGTGTGCCGGCAGCTCAAATCAGCCCCACACCGCAATCGTCTACTTGGTTCGACCGTCAGCCAGCCAGGCCCCGCAGCGCATCGGGCTGGCCAACCGGATGGCCCGCCCGGCAGTCAGCGATGTACTGCCGAATGATGTCGGCAAAGCTGGCTTCGGGTAGCAGGCCCAGGGCGGCGGCGCGGTCAGCGCGGGCGCCGGTGGGCCAGTTGGCCACGATGTTGGCGATGCGCTCGTCGCGCGCAAAGCGCACGCGGGCGCGCACCGCCGGGCCGGCCACCTCTTCCAGCGCGGCCAGCATCTCGGCGACGGTGGTGTTCAGTGCCGGCAGGTTCAGCGCGGTGCGGCCGCCGTAGGCGTCGCGGCTGGCTTCGTACACCGCGATCAGGCCGTCCACCGTGCGTTGCGGGCTGCTGACCGGGTGCGCCACCTCGGGCGACACCGGGCAGATGGCGTCCACCCCCGCCAGCGGCTCGCGGATGATGCCGCTGAAGAACGACGACGCCGCGCCGTTGGGACGGCCCGGGCGCACCGTCACCGTCATCAGCCGGGCGCTGCGACCGTCGATGTAGCCCTTGCGCGTGTAGTCGGCCACCAGGTGCTCGCAGATGTGCTTCTGGATGCCGTAGCTGGTCTGCGGCGTGGGCAGGGTGGTGTCGGTCACGATGGCGGGCATCGGCACCGCCGCATCGGGCCCGTACACCGCCACCGAGCTGCTGAACACCAGGCGCGCCGGGGCGGCGCCGCTGCGGGTGTCTGCAGCTTGCCGATGGCGCAGCGCGTCCAGCAGGGCGCGTGTGCTGTCGAGGTTGCTGCGCAGGCCCAGGTCGAAGTCGGCCTCGCATTCACCCGACACCGCTGAGGCCAGGTGGAACACGCCGTCCACCGCCCCGCTGCGCAGGCCTTCGCAGTGCTGCAGCAGCGGGCCCACGCGGGCGTCGATGCGGGCATCGGCGGCCAGGTCGGCCGGTGCCGGCGCCTGGTCGGCCAGCACGATGCGGGTGATGGCCTGGCCATTCAGATGGCCGCGTTGCAGCAGGGTGCGCGCCAGGCGCGCGCCGATGAAGCCGGCGCCGCCGGTGATGAGCAATTGCATGGTGGTCCTGAAAAAACGGGTGGCAGGTCAGCGTGATGTGGCCGCCGGTGCAGGGTGGCGGGCTTTCAGCCGAGGCGCCGGCAGGGCCAGCGACGGCAGCTTGCGGCGTGAATGCAGCACCGCCTCGATGTCTTCGCCGGCGCCGTCGATCAGCACCAGGATCGCCCGTTCGGCCTTGGCCGGGGCGCGGGCGATCACCGCATCCAGCACCGCGCGGTGCAGCGGCAGCGACAGCGACGGCCCGTCGGGCCGCAGGGTCGACAGCTCGAAGGCGGTGCGCAGCAGCGCGCCCAGCGCCTGGCTCATCTGGATGACCATGCGGTTGTGGCAGGCACGCAGCAGACCCTGGTGGAAGCGCAGGTCGTGGGTGACGTAGTCGCCGCCCAGCTCGATGGCGGCCTTCATGCCGGCATAGGCTTCCTCGATGTTGGCGATGTCGGCGGCGGTGGCGCGCTCGGCGGCCAGGCGCACGGCGGCTGGCTCGACCACGCGCCGCAGTTCCTGCAGATCCCGCAGGAACTCGCGGGTGAAGCCGATCTTGCTCTGCCACAGCACCACGTCGGGGTCGAACCAGTTCCAGTGCGCTTCGGGCAGCACCCGGGTGCCCAGCTTGGGGCCGGTGACGAGCAGGCCCTTGGCCACCAGGCTCTTGACCGCCTCGCGGATCACGGTGCGGCTGACGCCCAGGGTTTCGCACAGCATGGGCTCGGGCGGCAAGGCCGCGCCCACGGCATAGCGGCCGCTGACGATGTCTTCGCCCAGCAGGTCGACGGTGTTGCCGTGCACGTTCTTGATCATGGTGGGCACCTGTGAACGCACACGGCAGCAAAAGCTGGACCAGAGAAGCCGATGCCCGCCGGCTGACGCCCAAACCAGGCGGCCGCCGCGGAACCGGCTTTGCCGGGCCGCTGGCGCCGCCCCCCTGGTGGGCAGGCGCCGAAGGCGCATCGGGGGGGTGACATCACGCGCGGACGAAGGCAGTGACCAGTGGATCGGGCCCCACCTGCCGGCTCCAGTGCCCGTGCACTGCCGCGTCGAAGCTGGCGCCGGCCGGCAGGGTGTCGGCCGAGAAAAAGTGTTCACCGGGACCGAAGACACGGCTGCTGCCGTCTTGCAGGCCGATTTCCATCTGGCCGCCCAGGATGAACACCCACTGCGGATCACCGGTGCAATGGAAATCGCTGCGAAAGCCCACCGGGCTGTGGCGCAGCTGCAGGCCGCCGCTGGGCAGCAGCGGCGACAGCATCGCCTGCGGTTTGCCTTCGGTCAGGGCGATGGCCTGCGCGCGGAAGCGGGCGCGGCCGTCGGCGTCGGTGAACAGGATGACCTGGGTGAACTGGGCGGGCATGGTGGGTGGGTCTCGGTCAGGGCGTGGGGTCAGGGCATGGGTTCATGGTGTGGCATAGGCCTGCAACTGCGCCAGCGCAGCGGCCACCACCTGGGTTGCAGGCGGCTGCACGTCCAGGGTGATGGCGGCTTCGTCGGCGGCCGGTGGCTCCAGCGTGGCCAACTGGCTGTCGAGCAGGCTGGGCGGCATGTAGTGGCCGCTGCGGGTTTGCATGCGCTGGCGCAGCAAATCGGCGCTGCCCTGCAGGTGGATGAACAGCAGGCCCGGGCAGGCGGCGCGCAGGCTGTCGCGGTAGCTGCGCTTGAGCGCCGAGCACGACACCACCAGCCCCTGCCCGGCAGCCCGGGCCTGGCACAGGCGCTGGCCGATCTCGTCCAGCCAGCCGGCGCGGTCGGCATCGGTCAGCGGCGTGCCGGCGGCCATGCGGCCGACGTTGGCCGGCGTGTGCAGCTCGTCGCCTTCGATGAAGGCGATGTCCAGTGCCTGGGCCAGTTGGCGACCGACCGATGACTTGCCACAGCCGCTGACCCCCATCACCACCAGGTGCCGGGGCGGCTGGCGCGCGGTGGCAGCGTGGGCACTGGTCACAGGCGTTGGCCGCTTTCCCCGTCGAAGACATGGGCCTTGGCCGCGTCGATGGCCAGGTGCACCGTGTCGCCCGGCTGGGCGGTGGTGCGGCCATGCAGCACCAGGGTGAGCTGTTGGCTCTGGCTGCCGTGGTTGATCTGCAGCAGCAGCTCGGTCTCGGCGCCGGTGGGCTCCACCACCACCACCTGGGCCGCGATGCCGGCCGGCGCCAGGGTCAGGTCGCCCGGGCGGATGCCGTAATGCACCTGCTGGCCATGGTTGCCGCTGCCCAGGCCGGCCACCGGCCACAGCGCGCCCAGGGCCGCCACGGCCAGGGCGCCGCCTTCCTTCTGCAGCACGCCCTGCAACACATTCATCGCCGGCGAGCCGATGAACTGCGCCACGAACAGGTTGCCCGGCCGGTCGTACAGGTCGAGCGGGGTGCCGATCTGCTCGATGATGCCGTCGTGCATCACCACGATGCGGTCGGCCATGGTCATGGCCTCGATCTGGTCGTGGGTGACGTAGACCGTGGTGGTTTTCAGCCGCTGGTGCAGGGCCTTGATCTCGGCGCGCATGGCCACCCGCAGCTTGGCGTCCAGGTTCGACAGCGGTTCGTCGAACAGGAAGACCTTGGGGTCGCGCACGATGGCCCGGCCCATGGCCACGCGCTGGCGCTGGCCGCCCGACAGCTCTTTGGGAAAGCGCTCAAGCAGGGGGTCGAGGTTGAGGATGCGTGCCGCGTTGGCCACCCGCTCGGCAATCAGCCTGGGGTCGGCCTTGCGCAGCTTCAGGCTGAAGGCCATGTTGTCGCGCACCGTCATGTGCGGGTAGAGCGCATAGCTCTGGAACACCATGGCGATGTCGCGGTCCTTGCTCTCCAGGTCGTTGACAACCTTGTCGTCGATCAGGATCTCGCCGGCGGTGATCTCTTCCAGCCCCGCCAGCATGCGCAGCAGCGTGCTCTTGCCACAGCCGCTGGGGCCGACCAGCACCACGAATTCGCCGTCGGCGATGTCGAAGCCGATGCCGTGGATGACCTTGACCGGGCCATAGGCCTTTTCGATCTTGCGGAAGGAGACGGTTGCCATGGGGTGTTCTCGGGTGTCAGCTCTTGACGGCACCAGCGGTGAGGCCGCCGACCATGTAGCGCTTGAAGGCGTAGTAGATGGCCGCAGGCGGCAGGGCATAGACCAGGCCGGTGGCCATCAGCAGTTCCCAGGGCGAATCATCGGCCGACAGGAAGCTGCCCAACGCCACCGCCAGGGTCACGTCGGTGTCCTTGCTCAGCAGCAGGAAGGCGTAGAGGTATTCGTTCCAGGCCAGCAGCAGGCTGTAGGTGCCCACTGCCACCAGGCTGGGCACCATCAGCGGCAGGTACACCAGGCGGAACAGCTGCAGCGGCGTGGCACCGTCCATGCGGGCGGCCTCGTCCAGCTCCCAGGGCAGCTTGTCGCTGGCCTGCTTGAGCACCCAGATGCAATACGGCGAGGCGATGGTGACCATCGCCAGGATCAGCGCCCACTGGTTGTTCAGCAGGCCATAGTTGCCCATGGTCTTGTACATCGGCACTGCCAGAAAGGCGGCTGGGATGAAGTAGGTGAACAGCGCCAGGTTCATCACCGTGCGGCCACCGCGCACCTTCAGCCGGCTGATGGCGAACGCCGCACTGGTGGCGATGACCAGCGTGATGACGGCCACTGCCAGTGCGATGACCACCGAGTTGGCCATCTGATGCCAGAAGTGGTTGAGGTAGAAGTGCTTCTGCTGGAAGACGATGTCGAAGTTCTGCAGTGTGGGGTTTTTGGGCCACAGCCGGCCCGAGGTGGCTGAATCACGTTCGCTGATGGCGAACAGGAACATGTGGTAGATCGGCACCAGCGTCCACAGCAGCACCGGGATGCCCACCAGCAGCAACTGCGCCTCGGTGCTGACCTTCTTCCAGGTGAGACGTGCGCTCATTTGGACAACCGCTTCATCATGATGTAGACCAGGGGCAGCACCAGGGGCAGGGCCACCACGATCGAGGCCATGGCCAGGTCGATCTGGTCGAGCCGCAGGTAGCGGATGCCCAGCGTGGCCAGCACATGGGTCAGGTCGGCCGGGCCGCCACCGGTGAGCAGGTAGACGCTGTTGAAGTCGCCCAGGGTCCAGATCATCGACAGGATGATCGAGGTGATGAACAGCGTGCGCATCGCCGGCCAGGTGATGAAGCGGAACTTCTGCCACCGGCTGGCGCCGTCGACGCTGGCGGCCTCGTACTGCTCGGTGGGGATGGCCAGCCGGCCGGCCAGCAGGATCAGGGTCCAGAACGGCAGGCTCTTCCAGATGTGCATCAGCATCGAGAAGCCCAGCGCCAGCGTCGGGTCGTTCAGCCAGTTCGGGCCGTCCAGCCCGGTCAGCCTGAAGATGGTGGCGTTGATCACCCCCCATTCGGGGTTGAGCATGAACCGCACCGACAGGATGGTGGGGATCGACGGCACGGCCCAGGGCAGGATGAACAGCGCCGACAGGATCTTGATCCACCAGCGCGATTGCACGAAGAAGCCCGACAGCCCCAACGCCACCACCATCTTCAGGTTGATGGCCACCACCAGGAACACCAGGGTGTTGACCGCCGTGCGGAAGAAGATCGGGTCGTCGAACAGCTTGACGTAGCTGTCCGGGTGCCGCGCCAGCCACAGGCCATAGCCCACCGGGTAGACCACGAACACGATGAACACCAGCAGATAGGGCACCACCAGGATGCGGCCCCAGAACTCGAAGGCCGTGAGTTGCTTGGCCGGTGGGGCCGCGTACGCGGCCGGTAAGGTGGTGGTGCTCATCGGATGCCCTGTCGGTCAAGTCCAGCATGCCGAGGCGCGCAGCGCCGCCGGCCCCAGCGCACCCCGCGGAACCGGCTTTGCCGGGCCGCTGGGGTGGCCCCCTTGAGGGGGAGCGCCGAAGGCGCTACGGGGGTGGGATCAACTTCCGGCCACGACCTTGATGCGCGCAATCATCTCGTCAACCGCCTTGTCGACCGGCACCTTCTCGCTGATCACCCGGTTCATCGCCTTGGCCCAGACGTTCTCGTTGTTCAGGACCGTGAACTTGAAGTTCTTGGTGAACTCGAACGGCGTGGTGCCGGCCATGAACTGGTTGTACACAGCCAGGCGGTGCGGATCACCCTTCCAGAACGGGCTCTGCTGCGCGGTCTTCTGCACCGGGAACCAGCGGCCCAGCGAGCCTTCCACATATGGTGTCAGGTTGGCTTCGTCGAGCATGAAGGCCACGAACTTCTTGGCCGCCGGCTTGTTCTTGGCGTCCTTGAAGATCACGCCGGTCTTCACCGCCGCACGGTAGGTCATCTTGCTGCCGTCGGGCTTGTTGGGGAAGCCGGCGGTGGCGATCAGCTCGGTGTAGTTCTTCTTGGCAGTGGCGCGCTGGGCTTCGGTCAGCGTGCTGTTGTTCATGTCGTCCAGCCACTTGGCGGCGATGGAGATGGTGGCGTTGTGCGTCATCACCGTCGTCTTGTTGTGGAAGGCGACGTTGTTGTCCGGGTCCTTCCAGCTGGTGGCTGACGGCGGCGTGCAGCCCTTGGCATAGACGGCGGTGTACTCGGTCATCGCATTGATCAGCGCCGAGCGCACGGCCGGGTCATCGACCAGCAGCTTGCCCGCGTCGTTGACCAGCTTGACGTTGTAGGCGTCCATGAAGGTGAGGAACGAGAAGAACGAGTCGGTCGAATCCACGCCCATGGGCATGCCGATGCCGAAGCCGCGGTTGCCGGTCTTCTGGCGGTAGCCGGTCTGCACCTTGCTGCACCAGAAGTCCCAGAAGCCCTTCCAGTCCTTGGGAATGTCGCTGGGCTGGAACCCCGCGTCAGCCAGCATGTCCTTCCAGTACTGGATGTGCATGGTCTGCTGCTTGACCGGGTAGGCGTAGTAGGCCCGAGTGCCGTTCGTGTTGTTCAGCAAGAAGGTGGTGGACAGCGCAGCCGGCTCGAACTTGGCGCGCAGCGGGTCGATCACGCTGGTGACGTCTTCGAGCTTGCCGTCATAGGCCCACTTGGCCGTGACTTGGAAGTCATAGGTGTCGGAGTAAGCAACATCGGGCGGGGCGTTGGAATCGAGCGCGGCCACCGTCTTGGGGATCATGTCCTGGATGGGGTATTGCGACAGCTCGATCTTGATGTTCTTGTTCTTGGCCTCGAACTTCTTGATGGCCTCGAACAGCGCGTCGTCTTCAGCTTTGTAGAAGCCCTTGACCCACCAAACGGTGAGCTTTTCCTGCGCCTGGGCAAAGGTGGGCCCGGCGGCAAGCAGGCCTGCGCCCACCAGGGCGGTCGTGATCCAAGTCTTGCGGTGCATCGTCTCAGTCTCCTGTGGGGTGGCCGGGCACGCGCTCGATCGGCGGCGCTCCGTCGTCTTATCGTATGACGATTGATGGTGCCGGGCGCCCGGGCTTTCCCGCATCCACCAGCCCCCGGGGCAACCATGAAAAAAGCCGCCCGGTGGGCGGCTTGTGGGGCCGGGGCGCAGGCTGCGCAATCAGGCGGCGCGGCGCCTGGCCAACCAGCCCACCACGCCCAGGCCGGCGAACATCAGCGCCCAGGTGCTGGGCTCGGGCACCGGTTGCAGTTGCAGTTGTAGTTGCAATGTCGGCTCGAACCGCGTCTCGGCCATGTAGGTGTAGGCGACGCTCGCGAACAGGCTGTTCTGGCTGGCCGTCGAGAACCGCAGGTTGGCCGGGCCGGTCACGCTGTTGAGCTTGGCGGTCATCACCGGCAGGCGCATCACCTCGGTGCCCATGAACCACGCCAGCATGGCGCTTTCGTCGAAGCTGTAGGTTTCGGTGGCGGTGGCAGTGCCCTCGGTGACTGTCAAGGTCGTGCCCGAGGTACCGGCAAAGTTGCGCAGGCCGTCGTAGTTGCTGGCGGCAAAAGTGCTCTGCGCCCGTGGTGCCAGGGTCAGCATGGCGCTGGTGTCCTCGCCGGGCAGTTGCACCGTGATGTTGGATTGCAGGGCCAGCGTGATCAGCCCACCGCTGCCCATGGCCTCGGCCTTGGCAGTGCCGGTCAGGTGGGCGGTCAGGGTCAGCGACACCTGTTGCAGCCAGCCTTTGGACGTGTCGAACTGCTGCAGGTCCAGGAAGCTGGCCCCGGTGGGCAGGCCGGCGGTCGTGGTGAACGACTCGGTCCGGATGTCAGCCTGGGCAGTGCCAAGTTGGGCAGCAAGCAGGGCGGCGGCAATGGGCAGGAGGCGCATGGTGGGGGTGCTCATGTGTTTTGCAGATGCAGCGTCAGGCGCGGCGGCGGGTCAGTGCGGCGGCCGCCAGGGCCAGGCCGAACAGGGCCAGCGCGGACGGCTCGGGCACACGGTTGGCGGTGTAGTCATACAACACCTGCACGCTGGCGTTGCCGAAGGCGACGATGTCGGAGTCGCCCAGGTCGTCGGTGCTGCTGACGTCCCACGCTGCGGTGGCCAGCACGTCGATGTCGAAGGTGCCGGGTCCGATGAACGCGCCCAGGCTGCTCGCCAGGAAGCGGGGTTGCTGGCTGATGCCTTCGGTGAACGCGCTGGTGAAGGTGCTGCCGGCGCCCAGCTGGAACGACACGGCATCGCCCAGCAAGTCGAGCGTTTCGGTGATGCCGCCAGGCAGCAGGAAGATCATCGCGCCGAACGTCGGCGTGATCGTCACCGTCTGGGTGCTGCCAGCCGCGCTGGTGATGCTGTAGGCGCTGCGCAATTCCCCCGAGAACTGGAACTGCACGGCATGCAGTGTGCCCAGACTCGGGTCGAACTTCGGCAGGGTCAACACCACCTGGCCGGTGGTCCAGTCGGCGGGCAGGTCGGTCGGGCTGCTGCTGCTGCTGCTGGGCGCAGTCGTCGCAGGCAGGGCGGTGCTGAAGAGCGTTGCCTGGGCGGCGCCGGTGCTCAGTGCGCCGGCGGCCAGCAGGCCGATGATCTTGCGCATGGTGTCGTGCTTTCCTGATGGATCGAGGCCGGAGCACCGGAATGTGCCCGCCCGACAACCAGGAATAGCGAATTTGGTGCCAGCGCGTGACACCTAATAAATACCAGTCAAATCAACAACTTGCGAGAACCTGCGATCGACCTCGCAACAAGTGTCAAGGAAGCCGACGTGCGATCTTTAACACATCACTTCACCCCGTGACGTGGATCACGGTTCACAAACTAGGGGGGGGCAACCGGGCTGTCAAGAAGACCGACACGCCCGGCTGCGGGGGTGGATGTCACTGGCACTCGGGCACGGGCGTGCGCACCGCCTGGCCGCTGAGTTGCAGCTGCAGGTTGGCAAATGCCAGGTCGGCCATGGCCTGGCGCGTGCCCTGGGTGGCGCTGCCCACATGCGGTGTCAGCACCACATGCGGCATGGCGCGCAGGCGCTCGGGCACACGCGGCTCGTCGTCGAACACGTCGAGCCCGGCGCCGGCGATCACGCCGCGCTCCAGCGCGTCGATCAGCGCGGCCTCGTCCACCACCGAGCCGCGCGCCACGTTCACCAGGATGCCGCCGCCCGGGCTGCTGCGGCCCAGCGCGGCCAGCACCTGGGCATTGACCAGGTGGCGGGTGCCGGCACCGCCGGGTGTGATGATGACCAGGAAGTCGCTCTCGGCGGCCAGTGCCTCGGCGTTGGGCAGGTAGCGGTAGGGCACGCTGGCGCGGGCGCTGCGTGCGGTGTAGGCAATCGACATGCCGAAGGCCAGCGCGCGGTGGGCGATGGCCTGGCCGATGCGGCCCATGCCCACCAGCCCCAGCCGGGCGCCGCTCATCTTGCGTGCCAGGGGCATGTTTCCTTGCAGCCACTGGCCGCCGCGCACAAAGCGGTCGGCCGCCGGCAGCTGGCGCGCGGTGCTCAGCATCAGGCCCAGGGCCAGGTCGGCCACGTCGTCGTTCAGCACATCGGGGGTGTGGGTGACCACCACGCCGCGGGCCTTGGCCGCGGCCACATCGACGCCGTCGTAGCCCACGCCCATCACCGAGATGACCTGCAGCGCCGGCAGCCGGGCGATCAGATCGGCCGGCACTTTGGAATCGCCGCTGGCGGCAATGCCACGGATGCGCGGCGCCACCGCAGCCAGGGCGGCGGCGTCCAGGTCGGGCAGCAGCTGCAGATCGAAGGCGGCGGCCAGTTGCGGCATCAGCAAGGGCGACAGCCGGGCCACGGCGAGGACGGGAATGGTGGAAGGGTCAACGGACACGGGTGCTCCTAGGGCTTTCACGGCTGCTGCAGCCAATCGTCATACCATAGTATCTGGTGGACCCCGCCACCCCAACCCGGGAAAGCCAGCACGCCGATGAGCGACCAGCCCAAGAAGAAAGCCCCGCAAGACCTGCGCAGCCAGCAGTGGTTCGGCCGGCAAGACCGCGACGGGTTCGCCTACCGCAGCTGGGTCAAGGGCAAGGGCATCCCGCATGACCAGTTCGACGGCCGGCCGGTCATCGGCATCTGCAACACCTTCAGTGAGCTGACGCCCTGCAACAGCCACTTCCGCACCCTGGCCGAGCAGGTGAAGATCGGCGTGTATGAAGCTGGCGGCTTCCCGCTGGAGTTCCCGGTGATGAGCCTGGGCGAAACGCTGTTGCGCCCCACCGCCATGCTCTACCGCAACCTCGCCAGCATGGACGTGGAAGAAAGCATCCGCGGCAACCCGATCGACGGTGTGGTGTTGCTGATGGGCTGCGACAAGACCACGCCCAGCCTGCTGATGGGGGCGTCCAGCGTCAACCTGCCCACCATCGGCGTGAGCGGCGGGCCCATGCTCAACGGCCGCTGGCGTGGCCAGCAGCTGGGCAGCGGCACAGGCGTGTGGCAGATGAGCGAGCAGGTGCGCGCCGGCACGCTCAAGCTGCAGGACTTCTTCGAGGCCGAGAGCTGCATGCACCGCAGCCACGGCCACTGCATGACCATGGGCACGGCCAGCACCATGGCCAGCATGGTCGAAGCCCTCGGCATCGGCCTGCCCGGCAATGCCGCCTGGCCGGCGGTGGACGGTCGCCGCAATGTGCTGGCGCGCAATGCCGGCCGCCGCATCGTCGAGATGGTGCATGCCGACCAGACCATCGGCCAGGTGCTCACGCGCGAAGCCTTCGAGAACGCCATCAAAACGCTGGCGGCCATCGGCGGCAGCACCAATGCGGTGATCCACCTGATCGCCATCGCCGGACGGCTGGGCGTCCCGCTCTCGATCGACGACTTCGACCGCCTGGCCAGCCACCTGCCCTGCCTGGTGAACCTGCAGCCCAGCGGCCAGTACCTGATGGAGGACTTCTGCTATGCCGGCGGCCTGCCGGTGGTGATGCAGCAGATCGCCCAGCACCTGCATCTGGACATCGTCACCGCCAACGGCAAGACGGTGCGCGAGAACATCGCCGGCGCCGAGAACTTCAACCCCGAGGTCATCAAGACCCTGGCGGACCCGTTCAAGGCCAACGCCGGCATCGCCGTGCTGCGCGGCAACCTGGCGCCGCGCGGCGCGGTCATCAAGCCCAGCGCGGCCACACCGGCGCTGATGCAGCACACCGGCCGCGCGGTGGTGTTCGAAGACAGCGACGACTTCCATGCCCGCATCGACGATGAAGCGCTGGACGTCGACGAGACCTGCGTGCTGGTGCTGAAGAACTGCGGCCCCAAGGGCTACCCCGGCATGGCCGAGGTGGGCAACATGCCGCTGCCGCCCAAGGTGCTGCGCAAAGGCATCACCGACATGGTCCGCGTGTCCGACGCCCGCATGAGCGGCACCGCCTACGGCACCGTGGTGCTGCACACCGCCCCCGAGGCGGCGGCGGGCGGCCCGCTGGCGGTGGTGCGCAATGGCGACCTGATCACGCTGGACGTGGCCGGGCGCAGCCTGCACCTGCATGTGGACGACGCCGAACTGGCGCGCCGCCTGTCCGCCTGGGCAGCACCGCCGCCGGCCATGGCCAGCGGCTACTGGAAGCTCTACATCGACCATGTGCTGCAGGCCGACCAGGGCGCCGACCTCGACTTCCTGGTGGGCCAGCGCGGCGCGGCCGTGCCCAAGGACAACCACTGAAGGTGGCTGCCCCGGCGCTGATCGCGGTTGACTGGGGCACCAGTGCGCTGCGTGGTGCGCTGCTGGCGGCCGATGGCACGGTGCTGGCGCTGCATGCGGCGCCGCGCGGCCTGCTGAGCGTGCCGCCCGGCGGCTGGCAGGCGGCGTTCGACGCGGAGTTCGGCGCCTGGTGCGCTGCCCATCCGGGCCTGCCGGTGCTGCTGGCCGGCATGGTGGGCAGCCGCCAGGGCTGGGCCGAGGCGGCGTATGCACCCTGCCCGGCCGGGCTGGACGACATCGCCCGGCAACTGCTTTGGCTGCAGCCGGGCCGCCTGGCCATCGTGCCCGGCCTGAGTTGCGACATGGGCGGCGTGCCGGATGTGATGCGCGGCGAAGAGACGCAGGTGTTCGGTGCGCTGCAGGCGCTGCCGGATGCGACAGCCGCCTACACCCTGGTGCTGCCCGGCACCCACAGCAAGTGGGTGCAGGTGGAGGGCGGCCGCATCCAGGGCTTTGCCACCCACATGACCGGCGAGTGCTATGCGCTGCTGCGCCAGCAATCGATCCTGGCGCGCATGCTGCCGGCCGACGATGCCGACCTGGATGCTGCGGCCTTCGACGCCGGCGTCGCCCAGGCGCAGCAGCCCGGCGGTCTGCTGCACCATGTGTTCTCGGTGCGCACCCTGGCGCTGTTCGACCGGGCCGGCGGCGGCGCTCTGGCCAGCCGCCTGTCGGGCCTGTTGATCGGTGAAGAGCTGCGGGCCCAGGCCCTGCCGCCGGGTGCGCCCGTCACCGTGCTGGCCAGCCCCGCGCTGGCGCCGCGCTACCAGCGTGCGCTGGCGCAGTGCGGCCACCCGGTGCACATGGCGCCGGCCGATGCCACCTGGCAGGGCCTGCTGGCGGTGGCGCGTGCCGCCGGCCTGCTGGCTGCAGGCACACTGGCAGCATGAGTTCCCAGCCGCCCGATCCCCCCACGCCCCCGCCCGCTGCCCGCCGTTTGGACCGCCAGGCCAAGGCCCTGGCCGACCACCTGCTGCGCCAGGCCGCCGGTGCCCAGCCCGACGCCGCCGCACGCCGCCTGGCTGCTGCGCTGGCCCAGCTGCCGCTGGTGGCCATCCTGCGCGGCATCACGCCGGCTGAATGCCTGCCGGTGGGCCAGGCACTGGTGGATGCCGGCTGGTCGCTGATCGAAGTGCCGCTCAACAGCCCGCAGCCGCTGGACAGCATCGCCGCATTGGCACGCGCGTTTCCGCAGGCCCTGGTGGGTGCCGGCACGGTGCTCGATGCCGACCAGGTGCGTGCGGTGGCCGCAGCCGGTGCCCGGCTGGTGGTGGCGCCCAACACCGATGTGGACGTGGTCTTCGAGGCCCAGCGCCTGGGCCTGGTGTGCCTGCCCGGCGTGGCCACGCCCACCGAAGCGTTTGCCGCGCTGGCCGCCGGCGCCCAGGGCCTGAAGCTGTTCCCGGCCGAGCAGGTCAGCCCGGCCGTGCTGAAGGCCTGGCGCGCGGTGCTGCCGCCGGGCACGCCGGTGCTGCCGGTGGGCGGCATCACGCCCGACAACCTGGCCGCCTGGCGCGCCGCCGGCGCAGCCGGTGCCGGCATCGGCTCGGCGCTGTACAAGCCCGGCATGGCGGTGGCCGACGTGGTGGCCCAGGCCGGGCGCTTTGCCCGCGCCTGGCAGGCCGCCGCGTGACGGCGCCAGGCGTGCAGGCCGCGGCCAGCCGGCCGCTGCAGGCCCTGCTGCTGGGCACCATGGCGATGTGGGGCGCCAACCTGTCGGTGGTCAAGCTGCTGCTCACCCAGATGGAGCCCATCCTGGTGTCGGTGCTGCGCATGGTGGTGGCCGCCGTGGCGGTGGCCGCCGTGGTGGCCTGGCGGCGCTTGCCGTGGCCCGCGCTGTCGCGCCGCCAGTGGTGGGCGTTGGCCGGCTGCGCCGTGCTGATGGTCTACCTCAACCAGATCCTGTTCACCCAGGGCGTGGCCGCCACGGCGGCGGCCAATGCGGCGCTGATCATTGCGCTGAACCCGCTGGTGTCGGCCCTGCTGGCTGCCGTGCTGCTGGGCGACCGGTTGAGCCCGCAGCGCATCGCCGGCGTGGTGCTGGGCTTTGGCGGTGTGGCGGCGGTGGTGCTGCACCGGCCGGGCATGGCCATGGGGGGCGCCGGGCTGGGTGATCTGCTGGTGCTGGGCGCTGTCACCACCTGGGTGCTGGGCGGCGTGATGGTGCAGCGCCTGGCGCGCGGCATCGACCCGCTGTTCATCAGCGCGGTGCTCAATGTCATCGGCGCCGTGCTGCTGCTGCTGCATGTGCTGGTGCGGCCCGCGCCACTTGTCTACGACGCCAGCCAGTTCGGCCCGCTCACCGTGTTGCTGGTGCTGGTGTCGGGCCTGCTGGCCACCGCGCTGGGCGGCATTGTCTGGAACCGCGCGCTGATGGTGCTGGGCGTGGCCCGTACGTCGCTGTATTCCTACTGGGTGCCGATCTTCGGCGTGCTGTTTGCCGTGCTGCTGCTTGGTGAGCCGCTGACGGTGTGGCACGGCGTGGGGCTGGCGGCGGTGCTGGCCGGCACGTGGCTGGGCACACGCAGCCACTGACGCAGGCCGGAATGGCACCGCCGGGTGCGCCGACGCGCTGCGCGCCCAGGGCGCCGTGCTGCTCGGCATGCACCACCTGCCCCCGGCTTCTTCACCGTGAAGGCGTTTTGCTGGGCATCGGTTGCGCCGTTTGTACTGGCTGCCGTTCCCGGTTGCCGGTGATGGGCTCTTTGCGGTCGGTCGTATTGAGCGGTCGCGCCGGCTCGGGTGGGCC
>JARXAJ010000178.1 GCA_029865965.1 Aquabacterium sp.
CCGTTGGTCTGGTTCGCCGTGCTCAGCTGCTGCAACTGGGCGCGCAGCAGCAGCCGCTCATCCTCAGGCCGCCCCGCGATCTCGTCTTTCAGGCCGGCCTCGCCACCGGGCCAGGCGCCGATGGCCTGGAAGCACTGGTCGACCTCTGCATTGACCGGGCCGAGCTGGTCCAGGCCGCCGCCTGACAGCACTGCCTGCTGGCGCGCCAGGGCCGACGCCATGTCCGACAGCAGCCGGTGCACCGGGTCGTCGCCGCCGGGATGCATGGCGGGCTCAGCGCGACAGGCCGCGGCGCTGGCCGATGGCCTGCACGGCGTCTTCGATGATGTTGCGGGCGAGGCTGCCGTAGTCGATCTCGAACTCGCCGGCCTGCACCCGCTTCTTCAGCGTGTCCAGCAAGGCCTGGTCGCTCAGGCCGTCATCAGCAGCGGCGACCCCATGGCCACCGGCCACGGCGCTGGACACCTGCAACTGCACCGCGACTGCAGGCGTCACTGTCGCCAGAACGGCCGGAGGCGTTGCGGCGTCCGCACGCGCAACAAGCAGTCGCTCAGCTGGCGTCTTGGCGGTCTGCCCGACTGGGGTGCCACCTGGAATGGGCTTGAGATCCATGCTTGTTTCCGTTCTGGGTTACAGCTCACATCCGCACTTCGGCCTGGCCCGCGCGCAGCACCTGCGCTGACACGAGTTTGCCATCGGCCAGCTTGACGCGGATGGTGTCACCCACCGCACCACCTTGCTGGGCCGTGCCTTCGATCGAGATCTGGAAGGATCGTCCCTGCACCTGCACGGTCACCCGCTCGCCTGTCTGGATGACGGTCGGTGCGCGCAATGCGTTTAGCAGCAGGCTGGTGTTCTCGCGCAGCGGGCGGGCGGTTTCGCGGCCCAGCGCCTGCGCCATGTCCAGCACCACGCCCGGCGGCTCGTTGGCCAGGTCCACTTCGGTTTGCTGCAGGTCGTCGGCGCCCAGGCGGCGGCCGGCGGGCACGGCGCGGCTGGCCTGCACCACGCTGGCCATGCCACGCACCCGCACCATCACCGACCAGCGCCAGGCCGGTTTGTCACATGACAGGGTGAGCGCCAACGGGCCCAGCCAGCGGCTGCGGCTCACATCCACCACGCGCAGCGGCTGCTGGCAGGCGGGTGGTGCAGCCCCGTCGGTGGGCCATTCCACAACGGTGCGCCAGGGCGCCGCAGCGTTGTGCTGCAGCACATGGCGCTCGACCAGCAACTGCCACTCGGCAACACGCACAGCGGGCTGCGCCAGCACGGCCAGGCCCAGCACCGCAGCGGCGCCGCCCACCAGAGCGCCCCGCCAGGCGCGTGCCGTTGCTGCGCGCCGGTTCACTTGCGCAACCTGTGGCCTGCGGGGGGCCGTGGCGGGATCACTGGTGTGGCTTTCTTGTGCTGCGCCTGCCGGATGTCGCCCTTGGGGTGGCCCAGCGGGGCCACGCCGACACTGCCGGCGGGGGGCGCACACAGGGGCATCAGGCGCCCGCTGGCGTCACTGACCAGCGCCACCCAGGTTGCGGGGCAGGCCTGGGCCGCCAGCGCGGGCAGATCGTGGCGCCACACATGCACCGGCGTTTCCGGGGCAGGCAGCTGCGCGACCGGCAGGCCGGTGGCCTCGACCAACCAGGGGTCGTCGCCCGGACCGGCGGCCAGGGTGTATTGCAAGGCATGCACTGCCATCCAGCCGTGGGCCGCCCGCAGCACCACCACCAGCGGGTGCGCGGCATCGCGCGGCAGGCTCAGCCGCAGCCCGCCGGCCGTGAAGTCGATGCGCCCGCCAGCGGCGGCCAGCACCGCCAGGGCCTCGGCAGTGGGTGCAGCGGTGCGCCGTTCGGCGTCGTAGGCCAGGTCCAGACTCAGCAGCCCGGCTTTGGCATGCGCATGCACCCGGCGGGGCACGGGCAGGCAGGCCAACGCAGCGTCGAGCACCACCAGCGCTTCGGGCGCGGCGCGCACCGAGACCGGCAGCGGCCAGGTGCCGACCTTGGTGATGTCGATGCGGGCCTGGCCCACCAGATCGGCGACCACACGCTCCACGCCGGCGCGGGCGCTGCGGTGTGTCTGCGGCAGGCTGGCGTGCAGTTGCGCCGCCTGCCGCAGCGCTGTCTGGCGCTGGTTGTCACCTCGGCTGTCACCGCGGCTTTCACCCCGGTTGGCAACGGGCGCCAGCGCGGGCACCGCAGCCGGCGGATCGGCCGGCGGTGGCACTGGCGGCGGCGCCAACACCACCACCGGCGCTGCTTCGGCACCGGGCGCGAACTGCGCCAGCCGCTGCATCCAATCGTCGGCAAAGGCCGCGCCATCGGTGACGGCAACGCGCCGCCGCAGCGCATCGGTCACCACACCGACCTCGTTGCCCAGCGCCTGGGCCAGCTCGCGCCGCCAGCCCAGGTCTTCGGGTGATGTGGCACTGGCCAGGCTGCGAGCCAGGGCCTTGGCGCAGCGGGCATGGTCGGCCAGGTCCACCGTGCGCAGCAGGTCGGCCAGCTCTTCGCAGGCAGCCGCCACGGCATCGGTGGCGCTGCCGCGCCGGGCGGCGGCAAAGCGTTGCAGCTCGGCAGCCAGCTGCTCGGCGTCGATCAGGAACAGCTCGGACGTGTCCATGGTGGGTCCGCGCCTAGGCTGCGAGGTCCGCGCCGCCGTCGCGCAGCGCGGCAACGTCCAGGCCGATCACGCCGAGCTGGTCGTTCAGGTGGCCCAGCTCCGAGCTCAGGCGAACCAGGGCGGCGCGTGGCACGGTGGTGGCGTCGGTCGTGCCCGCACGCTCGGTGCTGCGCAGCTCTTTGAGCTTGGCCAGGCCATCCAGAATGGCCACCAGGTGCTGGTCCAGCCGCTCCAGGGCAGCCTGGCGGCCGGGGTCGGCAGCGTCGGCCAGCGCCGCCAAGGCCTGGTTGACGGCACCCTCACGGGCCGACAGCAGGTGATCAGCCAGGCCGGACAAGGCGTGCAGCCAGTCATCGGCGTTCTGGCCCAGGGATTCTTGCGGCGCGTCCAGCAGGTCCACTGCGGCCCGCACCAGGCTGCGGCCGGCGGCCTGGGCCGATGTCACCGTGTGCACCAGGTCCAGCCACTGCGGGCCGGTGTCGACCGCACTGCTGACCGGCGCCGGCAGCAGCGGGGGCGCGGCAGGCACAGGCTCAGGCAAAGCGGGTGCAGCCGGCACCAGGTCCAGCGGCAATGGCGCGGGTGCCGGGGGCGGCAGCGTCCATGCCGCGTCCGGCTCTGGCAGCGCGGCAGCTGCGGCCACCGGCATCGGCACCAAGGCCGGCTTCCTGCGCAGCAACCAGCGCGCCGCAGCCAGCACCGCCAACAGGGCGCCCAGGCCGCCCAGGCCCTGCACCAGGGCGGCACTGGGCGGCTGCACCGGCAGGCGCGCCAGGCTGGACATGCCCGCCAGGGCGTCGCCGCGGGATGTGCGGAAGCTCTCCACCAGCTGGACCGCGCGCTGCAGCTGGGGCGCGCTGTCGGCCCCGGGCACGTCCAGCGCCGCGCCACCGGCCTCGGGGTCGCGGGCCAGGCGGCGTTCAATGATGCTGCGCAGGCGCGGCATGTTCGACACGCTGGCGTCTTCGGCGCACAAGCCAGGCACGGGCCGGTCCTCGCCGGCCAGGCGGTCGTTGAGCTGGGCCAGATCGGTGAAAGCCTGGCGCTGGGAGACGATGCGGCCCAGCGCGTTGATGACGGCTTCGGCGGCCAGGCTGGCGCGGGCGTCCTGGCCGGCCATCGACAGCCGGTCGACGTCGCCCAGCACGCGGCGCGTCTCCTGGCTCAGGGCTTCCAGCTGGTCGAAGCCGTCCGCGTCCAGCAGGCGCGGGCGGTCCAGCAGGTGGTACAGGTCGCGCTGCAGCAGCTGCAGCTCCTGCAGCGACTGCTGGCGCCGGCGGTGCAGGTCGCCCAGCGCCAGGGCCACCATCAGGGTGGCGATGCACAGCAGGCACAGCGTGGCAAGCAATCGGTCGGAGGCACCGGCGGGCCGGGGCAAAGCGTGGGGCATGGCGAATCCTGTGGAATCAGTGGGTCGGGTGCCGCAGCACGCCGGGGGTGGCTTCGCCAGATTGCAGACCCAGCACCTCGCACACCGCCACCGCGAGGCCGGCCGCCATGGGGCTGGCAGCGGCACCATCGGCCGTGGCCAGCTCGACCGCCCAGGCCGGCCGCTGCGAGGTGGCGGTGGTGCACAGCAGCAGGGGCGCGGCCAAGGCCAGCAACGGGCCCGACGGGCCGCGCACCAGATGCAGCGGCGCCTGGTGCACGTCGACACCGCTCCAGCCCGGCTGGTCGAGCCGGGCGATGGCCACCACAGCGCTGGCCGGCAGGGCCAGCACCGTGGTGTCGATGCGCACACGCAGCACGTGGGTGTCGGGCAGCACGGTGTCCATCATGGCCTCCAGGTGCGGCGCATCGCCAGGGCCAGTGCCAGCAGACCGGCGGCGCTGCAGGCCAGCAGGCACCAGCCCATCTGTGTCAGTGCCTGGCTCTGCCGGGCCTGCAGGCGGACCAGGCCGATGCGGAAGGCGCTTTGGGCCTCGTGGTGCTGGCGGTGGTACCAGACGAGCAGTTCTTCACTGCGCAGGTACGCGCCCGAGCCGGGGGCGGCCGCCTGCAGGGTGCGCAGGTTGCTCACCAGTGCGTTGCTCAGCATCAGCAGGCCCTCGGTGTAGGCCCCCTGCTCTTCCATCGGCAAAGGCTCCAGGTAAGCCTGTCGCAACTGCGCAGCGATGCGGGCCGTGTCGGTGTTGCCGATGAAGCGCGCACTGGACGGCACAGCGAACAGCAAGCCGAGGTTGGTCATGTCGAACTGCTCACCGGCCGGCAGGTCCAGGGACACGGCCAGCACATCGGCACCGCGCTGCACCGCCAGTTCCAGCCGGCGCACGGGCCGCTCGGTGGCCTGCTTGTACACATCCCAGACAAAGCCTGCCTCCTTGTCGTTGACGGTGCGCAGCACATCGCCTGGCTGCAGGCCGGCCTGCGCGGCCGTTGAACCGGCCACGACAGCCTGCACCGCAGCCGGCGCGGCGCGCAGCGTGGGCTCAGCGCGGGCGTTCTCGAAGATCGCGATGTTCTGCACGGCGCGCAGCAGGCGGTCCTCGCTGGGCTTGAGGGCCCGCTGCAGGTCGGGGTTCTGGTACTTCTGCGGCAGCAGCGGCACCCGCGTCAGGGCCGGGAAGTCCCGAAGCTCCGGCGTGGCCGGCCGCATCTGCGCCAGGCCACGGCCGGCAGACACGATGTCCCAGGCCGTGACACCCACCGCACCCACCAGCACGGCAG
>JARXAJ010000190.1 GCA_029865965.1 Aquabacterium sp.
GGTGCACGGTGAAGCTGAAGTCGGTGCGGCCGTCGTGCGACACGTTCTGCACGATCACGTCCACGTCGATGTTGGCCGCGGCCACCGCACCCAGGATCTGATAGGCAATGCCCGGCTTGTCGGGCACGCCGACCACGGTGAACTTGGCTTCGTCGCGGTTGAACGCGATGCCTGAGACGACCGCTTGTTCCATTTTCTCGTCTTCCTCAAAAGTGATCAGGGTGCCGGAGCGGGCTTCTTCGGTGATGTCGATGTCCCAGGGCGTGAAGCTCGACAGCACACGCAGCGGCACACGGTACTTGCCGGCGAATTCAACCGACCGGATCTGCAGCACCTTGCTGCCCAGGCTGGCCATCTCCAGCATCTCTTCGAAGCTGATGGTGTGCATGCGGCGGGCCTCGGGGACCACGCGCGGGTCGGTGGTGTAGACGCCGTCGACGTCGGTGTAGATCAGGCACTCGTCAGCCTGCATCGCCGCGGCCACGGCCACGGCCGAGGTGTCGCTGCCGCCACGGCCCAGCGTGGTGACGTTGCCGTGCGCATCCACACCCTGAAAGCCGGTGATGATCACCACCTTGCCTGCGGCCAGATCGGCGCGCACCTTGGTGTGGTCGATCGCCTCGATGCGGGCCTTGGTGAAGGTGCTGTCGGTCTGGATCGGCACCTGCCAGCCGCCGTAGCTGACAGCCGGCTGCCCTTCGGCCTGCAGCGCCAGGGCCAGCAGGCCCACGCTGACTTGCTCGCCGGTGGCGGCAATCGCATCCAGCTCACGCATCGCAGCGGCGTCCAGCTGGGCGGGCTGCAGCTCCTTTGCCAGGCCGAGCAGCCGGTTGGTCTCACCGCTCATCGCGGAAGGAACGACCACCATCTGGTGGCCGGCACGGGCCCATTTGGCCACGCGCTTGGCGACGTTGCGGATGCGCTCGGGCGAACCCATCGACGTGCCGCCGTACTTGTGAACGATCAATGCCATGGTTGTGGGGTGGTGCAGGACATTTGGCGGGGCTCCATCGGTGCCCGACTGGCCGCGACAGAACATCTCGGTACAAAGTCAGGCTTGGCGCGGCCCTGGTGCGCAGCCCTCGATTTTAGCCCGCCGGCCCGGGCGGGCCGACCACCCGCAAGCAGCCGCCGGCCAGGGCGCACTGCCAGCCACCGCCGGCTGGCCACCGCGCCACGCCCTTGGGCCGCACTTCATGCAGCAGGCGCACCACCAGCGCCTGCGGCGCACTGTGGCCGGCCTGCGCGGCCCACCAGGCCCGCACCGCATTGGCCTGCCGGGCGGCAGACAGGTTGCGCCACCCGGCCACCGCCAGCCGGCCGTCAGCACCCACCAGCGGCGCCAGGTCTTGCGCCGCCAGTTCGTCCAAGGCGGCACGCGCCTCCTGCGCTCGCTGGGCCGCTGCGGCCAGGCTGGTCTCGGCATGGCCGAAGGCCGCTTCCAGCGCCGGCCACACCTGCAACCGCAGGCGGTTACGGGCCAGCCGGGCATCGGCATTGGACGGGTCGTCCACCGGCTGCAGCCGGTAGCGATGCAGATAGGCCTCGATGGCGCTGCGTGGCTGGTCCAGCCAGGGCCGGGCCCAGACCAGCCCGGCGCGCTGGATCTGCCGCGGCATGGCCGACAGGCCGGCCGGTGCACCCCCGCGCAGGGCCTGCAGGATGAAGGTCTCGGCCTGGTCTCGCCGGTGGTGGGCCAGCAGCAGCAGGCTGGCACCGGCCTGCTGCGCCAACTGCACCAGCGCGGCATGGCGGCCGGCGCGGGCCCAGGCTTCCAGGCTGTCGCCCGGTGCAGGCTGGCCGCTCAACCTTGCCCATTGCAGCGTGACGGGCCAGCCCTGACGGCGCCAGCGGGCGCACAGGCGGCGGGCGCGCAGCAGCCAGGCATCGGCCTCGGGCAGCAGACCATGGTGGATGTGCAGCGCAGCAACCTGCAGGCCCAACGCCTGGGCGGCACGGCAGGTGGCATGCAGCAAGGCCAGAGAATCACGCCCGCCGCTGAAAGCCACCGCCACGGTGGCGCCAGCCGCAGGCGAGGGATCAGCGGTCCTTGGTGTCGGCAAAGCGGCCGTAGGCCTGCAGCCGGTCGTAGCGGCGGTTCAGCAGGTCCTTGGGCTTGAGGTCGCTGACCTGGCGCAGCGCGTCAACCAGCCCGCGCTTGAGCTGCGAGGCCATCTGGCGCGTGTCACGGTGGGCGCCGCCCACAGGCTCGCTGACCACCTTGTCGATCATGCCCAGGGCCTTCAGGCGGTGGGCGGTGATGCCGAGGGCCTCGGCGGCGTCGCTGGCGCGCTCGCTGGTCTTCCACAGGATGGACGCACAGCCCTCGGGGGAGATGACCGAATAGACGCTGAATTGCAGCATCAGCACCTGGTCGCCCACGCTGATGGCCAGGGCGCCACCCGAGCCGCCTTCGCCAATGATGGTGACGATGATCGGCACTTCAAGCTGCGCCATCTCGAAGATGTTGCGGCCGATGGCTTCTGACTGGCCGCGCTCCTCGGCGCCGATGCCGGGGTAGGCGCCTGGCGTGTCGACGAAGGTGAACAGAGGCAGACCGAATTTCTCGGCCAGCTTCATCAGGCGCAAGGCCTTGCGGTAGCCCTCGGGCCGGCTCATGCCGAAGTTGCGCAAACCGCGCTCTTTGGTGTCGCGCCCCTTCTGGTGGCCGATCACCATGCAGGCCTGGCCATTGAAGCGGGCCAGGCCGCCGACGATGGAGTTGTCGTCGGCGAAGGCGCGGTCGCCGTGCAGCTCTTGCCAGTCGGTGAAGATCTCGCTGACGTAGTCCAGCGTATAGGGCCGCTGCGGATGGCGCGCGATCTGCGTGACCTGCCAGGGCGACAGGTTGCTGTAGATGTCCTTGGCCAGTTGCTGGCTTTTCTTGTCGAGACGGCCGATCTCCTCGGAGATGTCGACGGCGGACTCGCTCTGCACAAAGCGCAACTCGTCGATCTTGGTCTCCAAATCCGCGATCGGCTGCTCAAAGTCAAGGAAGTGTCGTTTGCTCATGCGCCCAGTGTGCTGTCTTGACGCTCAATAGTCTACCGGCAGCGGGTCCAGGCTGCGCCAGACGTACCAGGTGGCCACCGACCGGTACGGCGCCCAGGCCTCGCCCACCTCGCGCGCTTCGGCACGGCTGACCGGCTCGCCGCTGAAATAGCCCTGGCTGATGCCTTTGATCAGGCCCAGGTCGTCCAGCGGCAGCACGTTGGGCCGCATCAGGTGGAAGATCAGGAACATCTCGGCCGTCCAGCGGCCGATGCCACGGATGGCCACCAGCTCGTCGATGATGGCCTCGTCGTCCATCTGCTGCCACTGCGGCACATGCACCGCGCCCGACTCGAAGTGCCGGGCCAGGTCGCCCAAGTACTCGGCCTTGCGCGCCGACAGGCCGGCGCTGCGCAAGGTGGGCGTGTCCAGTGCCAGCACTGCTGCGGGCATCAGCCGGCTGGACGGCCCACCGACCAAGCTGGCAAACCGGTCCCAGACCGACTGTGCCGCCTTCACACTGATCTGCTGGCCGACGATCGACCGGGCCAGTGTGGTGAACGCGTCGCCCCGGCTCTGCAGCCGCGCCCCGCCAAACTTCGGGATCAGCTTCTTCATCACCCGGTCGCGCTTGGACAGGTGGCGGCAGGCGTCGTCCCAGTAATCGGGCGTGATGGTGACCACGGCGTGCTCGGCGGCGTCCATGGCTGGCGCGGGCGCCGGCACAGCAGGTTCACAGGGGTCGGCGGGCGTCTCGCCCGGGGGCACGTGCTTGGGCACGGTCAGGACCGCACCCAGATGGTGCCGGCCGGCGAATCCTTCAACTCGACGCCCTGGCTCGCCAGATGCTGGCGGATGCGGTCGGCCTCAGCGAAGTTCTTGGCGGCCTTGGCGGCGGCGCGCGCGGCGATGTGCTGGGTGATGGTGGCTTCGTCCAGCCCGCTGCCGCCCAGCGCAGCCTGCAGAAACAGACGCGGTGGCTGCTGCAGCACGCACAACGTGCCAGCCAGCGCCCGCAGCAGCAAAGCGGTGGCCACGGCGCGGCTGCGGTTCAGGTCGTTGGCCAGTTCGAACAGCACCGCCAGCGCACCGGGCGTATTGAAGTCGTCGTCCATCGCCACCCTGAAGGCAGCCGCCTGCGGCTGTGCCCAGTCGATGGCGGTGTTGTCGGTGGGCAGGCTGATGCCATCGAGTGCGGTGTACAGCCGGCGCAGCGCGGTGCGCGCGTCATCCAGGCCCTGGTCGCTGAAGTTGAAGGGGCTGCGGTAGTGGGTGCGCAGGAAGAAGAACCGCAGCGTCTCGCCGTCGAACTTCTTGAGCACATCGCGGATGGTGAAGAAGTTGCCCAGGCTCTTGGACATCTTCTCGTTGTCGACGTTGAGAAAGCCGTTGTGCAGCCAGACATTGACATGCTGGTGGCCAAAGGCGCCCTCGCTCTGTGCGATTTCGTTCTCGTGGTGCGGGAACTGCAGATCCTGGCCGCCGCCGTGGATGTCGAAGCGCTCACCCAGCAGCGCGCAGCCCATGGCCGAGCATTCGATGTGCCAGCCGGGGCGGCCGGGGCCGTAGTCGCCACCGTATTTGGCATCATCGGGCTCGTCGGGCTTGGCGGCCTTCCAAAGCACGAAGTCCAGCGGGTCGCGCTTGTCGTCGCCCACGGCCACGCGTTCGCCGGCGCGCAGGTCTTCGATGCTCTTGCCCGACAGCTTGCCGTACCCGGCGAACTTGCGCACGGCGAAGTTGACGTCGCCGCCGTCGGCCCTGTAGGCCAGGCCCTTGTCTTCCAGCATGCGGATCATCGCCAGCATCTGCGGCACATAGTCTGTGGCGCGCGGTTCATGGGTCGGCGGCAAGGTGCCGATGGCGGCCAGGTCGTCGCGCATCGCGGCAATCATCTCGTCGGTCAGGGCGCGGATGGTGATCCCGCGCTCCAGCGCCCGCCTGATGATCTTGTCATCGATGTCGGTGATGTTGCGCACATAAGTCACCGCATAACCGCTGGCGGCCAGCCAGCGCGCCACCACGTCGAAGGCCATCATCATGCGCGCATGGCCCATGTGGCAAAGGTCGTAGATGGTCATGCCGCACACGTACATGCGGACCTGGCCTGGCACCAGCGGCGTGAAGGACTCGAGGCGACGGGTCAGCGAATTGAACAGGCGCAGGGTCATCGGCCGAAACGAAATTCGGCTGCCCGCAGGCAGCCTGAAAACAGTGGATGGGGGATCGCGCGCAACGCCTTCAAGATGCGGACAGGGCCGGCATGTTGGTGAGCCGGAACGCCCGCCTGGCGTCGATACAATCAATTCAGTATAGCGGCGAGCCAGTGGCTGCTGCCCCATCGTCAGCCTGCTCCAGAACCCCCCCACTGGTCCGTCCTTGGTCGCCCACCAGCCCCTCCAACCTGCCTGTTTCCGCCCCGCCAGGCCCTTGCCTGTGGGCCGCTGCGCGCTGCTGGCCGGCCTGCTTGTTGGCTTGCTGCTGGCCGGGTTGCCGGCAGCGGCCGCTGGCCCGCTGACAGCGGCAGACATCGAGCGCCAATACCGCAGCGGCGAAACCCGCCTGGCCGTGCAGCAGCTGGACCAGGCGCTGGCCCAGCGCCCAGACGATGCGCCGTTGCGCTTTCTGCAGGCCGTGCTGGCATCTGAATCCGGCCAGACCGCCCAGGCCGCACGCCTGCTCGAGCGCATGACCGAAGAATTCCCCGAGCTGCCCGAGCCCTACAACAACCTGGCGGTGCTGCAGGCCGCCGGCGGCCAGCTCGACCGGGCCCGCAGCCTGCTTGAAACCGCTCTGCGGCTCGACCCGGCCTACCGCACCGCGCATGAGAACCTGGGCGATGTGTTCGTGCGCCTGGCCCAGCGTGCCTATGAATCGGCAACCGGCCCGCGCAGCGGGCCATTGCTGCAGACCAAGCTGCGGCTGGCGCGTGATCTGGCAGCCTTGCGCTGACCTGTGCCCCGGCCACACCACCACCTGTCAAGGAGCCCCCACATGAAGTCACTGGCCCTGGCCATCGTTCTGGCCAGCACCCTGGCCATGCCGCTGGCCACACTGGCGCAAAAGGTCAAGCTCGCCACCTCGGCGGGCGACATCACCGTCGAGCTCGACGCCGCCAAGGCGCCCAAGAGCGTGGCCAATTTCGTGCAGTATGTGAAGGCCGGCCACTACAACGGCACGGTGTTCCACCGGGTGATCGACAGCTTCATGATCCAGGGCGGCGGCATGGGCGCCGACTTGCAGGAAAAGCCCACCCGCGCGCCCATCGCGCTGGAGGCTGGCAACGGCCTGTCGAACCTGCGCGGTACGCTGGCCATGGCCCGTACCGGCGTGCCCGATTCGGCCACGTCGCAGTTCTTCATCAATGTGGTCGACAACCCGCGGCTCGACACCGCCGGCGGCGGCTATGCGGTGTTCGGCAAGGTCATCGACGGCATGGACGTCGTCGACAAGATCCGCATGGTGCCCGTGGGCAACAAGGGCCCGTACCAGAATGTGCCGGTCACGCCGGTCGTGATCAAGCAAGCCACCCTCCAGGAGAAATGACATGAGCAAGTTCGTCGAGATGACCACCAGCGCGGGCACCCTGCGCATCGAGCTGGACGACGCCAAGGCGCCGGCCACCGTGGCCAACTTCCTGTCCTATGTGGCCAAGGGCCACTACGACGGCACCATCTTCCACCGCGTGATCAAGGGCTTCATGGTCCAGGGCGGCGGCTTCCAGCCCGGCATGAAGCAGAAGCCCACCGGCGCCGAAATCCAGAACGAGGCCAACAACGGCCTGAAGAACAACAAGTACACCCTGGCCATGGCGCGCACCAGCGCGCCACATTCGGCCACCGCGCAGTTCTTCATCAACGGCACCGACAACGACTTTCTCAACTTCCGCAGCGAAAGCGCGCAGGGCTGGGGCTATGCGGTGTTCGGCAAGGTGGTGGCCGGCACCGAGGTGGTCGACGCCATCGAGCGCGTGGCCACCGGCCGCAAAGGCGGCCACGACGACGTGCCGACCAACGACGTGGTGATCCTCAAGGCAGTCGAGGTCGCCTGAAAGGCTGACCCCGCCATGGCCGCCAGCCTGCCGGCCTTTGCTGCCCTGCAGGCCAGCCCGGCCTGGCGCTGCATCGATCTGCTGTCGGATGTGCACCTGCATGCCGACATGCCGTGCACCTTTGCCGCCTGGCGGGCGCACCTGCTGACCACGTCGGCCGATGCGGTACTCGTCCTCGGCGACCTGTTCGAGGTGTGGGTGGGCGATGACGCGGCTGACAGCGGCTTTGCGGCCGACTGTGTGGCCGTGCTGCGCGCCGCCAGTGCACAGCGGGCGGTGTACTTCCTGCCGGGCAACCGCGACTTCCTGGTCGGCGATGCCCTGCTGGCCGCCACCGGCCTGCAGCGGCTGGCTGACCCCACGGTGCTGCAGGCCTTCGGCCAGCGCTGGCTGCTGGCGCATGGGGATGCCCTGTGCCTGGACGACACCGCGTACCAGCAGTTCCGCCAACAGGTGCGCAGCCCGGCCTGGCAGCAGGCCTTTCTGGCCCAGCCGCTGGCCGAGCGGGAACGCCAGGCCCGCGCCATGCGCGACGCCAGCGCTGCCCACCAGGCCGATCTGGGCCCGACGCACTGGAGCGATGTCGACGACAACGAGGCAGCCCGGTGGCTGGCGGCGGCGGGCTGCCAGGCGTTGGTCCACGGCCACACCCACCGCCCGGCCACGCACGCGCTGCCCGGTGGCGGCACGCGCCATGTGCTGGGTGATTGGGACTTCGACCACGGGGCGCCACGCGCCCGGGCCCTGCGCCTGACTGCCGCCGGCCTGCAGGTGCTGGACCTGGCGGCATGAAGGCCCTGCTGCGGCGCTGGCAGGCCAGCCGCGAGGCCCGTGTGCTGGCGCGGCGCGCCATCCCCGATGTGCTGTGGCAGCTGACGTTGGCGCGCCTGCCCTTCCTGGCCGGGCGCAGCGATACCGATCTGGCCGAGCTGCGCCGCCTGGCCAGCCTGTTCCTCGACCAGAAGGAATTCACCGGCACCGATGGCCTGGTGGTGGACGATGCGATGGCGGTGTGCATTGCCGCCCAGGCGGTGCTGCCGGTGCTGCGCTTCGGCTTGGCGCCGTACAGCAGCTTTGTCGGCATCGTGGTGAACCCCGACGAAGTGGTGGCACGCCGTGAGGTGACCGACGACGACGGCGTGGTGCATGCCTACGACGAGGTGCTTGCCGGAGAAGCCATGGAAGGCGGCCCGGTGATGCTGAGCTGGCGCGACGTGGCCGATGCCGGCGAGACGGCCGCGTCAGGCTACAACGTGGTGATCCATGAGTTCGCCCATGTGCTGGACATGGGAGACGGGGTGGCCGACGGCGTGCCGCCGCTGCCCACCGCCCAGGCCCGGCGCGACTGGCTGGCGGTGCTGATGCCGGCCTATGACCGGCTGGGCGAGCAGGTGGCCTGCGGCTACGACACCCTGCTCGACCCCTACGGCGCGCACGGGCCTGAAGAATTCTTCGCCGTCTCCAGCGAGACCTTCTTCGTCAGCCCCAATGAACTGCGCGCCGAGCACCCCGATCTGTACAGGTTGCTGGCGCGCTATTTCCGTCAAGACCCTGCCAAACACACGCCTTGACCAAGTGGGCCCGTGGAACCCACTGTGGGCGCCCCCTTGGGGGGCTGAGGCAAGGACGCCGCAGGCGCTTCGGGGGTGGGTGGATTAAGCCGGGGCGGGTTCGGCCTTGGTCTTGTCGTTTTTCTTGGGCGGCAGGATGTCGAGCTGCACCTGGCCTTCGGCATCCACATCCACCGTCAGACGGCCACCATCGACCAAGCGGCCGAACAGCAGTTCGTCGGCCAGGGCACGGCGGATGGTGTCCTGGATCAGACGCTGCATTGGGCGGGCGCCCATCAGCGGGTCGAAGCCCTTCTTGGCCAGGTGCTTGCGAAGCGCGTCGGTGAAGGTGACATCCACCTTCTTCTCGCCGAGCTGGCTTTCCAGCTGCAGCAGGAACTTGTCGACCACCCGCAGGATGATGGATTCATCCAGCGCGCGGAAGCTGACCGTGGCGTCGAGCCGGTTGCGGAACTCGGGCGTGAACATGCGCTTGATGTCGGCCATCTCGTCGCCTTGCTCGCGCGAGTTGGTGAAGCCGATGGTCGACTTGTTCATCGTCTCGGCACCCGCATTGGTCGTCATGATGATGATGACGTTGCGGAAGTCGGCCTTGCGCCCGTTGTTGTCGGTCAGGCTGCCATGGTCCATCACCTGCAGCAGCACGTTGTAGACGTCGGGGTGGGCCTTCTCGATCTCGTCGAGCAACAGCACGCAATGCGGCTTCTTGGTGACAGCCTCGGTCAGCAGACCGCCCTGGTCGAAGCCCACATAGCCGGGGGGCGCGCCGATGAGCCG
Source organism: Aquabacterium sp. (assembly GCA_029865965.1). Taxonomy (GTDB): domain Bacteria; phylum Pseudomonadota; class Gammaproteobacteria; order Burkholderiales; family Burkholderiaceae_C; genus Pseudaquabacterium. The sequence continues at coordinate 9,391 of JARXAJ010000190.1, forward strand.
GCTGACTGCATGGCGCTCCATGTACTCGGACATGTCGAAGCGGATCAGCTCGATGCCCAGGATGTAGGCCAGTTGTTTGGCCACCTCGGTCTTGCCCACGCCCGTGGGGCCGCTGAACAAGAAGCTGCCGATGGGCTTGTCGGGCTTGCCCAGGCCGGAGCGCGCCATCTTGATGGCGGCAGCCAGCGCGTCGATGGCTGGCTCTTGCCCGAACACCACGCTCTTCAGGTCACGGTCCAGGCTCTTCAACTTGCCGCGGTCATCGTTGCTGACCGAAGCGGGCGGAATGCGCGCGATCTTGGCCACGATCTCTTCCACCTCGTTGCGGGTGATGGTCTTCTTCTGCTTGCTCTTGGGCAGGATGCGTTGCGCGGCGCCGGCCTCGTCGATCACGTCGATCGCCTTGTCGGGCAAGTGGCGGTCGTTGATGAACTTGGCCGACAACTCAGCCGCGGCCTGCAGCGCGCCCAGCGCGTATTTCACGTTGTGGTGGTCCTCGAAGCGGCTCTTCAGGCCCTTCAGGATCTCGACCGTCTGCTCGACCGACGGCTCGACCACATCGACCTTCTGGAAGCGGCGTGACAGCGCAGCGTCCTTCTCGAAGATGCCGCGGTATTCGGTGAAGGTGGTGGCGCCGATGCACTTCATCGAGCCATTGCTCAGCGCAGGCTTGAGCAGGTTGGACGCATCCAGCGTTCCGCCCGACGCCGCACCGGCGCCGATCAGCGTGTGGATCTCGTCGATGAACAGCACCGCGCTGGGCTGGTCCTTCAGCTGCTTGAGCACGCCCTTCAGGCGTTGCTCGAAGTCGCCGCGGTACTTGGTGCCGGCCAGCAGCGCGCCCATGTCGAGCGAGTAGACGATCGACGATGCCAGCACCTCGGGCACGTCGCCCTGGGTGATGCGCCAGGCCAGGCCCTCGGCGATGGCAGTCTTGCCCACGCCGGCCTCGCCGACCAGCAGCGGGTTGTTCTTGCGGCGGCGGCAAAGGATCTGGATGACGCGCTCGACCTCATGGTCGCGGCCGATCAGCGGGTCGATCTTGCCGTCTTTGGCCAGCTGGTTCAGGTTCTGGGTGAACTGGTCCAGCGGCGAGCCCTTGCTGTCGCCGCCGGCTTCTTCCTTCTCGCTGCCCTCGCTGCTGCCGGGCTCGCTGCTGCCCTTGGGTGCTTCGGGCGGCTCACTCTTCTTGATGCCGTGGGCGATGAAGTTCACCACGTCCAGACGGGTGACGCCCTGCTGGTGCAGGTAGTACACCGCATGCGAATCCTTCTCGCCGAAGATCGCCACCAGCACATTGGCCCCGGTCACTTCCTTCTTGCCGCTGCCTGTGCTTTGCACATGCATGATGGCGCGCTGGATCACCCGTTGGAAGCCGAGCGTGGGCTGGGTGTCCACCTCCTCGGTGCCGCCGACGGTGGGCGTGTTTTCCTTGATGAAGGTGGTGAGGCTCTTGCGCAGGTCGTCGATGTTGGCGGCACAAGCCTTCAACACCTCGGCTGCGGAAGGGTTGTCCAGCAACGCCAGCAGCAAGTGCTCGACGGTGATGAACTCATGGCGCTGCTGGCGCGCCTCGACGAACGCCATGTGCAGGCTGACTTCCAGTTCTTGCGCAATCATGCGGCCTCCATAATGCACTGCAGCGGATGCCCGGCGCGGCGCGCCGCGGCGAGTACGAGTTCAACCTTGGTGGCCGCAACGTCCTTGGTGTAGACACCGCAGACGCCACGTCCTTCGTGGTGGATTTTCAACATGATCAACGTGGCCGATTCGAGGTCACGCCGGAAGTACTGCTGCAACACCATCACCACGAATTCCATCGGGGTGTAGTCGTCGTTGAGCAGCACCACCTGGTAGAGCTGTGGTGGTTTGGTACGCGCCGTCTTGCGCTCGACCACCACCGCGCCGCTGTCGCCGCGGCGCGGCTGGGCGGGTGGTTTCGGCGGTGGCGATGGTGGCTCTTCTGATGGCATGGTCCATTCTATGCATTGCGGCAGTTCGCCAAGGTGCTGGGTGGGATATTGCGTTCTTTGACGCCGTTGCAAGGCCTGAAAAGCGCCCTGTGATCCGCACTGATAGCCCATTGGCCGCCCCAGCGCCATGCAGAAGCGCCTGCGTCGGCAACCTGTAGGGGAAACACGACCCAAGTTGGTCCAGTTCTCCGCCTTGACGCTCCACTCGCCTGATTCCCAGAATCATTTCACTCCCCCCTCCCCGGGGAGATGCTGGAGTACAAGATGTTTATCGGCACAGTGAAATGGTTCAACGATGCAAAGGGCTTCGGGTTCATCGAGCCGGAAGAAGGCGGCCCGGACGTGTTCGCGCACTTCTCTGCCATCGAGATGGAAGGCTTTCGCACCCTGAAGCAGGGCAGCAAGGTCAGCTTCGAGCTGGTTCAGGGGCCCAAGGGCAACCTGGCACAGAACAT
>JARXAJ010000195.1 GCA_029865965.1 Aquabacterium sp.
GTGTTCCACCTGGGCGACGTGGGCAGCGGCCATGCGATGAAGTGCATCAACAACCTGATCACCGCGGTCACGTTCAGTGCCACGGCCGAGGGCCTGGTGATCGGCAAGCGCTACGGGCTGGACCCGGCTGCCATGGTCGACGTGCTCAATGAAAGCACCGGCCAGAGCTGGATCACCCAGAACCACATCCGCCAGCGCATCCTGAGCCGCAGCTTCGACGACCCGTTCAAGCTGGCGCTGATGCTCAAGGACATGGGCATCGCCAACACCCTGGCGCGGGAGACCGGCACCGCCGCGCCGCTGGCCGGCCTGGGCCAGCAGCTGTGGCAGGCCGCCGCACGCGCCGCCGGGCCCGAGGCCAGCGTCAGCGAGCTGGTGCGCTGGGTCGAGCAGCTCAGCGCCACCGCCATCACGCCCGGTGCCGGGCCGCGCCAGGGTGCGGGCTGACCCGCTGGCGCTGCCGCCGCTGGCCAGCGACGATGGCATCCGTGCAACCGCCTGTCTCTGCCCGATGCCGATCACCGCTGAACAGCCAACGCCCGAGCAGCAACTCGCCCGCTTCGTGGTGCAGCAAGCGCCCGCTGCGGTGCCGGCCGACGCCCGGCGCACGGTGCACCACATCGTGCGTGCCGTGGCCGGCACGGCGCTGGCCGGTGCGGGCGAAGACGGCATTGCCGCGCTGCGTCGCCTGCTGCAAGAACGTGGCGGCGCGCCCCAGGCCACGCTGCTGGTGTTCGGCGACAAGTTGCCGGCGGCCGCCGCTGCCCAGTTCAACGCCACGCTGTGCCGCGCGCTTGACTATTGCGACGCCGTGGCCCCCGGCCCGCATCTGGGCGCGGCCCTGCTGCCGGCTGGGCCAGGCCTGGCAGCTCGACCGGGTGATGTTCAAGCAGTTCCCCAGCTGCGGTGTCACGCAAGGCGTCACCGCCCTGGTGCTGCAATTGGCTGCGCAGCACCAGCTGCAGGCCGACGCTGTGGCCAGCGCCACCGTGCGGCTGCCACCCTATGCCCACCGCCTGGTGGGCCAGCCATTCAAGATCGGCGCCAACCCGCGTGTGGATGCGCAGTTCAGCGCGGCCTGGTGCGTGGCCAATGCGCTGCAGCGGGGCCGGCCGCAGCTGGCCCACTTCGAGCCTGCGCGGGTGGCTGATGCGTCCCTGCTGCCGCTGCTGCAGCGCATCACCGTGCTGGCCGACCCTGCGCTGGACGCGCGCGGCCACACGGCGGTTGACCTGGCCATCACCACCACCGACTGCCGCCTGCTGCAGGCCTGCCTGGACACCGCGCCAGGCTACCCGGGCGCCGGCCTGGCCGAGGCCCAGCACCAGGCCCGCTTTGGCGATTGCCTGGCTTATGCCGCCACCGCCGCGCCGCGCGCAGTGTCGCCGCAGCACGCCCAGGCACTGCAGGCCGCGCTGGGCGGCCTGACCGATGCACGCCAGCTGGCCACGCTGCTGGTGGCCTGACCCACTGACCGGAGACCCCACATGAACGTCGCCCACCCCGCCTTGCGCCGCCAGACCCTGTCGGACCTGCTGCACCGCACCGCCGCCCGGCTGCCCAACAAGCCCGGCATCCTCTGCGGCAGCACCTGCTGGACCTGGAAGGAATTCGACACCCTGGTCAGCCGTCTGGCGGCCGGCCTGCATGCCCAGGGCGTGGCCCAGGGCGAACACGTGGGCGTGCTGGCGCGAAACAGCCATGGCTTTGCCGCACTGCGTTTTGCACTGGCCCGGCTGGGCGCGGTGATGGTGCCGGTGAACTTCATGCTCAATGCCGACGAGGCGGGCTACATCCTGCGCCACGCCGGGGTAAAGCTGCTGGCTGTGGACAGCGGCCTGCATGCGCTGGGCCGGGCCGCTGCCCAGCGCGACACCCAGATCAACCGCTTCCTGTGGCTGCCGGCCGAAGAGCCCAGCACCTGCCCTGACGGCTGCCTGAACTTCGACATCCTGGCCGCCACCGACCTGGCCACCCACCCCTGCCCCGAGCCCACGTTCAACAGCCACCACCTGCTGCAGATCGTCTACACCAGCGGCACCGAAAGCCTGCCCAAGGGCGCGATGCTGACCCACGGCGCGGTGATCGACCAGTACGTCAGCTGCATCATCGAAGGCGAGATGGCCGAGGGCGACACCGTGCTGCATGCGCTGCCGCTCTACCACTGCGCCCAGCTCGATGTGTTCCTGGGCCCCAGCGTCTACCTGGGCAGCACCAGCATCATCACCGCCAAGCCCACGCCCGAACACCTGCTGCCGCTGGTGGCGCAGCACCGGGTCAGCCAGTTCTTCCTGCCGCCCACGGTGTGGATTGCGGTGCTGCGCAGCCCGCTGTTTGCCCAGCACGACCTGAGCAGCCTGCGCAAGGGCTATTACGGCGCGTCCATCATGCCGGTGGCGGTGATGCGCGAGCTGATCGAGCGCATCCCGCAGATGCGCATCTGGAACTTCTACGGCCAGACCGAGATCGCCCCGTTGGCCACGGTGCTCAAGCCCGAAGACCAGCTGCGCAAGCCCGGCTCGGCCGGCAAGCCGGCGATCAATGTCGAGACCCGGGTGGTCGATGACCAGATGAACGACGTGGCGCCCGGCGAAATCGGCGAGATCGTGCACCGCAGCCCGCAACTGCTGCTGGGCTACTTCCACGACCCCGAGCGCACCGAGGCCGCGTTTGCCGGCGGCTGGTTCCACAGTGGCGACCTGGCCACGGTGGACGACGAGGGCTACATCAGCGTGGTCGACCGCAAGAAGGACATGATCAAGACCGGTGGCGAGAACGTGGCCAGCCGCGAGGTGGAAGAGGCGTTGTACCGCCTGGCCGGCGTCAGCGAGGTGGCGGTGGTGGGCCTGCCGCACCCGCGCTGGATCGAAGCGGTCACGGCGGTGGTGGTGCCCAAACCCGATGCCGACCTGAGCGAAGCCCAGGTCATCGCCCACTGCGCCAGCCAGCTGGCGCACTTCAAGACACCCAAGGCCGTTGTCTTCGTCGACAGCCTGCCCAAGAACCCCAGTGGCAAGCTGCTCAAGCGTGAACTGCGGCAGCGATTCGAAACCCACTACGGCAGCGCCTGACGCGAAGCGGCAGGTTTGTGGGCGCTCTCAGGCCTTGGCCGAGACTTCCAGCGCCGTCACCAGCACCACATCGCCATCGAGGATGGGCTGTGCGATGCCGAAGAAGGCGGCCACGGTGGCCGAGTTGTTGTGCAGGTCCATCGCCGCCTGGTCCACAAAGCGTTCATGCGTGGTGAACACGCAGGGGTTCACCGGGTCTTGCGAGATGAAGAAGCTGATGGTGCCCGGCTCGTTGCGCTGCACGTTGTCGGCCACCACCAGCAAGGCGTCACGCAGGGTCTGGTCTTGGCCGGGCTTGGCGCGGATGACGGCGGTGATGGTGTGCATGGTGCATCCTCAAAGGTGCATCAAGGATACGCGAGCCAGCGCACCCGCCGGCACGCCCTCAGGTCTTCGACGACGGCGCGTAATGCGGCTGCCGCGTCGGCTCGCTGTCCAGGTAGTTGGCGTAGAAGCTCTTGACATGCGGGAACACTGCCTTGGACAAGGCGCGCCGCTTCTCCTCGTCGGCGCTGCGCGGGCGTGACAACTGTTCGGCGATGTCGGCCAGCACCTTGTCGCGGTCGATGTGCTTGAAGCGGCCCTGGGCGTAAATGGGGTCGCCGCCCACGTACACCGTGTCCACATGCCGGGTGGTGGCACGCTGCATCAGCGCGTCCAGCGGCGGGATGTCGGCGTCCTGGAACGGCCAGGTGGCGGCGTGGAAGTCCACCGCCACGGCGTCGAACAACATGCCGGGCTCCAGCCGGCCGATCTGGCCGCGGAAGGCGGTGGTCCGCGCGCCATGCTCGCTGGCCATGCGCAGCACTTGCGGCACGGTGGGCACGTCGTCGTCGTCCATGCCGGGCACGCGGTGGGAATGCAGGGCCAGCTTCATCTCCAGCAGCATGTCGCGGTCTTCATTGATGCCGGCTTCGTCCAGCCCCATGCCGATGGTGACGCCCTTCTTCGCCAGCGCATTGATGGGCGCCACGCCGCTGCGCAGGCGGAAGTTGCTGCTGCAGTTGTGGCACACGCAGGTCATGGTGTGCGCCACGATGTCCACGTCTTCCCCGGTCAGCCACACGGCATGGCCCAGCGTCATGTCGGGGCCCAGGGCGCCCAGCTTGTGCAGATGCTTGACGGCGGTGGTGCCGGTGCGGCGGCGGGCGTATTCCTTCTGGTACACGGTCTCCAGCAGGTGCATGTGCAGCGGCACCTGGTCGGCCTTGGCGCGTTCGACCAGCGTCATCAGGCCGTCATCGGTCACCCAGTGGAAATTGGCTGGCGCCAGCTGGATGCGTGTCAGGCTCTGGCCCTGGTTCTCCTGGCGCAGCTGGGTGTAGAGCTGCAGGTGCTCGGCCATGCTCAGCGTGGCCTGCTTCAGGTTGTCGGCCAGCGGGCCGCCGATCTCGGGCGGCAGGCTGGCGCAGAAGGTGGCGTCGTCTTCATAGACCAGCCGGTTCTGCTCACGCACCGCGTAGCAGTACGACGCCCGCATGCCGATGCTTTGGTAGGCGCGCAATACCGCGCTGGACGCACCGTGCACATGCTCCAGCGTGCCGCGTATCCAGCCGTGGATGTGCTGCACGCAGGTGATGCCCGAGGCCACCATCTCGAAGGCCGAGTACAGCGTGTCCATGTACATATCGACATCGCGCGCCGACATGCGGCTGGCAAACCACAGCTCCAGCGCATAGTCGGGCGAGCCCAGCTGCAGCGGCGTCAGGCCGACATGGTGGTGGCTGTTGACGAAGCCGGGCAGCAGCATGTGCCGCGCATGGTGGGTGACGGCTGCTGTTGGGTAGCGCGCCAGCATGTCGACAAAGGCGCCGACAGCGACGATCTTGCCGTCTTCATGCACCACGGCGCCGTCGCTGATGACGTTGGCGTGGTGGCGGTCTTGCACGCCGGTGACGACCCAGGTGGCGCGGACCATGGCTGTTGTCATGTGTGTCTCCAAGATGGGGAAAGAGGCAGGGCCTTGCCGGCTGGGGATGCGCAGCGTGCAGGCCGGTGCAGTTGGTGGGTCAGGCCGCGCTTTCCTGTTCCAGGAAGGCGCGGTCCACTTCATCGGCCAGCAGGTCGGCCAGGTGCTGATGCAGCGCAATGTGCTGCGCATCGCGCGGTGACCGCGGCCGCGGCAGGTCCACCGGCACGATCTGCTTCACCCGCCCGGGCCGGGCGGTGAAGACGACGATGCGGTCGGCCAGTGCCAGCGCCTCGTCGATGGAATGCGTGACCAGCAGCACGCTGGCACCGCTGGCGCGCCAGGCGTCCTGCAGGTGGCCCTGCATCTTGGCGCGGGTCTGGATGTCGAGCGCAGCAAACGGCTCGTCCATCAGCAGCACCTTGGGCTGCATGGCCAGTGCACGGGCCAGCGCTGCGCGCTGGCGCATGCCACCCGACAGTTCATCGGGCCGCTTGTCGGCGGCATCGGCCAGGCCCACCTTCACCAGCAGCTCTTGTGCGCGCTGCTTGCATTCGGCAGCGCCCAGGCCCTGCAGCTTCAGGCCGAAGCTCACGTTGTCGGCAATCGTCAACCAGGGGTAGAGCGATGCCTCCTGGAAGATCATGCCGCGGTCGGGCGCCGGGCCGGTGATGGGGTGGCCGTCGCACAGCAGTTGCCCGGCGGTGGCTGCTTCCAGCCCCGCCACCAGGTACAGCAGGCTGCTCTTGCCGCAGCCCGAGGGCCCCAGCAGCACGACGAATTCACCCGGCGCGACGTCCAGGCTCAGGTCTTCGATGGCGGTCAGGGCCTTGGGTGTGCCGGGGTTCCACACCTTGTGCACGCCGCGCAGGCTGATCATGTGGTCGGCCATGGTCTACCTCGCCACCAGGGCCGACGGGCCCACCCACCACAGCACACGCTGCTGCACCCACAGCAGGCCGCGGTCGAACAGGAAGCCGAGCAGGCCGATCAACGTCATGGTGAAGAACACCAGGCTGGCGTTGAAGGTGTTGCGCGCCATCATCACGATCTGCCCCAGGCCCGAGCCCACGCCCACGGCTTCAGCGATCAGCACCACCATCCAGGCGGCGAACAGGTTCATGCGCAGCGTGACGAACAGGCTGGGCAGGATGGCCGGCAGGATGACGTGGCGGAACATCTGCCGCTTGCTGGCACCCATGATGCGTGCCACATGCAGGTAGGGCGCGGGCACGCTGTCGATCTGCGACAGCGTGGACAGCACGATGATGAAGAACACCGAGATGAACACCAGAAACACCGCCGGCACGTTGCCGATGCCGAAGATGAAGATGGCCACCGGCAGCCAGGCCACCGGCGAAATCGGCGTCAGCAGCGTGATGGTGGGCAGCGTGAGCTTGCCAAACACCGCCCAGTAGCGGATGGCCACGCCCACCGCCACCGCGCCCACGAAGCCCAGCGCCAGGCCGGCAATCACCCGCAGCGACGTGGCCAGCATCACCAGCAGCACCGACACCAGCCCGCCGCTTTCTTCAGCCAGGCTGCGCGCGCCCACCGGGTCGAAGAACCTGAACTGCTCGGGCAGGTTGGCCAGGAACAGGTGCGGCGGTGGCAGCATCAGCGGGTCGGCCCAGCCCTGCCACCAGCAGAACTCCCAGATGCCGACGAACAGCCCCACCGAGGCCAGCCACCACAGCGTGCGCTGTAGCCAGCCCAGAGCCTTGGCACGGGGTGTGTGCAGGGGTGGTGAGGCTGTCATGGTCGCAGTGCTGTCGGGCGGCGCTTGCGGCGCTGCGCGCACAGCCACCTTCGACCCGGCCAGAGGCATGGCGCGCATCGTTGGCTCCTGGGGGTCAGGCGGCGGTCTTGAGCTTCAGCGACTGGTACAGCGGCCTGTTCTCGGCGATCACCTGCTCCATCAGCGCCCAGTCGATGCTCTGGCGCGGCGCCAGCTTCTTCACATAGCCCAGATCCAGCATCGACTGTGAGCGGTCGAGGATGAACTGGGTGTTGTTGCGCTGGTCCACCATGATGGGCTGTTTGGATGCCGCCAGCTTGGCCGCATCCATCGTGGTCTTGTAGTAGCTGCCCACGGTGTCGCGCAGGGCGGCGTCGATGTCGGTTTCGGCCTGGCCCTGGGCCGTGAACATGGCCTTGATCACCGCCTTCACCGCCTTCGGGTCTTTTTCGATCATCGGGATGCGCGCAGCCAGCACGCAGTCTGAGTAGCCCTTGCCGTACAGGTCCTTGCCGTCGGACAGCACGGTCGAGCCTTTGCGCAGCGTGAGGCACTGGGTGGCATAGGGCTCGATGTGGCAGATGGCATCGACGCCGCCGGCGATGAAGGCCTGGGCCAGTTCGGGCGAGGTGTTGAAGTAGCGCACCTTCACATCCTTGAACGACAGGCCGGCTTTCTTCAGGTAGTCGTAGGGCAGCACTTCGAGCGTGTCGGCCTGGAAGGTGCCCAGGGTCTTGCCCTTCAGATCGGCTGCCGACTTGATGCCTTCGCGGGCCAGCAGGATGCAGCCTTCCACACCGGCGCCTGCCACGATGCGCACCGGCGCGCCCGCGTCGTACAGGGTCAGGAAGTTGGAATAAGGGATGACCGACATGTCCACCAGGCCGGCGCCGAACAGCGTGGCAATGTCGGCATTGGTGGGGGTGATGACGAAGTCGAGATCGACACCGTCGGCCTTGGCCAGGTCACGTTTCTTGGCCAGGAAGAAGCCCAGGTTGCACAGGCCCGAGCCGTGCGTGGCCTTGACCCGCGTGGCGGCCTGGGCTGCTTGGGGCAGCAGGGCTGCGGCCACGGCGGCCGGCAGGGCCAGCCGCACACCGGCCGCACTGCCGGTCTTCAGGAAGCCGCGCCGGGACAAGTCCAGCAATTGCCCATAGGTTGAACCATTGCGCCCACACATGATGAGAACCTCCGTCGTGTTCGCCGGCGCCTTGCCGGCGGTGGTGCCCAACTTTTGGGGCACTCGTTGCTGACAACCACGGTGGTTTCATCGGCGGTGGTGACACGGTCGGCGATTCCACACGTTCGCTCGGCACGCCAACCAGAGGACTTTCGTCCGCGCTGCCAGCGGTTTAGCAAACGGCGTGCCAAACGCTGGGGTGTGGCGTTGCGGCAGGCGGCGTCTGGTGCGCCCTGCCAGTGGCGGGCGCGGCCTGCGGCGTATGGGTGGCGGCACGGCTTGGCTGCGGCGCGGTGCGCCAGGCTGCAGCAGATCGTTGCGTGCCCGCCTCCATCCAGTGCGCGACGAACCGCTTCGGTGCCATGCCCTGCGCCGACATATCCGCATGCCCGGGCCGGCCATAAGCCGGAAATGCAGCACCAGCGCGGCGCCCGGAATGCGCCTGGCAGGAGACCCGGCGGGTCTGACCGGAGTGGGTTCAGTTGGGCGGGTGGAACGACATCGTCTGGCGGTTGGCGTTGTCGTCCAGTACCTCGGCGTTATAGCCCACCAGGAAGTGCTTGCGGCCGACGCCGGGGATGGTAGCGGTCTGCATGCCCAGCGTGGCCGCGCCACCGCGGATCAGCCGGCAGCCGCTCATCCCCGAGTACGTGGCCTTGACCAGACCCGAGGATTCGTGCACCGAGACCATCACGTTCACCGCATCCGCGCCGCAGGCAAAGGTGTCGAACAGGCGGTTGCGGAAGTAGAGGTTGAACACGCGGCCCGGTGCGGTGCCGAAGGTCTTGTACTCGGCGAACTCGCCGGTGCCAAGGTCGCGCAGGTCGGTCCAGAAGAAGAACAGCGCCGCGTTGGTGGTCAGGTTGGTGGGCAGCGGGCCGCCGAGCGCCGCCGTGCACTGGCTGCCGAAGAACAGGATGCCGTTCGACGACAGGCTGACGGTGGCGGTCTCGGCACCGAAGCCCCGGTAGGTGAAGCCCAGCGGGATGCCGTGGTGGCACTTGTCGTCTTCGAGGTTCTCGATGCGCGTCCAGCTGGTACGGTCGTCCTGGCTGAACTGCATGTCGATCGTGGCGACGATGCCCGAGGCCGGCCCGGCCGGCCCCTGCGGGCCGATGGCGCCCTGCGGTCCCGGCACGCCTTGCGGGCCCGGCGGGCCGGGGTCGCCCCGTGGCCCGGTGGGGCCGGTATCGCCCTTGAGGCCCTGCACGCCGGGCAGGCCGGGTGCGCCAGCATCGCCCCTGGGCCCCTGGTCGGACAGGGTGAGGTCGAGCCGGGCCACATTGCCGGTGGCGGTGTTCTCCTTGCTGTCGAAGAACGCGACCGTGTCCGGCGCGCTGAGCGCAGGCGTGACCGCCCAGCCCAGGTTGGTGCCGGGGTTGCTGATCCAGCTCCTGACCTGGGCCGTCACGTCCACGGCCAGGAACTGCCCCGCCGCCGGCAGCGGCAGGCCGAACAGGGTGTTGCCGCCCAGCGGCGGCTGGTTGCCCGCGCGCACGCCGGGTTCGGCCCATTTGCCGTTGACCGGATGCAGGTCGACCGCGCCCGGGCTGCCCACGCGGTTGACATGCAGCACCAGCGTGGCCTTCACCAGCTTGGCAGCGCTGGTGCCGGCCGGCAGCGTGCCCAGGTCGAAACGCAGCAAGGCAGTGGCGCCGCCGCCGACGTTCAAGGTGGGCAGCGCGCCGAAATTGATGTCGGGCAGCGCGGCGTTGGTGTGGGCGTCGGCAGCCAGCGGCGCGTCCAGCGCCAGGGCAGGGTCGGCAGCCAGTGCGGTGGTGGCGGCCAGCACCAGGGGCGCGGTCTGCCGGCGCACGCCGCCCCTTCGCACCAGCCCGGCCAGGCCGAGCAGGCCCGCCGCCCACAGCCACCAAGTCACCGGCTCGGGCACCAGGGTGACGGTGGTGGCCACGGTGATGTCCAGTGCCCAATGGCCGTTGCGCTGGCTGCCGTCCACCCGCACGAAGCGCGCGTCGGCGTCGGGCGCGCCGGTCAGGAAGACCGCCGTGTAGGCGGGCTGGCCGGTCTGGCTGAAGACGCCGGCCACCGTGGCTAGCGTGACCGGCTGGCTGGGGTCGGGCGCATTGCCGTCCTGGGACAGCACCAGCAGGTAGCTGCCGGCGGGCATGCTGGTGTCGAGCCGGGCATCCCAGCAGAAGCTGCCGGGGCCGGTGCAGGCCTGGCTGCTGCCGACCTTGCCGTCCACCAGGAAGCCATCGGTTCCGAACAGCGACAGCACAGGCGCAAAGCCGCCTGGCGGCACCAGGGCGCCGGTGGCACTGGTGCCGCCACCGCCGCGAAAGCGCGGCTGAACAACCGATTCGGCATGGCATGTCCCCAACACGCCGCGGTTGCGGCATGGCTGGGCAATGTGGCATTGCAAGGCCCCGCCGGGGCATGCGCAACCCCCTGCGGGCAGGGGAATCCGGGTGAACTTTGACAGCGCCGGCGGCGCTGCTCAGGCCTTGCCGCCGTGCCCGGTTTGCCAGCGCCGACGCATGTCGACCACATGGGCCACGCCGGACAGCGCAAACAGGGCCAGCAGGCAGGCCGGCGGGCCATCGGTCAGTGCCGCCAGCAACGCGCCCATCAGCCCACCGCCGGCCACCAGCGTGGGCAGCAGCGTGCGCGGCGGCAAGCCGGCGCCGGTGCGGCGGTGCCAGGCTGTCAACACCAGGGCTTCCAGCACCATCCCGGCACTGGTCAGCGCCACCAGATGGGCCAGCCACGGCAGGGCCACCGGCGCTGCAGCCGGGCCTTCAGCCAGCCAGCCCCACAGGGTGGCGAGCTGCTCGCTCACACCCGGGCCAGCCCCAGCAGGTGCGCCATGTCCTTGAAGAAGATGCGCACATGGGCCATGGGCTTCGTGCGCACCAGGCGCTTGTTCATGTAGGCGTCGAAGGTCAGCTGCTGCACGTCCTTGTCCTTGCAGATGCTGACGAAGCGCTCGCGCCGCTTGTCGCTGGAGTACCAGAAGCGCTGCATGATGCCCAGCACCCAGAACACGCGGCCATGCTCGCGCATGAACAGCTTGCGCGCCAGGCCCAGGCAGCGGGGTGATGCGCCTGCGAGCAGGGCGCCCACGGCGGTGGCGGCATGCCGGCCGCTGGCCATGGCGTAGTAGATGCCTTCACCCGACGACGGGGCGATCACGCCGGCGGCATCGCCCACCACCACCACGTCGCGGCCGTTGTCCCAGCGCTTGAGCGGCTTCATCGGCAGTGGCGCACCCTCGCGGCGGATGGTGCGGGCGCCGGCCAGGCCGGCCTCGGCGCGCAATGTGGCCACCGCCCCGCGCAGGCTGAACCCCTTGTCGGCGCTGCCGGTGCCGATGGACAGGGTCTTGCCATGCGGGAACACCCAGCCGTAGAAGTCGGGCGAGATGCTGCCGCGGTAGACCACATCGCAGCGTGTGGGGTCGTAGCCGGCCGGCTGCTGATCGGGCAAGGCGATGATCTCGTGGTACGCAAACACGCAGGCCACCTTGCTGATGCCCGGGATGGCCTGCTGGGCCACCGCCGAACGGGCGCCGTCGGCACCGATCACCGCCTTGGCCCGCACCGACCACAGCGGGCCCACGGCGTCGGTGCCATCACCGCCAGAGGGGCGGTACAGGATCACGGCCGTGCCGTCGGCGTCACGCTCCAGCCGCTCGAAGCGGCCGCTGCGGCGCTGGGCGCCGTGGCTGGCTGCGCGCGTGCGCAAAAACTCGTCGAAGTGCTCGCGGTCGACCATGCCGACGAAGCCGCCCTCGATCGGGATGTCCACTTTCACATCGGCCGGCGACACCATGCGCGCCGAGTGGGCGCGCGCCGCCAATTGCGAATCGGGGATGGCGAAGTCCTTGATCAGGCGCGGCGGGATGGCGCCACCGCAGGGCTTGATGCGTCCGGCGCGGTCGAGCAGCAGGACTTTGCGGCCCTGGCGTGCCAGGTCGTCGGCGGCGGTGGCGCCGGCAGGCCCGCCACCGACCACCACCACGTCAAAGGTTTCGGCTTGTGCCGTCGGGCTGGGGATGAGGCTCATGTCGCTGCTCCGAATTCATTGGCAGGGGTGAGGGTGCCCGGCCGCCTGTTGGCGGTGTTGGGCTGGGAGATGGTTGCAGTTGCGGTTGCAGTTGCGGTTGCGGCTGAAGTTGCTGGTGCTGGTGCCGGCACGGCCACACGCCAGGCCAGGCCGGCGGCCACCACGAACAGTAGGCCTTCGAGCGCAAACACCAGGGCATAGGCTTGGCCAGGGGTGCCGATCAGCTGGCGCGACAGATCGCTGGCAGCCGCGCCCAGCAGCCCGCCGAGGCCGAAGGCCACCGCCTGCGCCGCGCCCCACAGGCCCATGCGCACGCCTTCGCGGCCGGGTGCGCCCTGGGTGGCCAGCGCCATCATGGCGCCGATGGCGGCGATGGAGAACGCGCCGTTGGACACGCCCAGCAAGAACACCGTGGTGCGCAGCGGCCAGGCCGTGCCCAGCAGCCCGGCGGCGACCAGGCCGGCCATGGCGATGGCCGAGGCGATGCAACCGCCCACCACCCAGCCGCGCAGTGAGCCCAGGGCCCGACCAGCCAGGCGCCGGCCGGCAAATGCCGCCATCAGCATGCCCAGCAGCACACCGCCGTGCTGCACGCCCGACAACTGCGTGCTCTCACCCGGGGTGTAGCCATGCACGATGCCGGCGAAGGGCTCCAGGATCAGGTCTTGCGCGCTGTAGGCCAGCATCGACACGAACACGAAGATGGTGAAGCGGCGGGCATCGCTGTCAGCCCACACCTGGGCCAGCGCGGCGCGGAAGTCGGGCTTGGCGGCAGCGGCGTCGGGCGTGTCTGGCGGTGCCTGGGCGGTTTCGACACCCCACACCGCCAGCAGTGACAGCACCAGGGCCAGCGCGCACACCCCGCCGCTGACCTGCAGCAGCCGGGCTGGCGAGTATGGGTCGAGCAGCTTGCCGCTGACACCGGCGGTGACGGCGAAGCCGACGATCATCATCAGCCACACCGTGGTGGCGGCGGCGGCGCGGCGGTCGGCCGCCACCCGTTTGGCCAGCAGCACCAGCAGCGACGTGCCGGCCGCGCCCACGCCCAGGCCGATCAGCACGAAGGCCGCCACCGCCAGGGTGATGCCGGCTGCCGGGCTGCTGCCCATCCACACCGTGGCCAGCGCGGCCAGGAAGCCGCCACTGGCCAGGACCGCCATGCCGCCGGCGATCCACGGCGTGCGGCGGGCTGTCACGTCGCTGCCATGGCCCAGCCGCGGCCGCAACATCTGCACCAGGTAGTGCAGGGCCACCAGCGCACCCGGCAACAGCGCCGGCAGCGCCAGCTCGACCACCATCACCCGGTTCAATGTGGATGTGGTGGTGACCACCACCGCACCCAGGCAGGCCTGCACCAGGCCCAGCCGGAAGATCTGCCACCAGCTGAAATGGGTATCCCCGCTGCGGCCTTCGGCCGCCCCCCCAGGAGGTGCAGGCCAGCGCCCCGGCGAAGCCGGTTCCGCGAAGTGGGTACCCCCCCTACGGCCTTCGGCCGCCCCCCCAGGGGGGCCACGCCAGCGGCCCGGCGAAGCCGGTTCCGCGGCGTGCGCTTGCTGGGGAGTGCTCATCCGGGCTGTCCGGTTGTCGCGCGCAGCGCGAAGGCGCTGACCAGCATGCCGCTGACAAAGAAGTTGATGCCCAGCGCGCTGTACCAGATGGCGCGCTCACGCGGGCTGGCCAGGAAGCGCAGCATCAGCAGAAGTTGCACCGCCAGCAGGCCAGCCACGCCCAGCGCATGGCTGCTGGCGCCCCATTGGGCCAGCATCACCACCACCACCACCTGCGGCGCCGCCATCATCAGGCAGGCGGTGCGGGCTGCCCCGTCCACCCCCAGGCGCACGGGCAGCGAGCCGATGCCCATCTGCCTGTCGCCTTCGATCGACTTGAAGTCGTTGAGCGTCATGATGCCGTGTGCCCCCACGCTGTAGAGCAGGGCCAGCAGCATCGACCGTTCACTGGGCCAGCCACCGGCGGCCATCACCGCGGCGCCGGTCATCCAGGCCAGGCCTTCATACGACAAGCCGCAGGCTGCATTGCCCCACCAGCCGTTGCGCTTCAGGCGCAGCGGCGGCGCGCTGTACGCCCAGGCCAGCAATAGCCCGGCGGCGGCGGCAGCAAACCCCACCGGCCCCAGCACCATGCCCACGGCCAACGACAACACGGTCCACAGCACGGCGATGTACAGGCCCCAGCGGCCTGGCATGCGGCCCGACGGAATCGGCCGGTTGGGTTCATTGATGGCGTCGACATGGCGGTCGAACCAGTCGTTGACCGCCTGGCTGGTGGCACACACCAGCGGGCCGGCCAGCAAGATGCCCACCAGCACCAGACCCCAGCGGTCTGCAATCGGTGCGCCCGAGGCCACCACGCCGCACCCAAAGGCCCACATCGGAGGGAACCAGGTGATGGGCTTGAACAGTTCGGCGACGGTGGACAGCGCGGGTCTGGGCATGCGCTGATTCTTCTGCCTGACACTCCAGAGTGTCAACCGGGATTTACATAGCCCCCGAGGATCGGCGGGCGGCGGGGCGGCTACTTTTCGACGCCGGGCCCCAGGTCGCCGAGGCCGTAGCGCCGCAGCTTCACGTACAGGCTCTGACGCGACAGCCCCAGGATCTCGGCGGCCGAGGCGCGGTTGTCGCGGGTGAGCTCCAGCGCGGCCTCGATGCAGCGCTTCTCGATCAGGTCGGTCGTCTCGCCGACGATGTCTTTCATCGGCACCCGCCCCACCAGCTCTGTCAGCTGGTTGACCGAGCGCGGCAGGGTCTGCGCGGCGGTGGTGTCGGGCTGCAAGCGGCGGCCGACGTCGCGCACGGTGAAGCCCAGCAGCATCGGGTCAGACCGGGTGACGGTGACCGCCGAGATCTCGACCTCGGTGTTGGCACCGAACTCACCACGCAGCGTGGTGGCAAAAAGCTTGACCGCCCCGCGCTGGCGCAGGTTGGACACCAGCACGCCCAGGTCCACGTCGGTGCGCCCCAGCCAGCGCTCCAGTGACTGGCCGCGCATCTGCTCCTCGCCGGCCATCTGGCAGAGGTTGATGAACTCGGTGTTGGCGGCCTGCACCAGGCCGTCCAAGTCGGTGACCACCAGCCCGTCTGGCGCGCCCTGGGCCAGTTGCAGCAGCATGGCCGATTCAGCCCCGTGGCTTTGGGCATGCTGGTTGTCAATGCGTGACAGCCGCACCAGCAGCAGGTGGCTCTGGTCCTGGTGCAGCAGCGTGGCCGACACCTGCACCGCGCTGCGGCTCTCGGCAAGTTCGGCGCTGACCGGATCGGCGCGGCCGGTGCGCCGTGCCGCCGCCAGCAGCACGGTCACCAGCTTGGTGCTGCGCGGTGTCTGGCCCAGCGGAAACACCTGGCCCACCAGCCGCTCGACCGGTGTGCCCATCATGGTGACGGCGGCAGGGTTGGCTTCCAGCACACGGCTGGTTTCGGCGTCGACCACCAGCACGGCCTCGCCGGCCATCTGGAACAGCTGGCGGTAGCGCAGTTCGGCCTGGCGGAACCGGGCGTAGTCGCGCTCGACCGACAGCTGGGCTTCGACCAGGCGTTGCTGCAGCGCCATGGTCACGCGCTGGTCGCGGCCGAAGGCAAACCAGCGTGCCGGCTTGCTGCCCTGTGCGGGCACGGCATGGCTGGCAAAGCTCAACGGCAAGGTGCCGCCTTCAGGGATGGTCTGGTTGATCTGCCGCCAGCGCATGGCGCCCGGTGCTGGCGGCGCCAGCAGTGCACGCACTTTGGCATGGCTGTCATCGCTGACGGTGTCGATCCAGCGCAGGCCGATCCACGCGTCGCCCAGTTCATTGGCCAGTGCCTCGTCACCGAAGGCCATGTCCAGGATGGTGCCGGTGTCGTCGATCACCATGGTCACGTCGGTGGCCGTGCACAGCAGGGCGGCGATGGCCTCGGGGCCGATGTCAGCCAGGGTCTGGCGCGCCTGCTTGAACTCCCCGGTGGCCCGGGTGGCAGCCGGCTTGGTCTTTTTCATGCCGGAAGTTCCTGTGACAGGACGCCGTGTGGCCTCAAATCCCCTTGACGCGGCGGCCCAACAGTCGCTCGGCCAAAGCGGGGGCCTGCTGGCCGTCGGTGGCCACGCCATCGGCGCCCAACTGTTCCACCAGCTCGGGGTGGGTGACAAACAGCGGACCACCCACCATCACCGCGACCGCGCGGTTGTGCGACAGGCGCCGCACCTTGGCAATGCACGACAGGATGCCGTCCAGGCGCGCTGTGCTGCCTGCCGAGATGCCCACCAGATCGAACCATTCTTCCTTGATCCTGTCTTCGAACCCCGCGGCCAGCGGATCCATCACGCCGACCACCTCCCAGCCCGCCCGCGCAAAAAACTCGGCCACCATCGACAAGCCGAAGGTGTGCTGGTCGCCCGGGGCGGGCATCAGCAGTGCACGCCGGCCACCGGTGGGGGGGTCGATCTCGGTGCCGAAGGCAGTGCTGAGACTGCGCATGATCTGCTGCAGGCGCCCCATGCCGACGGTGACTTCGGCAAAGTGGCAACGGTCATCGTCCCACAATTCCCCGAGGTACCGCGCCGCAGGCGCCAGCAGGCCGACATAGATCGACTCCACACTGACACCGCGTGCGCGCAGCTCGGCCAGCTGCGTGTGGATGCCGGCGTCGTCGCGGTCCATCACATGCGCGGTGAAGGCCACCACGTCTGCGCGCGTGGGCAGAAGCAGGTCTGCAGCGCTGTTGGCCGCCGGGGTTTGGCTGTGGGCGCGCACCAGGCGCGGGATGATGTCGCGTTCGATCGTGTCGACCAGGCGCGACAGGCGCTCTTCCACCGCCGGGCGCTGGCTGGCAAGCCCCGCCCAGGCCGCATGGCCCTGGTCAGAGTTGATGGACTGCATCTCGGCCCAGCAGTCGGGCTGCTCGTTGTTGTGCCAATCGGCGCCGGGCGTATTGCCGGCGCGGGTCTTTTCAGGTTGCATGCGGCTCATCGCGATCTCCTCAATCAGGGCCCTGTGAGCAGCCGAAGAAGGATCGGCGTGCTCGGCAAGCAACCTGCCAGTCTTCTGTCATCTGTCATTTCAGTCACAGGCGAATGTCAGTCCCGCATCCGGGCGCGTCAAGTGGGGATCAATCCCGAGTTCAGCCGGAGGTTAATGTCAGGCAGAAAAGACGTCAACCAGGATTGACACTTTGCGGGCGCCCCTCTAGATTCCGGGTCATGCCCAGCCTCCGGACCAGCCCCCCCATGCGCCCCGACAACCGCGGTGCTTCCCGCCCCCCGCTCTACACGCCCGAGCAGCGTGTGCGCCGCGATGCCAGCAAGTGGACCCTGGTGCAGGGTCTGCTTGCGCCGTTGCAGTTCCTGGTGTTCGCGGTCAGCCTGGGGCTGGTGCTGCGTTACCTGGCCACCGGCAACGGCCTGGAGGTGGCCACCGCTTCAGTGGTGGTGAAGACGCTCACGCTCTACACCATCATGATCACCGGCTGCATCTGGGAAAAGGTGGTCTTCGACAAGTGGCTGTTCGCCGAGGCCTTCTTCTGGGAAGACGTGTTCAGCATGTTGGTGCTGGCGCTGCACACCGCCTACCTGGTGGCGGTGTTCACCGGCGCACTCGACGCCCGTGGCCAGATGCTGCTGGCCCTGGCGGCCTATGCCACCTACGTGATCAACGCCGGCCAGTTCATCTGGAAGCTGCGCCTGGCCCGCCTGGACATGGCGCGTGCCGACGCCGCGCTGGCAGGTGCACCCCGATGAGCGCGGTGATCCCGATCCAGGCTGCGCCGGCGGGCGGCGGCTGCAGCGACGCCCCGGTGCTGCGCGAACGTGGCCAGCGCGAGGTGTTCTGCGGCCTCACCGGCATCGTCTGGCTGCACCGCAAGATCCAGGACGCCTTCTTTCTGGTGGTGGGTTCGCGCACCTGCGCGCACCTGCTGCAAAGCGCCGCCGGTGTGATGATCTTCGCCGAGCCGCGCTTTGCCACTGCCATCATCGACGAGCGCGACCTGGCCGGCCTGGCCGACGCGCAGGACGAGCTCGACCGCGTGGTGCACCAGCTGCTGGCGCGCCGCCCGGAGATCAAGCTGTTGTTCCTGGTGGGCAGCTGCCCGTCGGAAGTGATCAAGCTCGACTTGTCGCGTGCGGCGCAGCGCCTGTCGGCGCGGCACTTGCCGAATGTGCGGGTGCTCAGCTATTCCGGCAGCGGCATCGAGACCACCTTCACCCAGGGTGAAGATGCCTGCCTGGCGGCCCTGGTGCCCGAGATGCCCGCCGCTGCGGCCGGGGCCGCGCCTACGCTGCTGATCGCCGGTGTGCTGGCCGACGTGGTCGAAGACCAGTTCCAGCGCCTGTTCGATGCCATGGGGCTGGGGCCGGTGCAGTTCTTCCCGCCGCGGCGTGCCGGCGCCTTGCCGGCCATCGGCCCCAACACCCGCCTGCTGCTGGCACAGCCCTTCCTGGCCGACACCGCCCGCGCGCTGGAGGCCCGTGGCGCCCAGCGCCTGGTGGCACCATTCCCGCTGGGTGCCGAGGGAACCGAGGCCTGGCTGCAGGCTGCAGCAAACGCCTTCGCTGTCAACCAGGTGTTGTTTGATCGCACCA
Organism: Aquabacterium sp.; assembly: GCA_029865965.1. Classification (GTDB taxonomy): domain Bacteria; phylum Pseudomonadota; class Gammaproteobacteria; order Burkholderiales; family Burkholderiaceae_C; genus Pseudaquabacterium. The sequence continues at coordinate 18,495 of JARXAJ010000195.1, forward strand.
TCGCCCCGGCCAAGGCGCGGGCGTTGCAGGCCACGGCGGCCCACCGGCCGCATCTGGCGGGCAAGCGCATCTTCTTTTTCCCGGATTCCCAGCTGGAGCTGCCGCTGGCGCGCTTCCTGTCGCGCGAGCTGGGCATGCAGCTCACGGAAGTGGGCACGCCTTATCTGCACCGCGCCCACATGGCCGTCGAGCTGGCGCTGCTGCCGGCAGGCACCACACTGTCTGAAGGCCAGCATGTGGAGATGCAACTCGACCGCTGCCGCGCCCAGGCGCCCGATCTGGTGGTCTGCGGCCTGGGGCTGGCCAATCCGCTGGAAGCCGAAGGCCTGACCACCAAGTGGGCGATCGAGCTGGTGTTCAGCCCGATCCAGGGTTTCGACCAGGCTGGCGATCTGGCCGAGCTGTTTGCCCGCCCGCTGCTGCGCCGCCAGAAGCTGGGCATCCCCCCGGTTGTGCGCCCGGATCTGCGCGCGGCTCCCTTGAACACGGTCTGACCCATGCAGCTCACGCTCTGGACCTACGAGGGGCCGCCGCACGTCGGCGCCATGCGCATCGCCACCGCGATGCAGGACGTGCACTACGTGCTGCATGCGCCGCAGGGCGACACCTACGCCGATTTGCTGTTCACGATGATCCAGCGCAGCGACAAGCGCCCGCCGGTCACCTACACCACCTTCCAGGCGCGTGACCTGGGTGGCGACACGGCCGAGCTGTTCAAGACCGCAGCGCGTGATGCCTTCGAGCGCTTCCAGCCCGCCGCCATGCTGGTGGGCTCGTCCTGCACGGCCGAGTTGATCCAGGACGACCCGGGCGGCCTGGCCCAGGCGCTGGCCCTGCCGCTTCCGGTGGTGCCGCTGGAACTGCCCAGCTACCAGCGCAAGGAAAACTGGGGCGCTGCCGAGACGTTCTACCAACTGGTGCGCACCCTGTGCCCGGCACCGGCGCAGCGGCTGGACCGCAGCGCCGCGCGCCCGGCCGGCCAGCGCCCGCGCTGCAACCTGCTGGGTGCCACGGCGCTGGGCTTCCGCCACCGCGACGACGTGACCGAGATCACCCGCCTGCTGGCGCGTCTGGGCGTCGATGTGCATGTCAGCGCGCCGCAGGGTGCCAGCGTGGCCGACCTGCGCCGCCTGGCCGAGGCCGACTTCAACGTGGTGCTCTATCCCGAAATCGCCGGCACGGCCGCTGCCTGGCTCAAGCGCACCCACGGCTTGCCCCACACCACGGTGGTGCCCATCGGCATGGGCGCCACGCGTGATTTCATCGCCGAGGCGGCGCAGCTGGCCGGCGTGGACGCTGCCCCGCTGTTGGCCGAGATCGGTGCCGACATGGGCGCTGGTGGCACCCGCGCACCCTGGTATGCACGCTCGGTGGACAGCACCTACCTCACCGGCAAGCGGGTGTTCGTCTTCGGCGACGCCAGCCACGCGGTGGCGGCTGCCCGGGTGGCGGCCACCGAGCTGGGCTTCACCGTGGTCGGCCTGGGCACCTACAGCCGCGAATTTGCGCGCGAGGTGCGCGAGGCCGCCAAGCTCTACGGCGTCGAGGCGCTGATCAGCGACGACTACCTGCAGGTGGAGGCCGCCATCGCCGAAGCCCTGCCCGAACTGGTGCTGGGCACGCAGATGGAGCGCCACATCGCCAAGCGCCTGGGCGTGCCCTGCGCGGTGATCTCCGCGCCGGTGCATGTGCAGGACTTCCCGGCGCGTTATTCACCGCAGATGGGCATCGAAGGCGCAAACGTGCTGTTCGACACCTGGGTGCACCCGCTGATGATGGGCCTGGAAGAACATCTGCTGGGCATGTTCAAGGGCGATGTCGAGTTCCACGAAGATGCCGCGCCCTCGCATCTGGGCCGTGCTGGCACACCCCAGGTGGCCCAGCCGGTGCAGGCGCCGGTGGCAGCCCACGCCCAGACCAACCCGGTACAGGCCGCCGCTGCGCTGGAGGCGGCTGCTGTGCTGGCCACTGCCGCCCAGCGTGCTGACGCCCCCACCGTGAGCACCTGGGCCACAGATGCCGAGATTGAACTGAAGAAGATCCCGTTTTTCGTCCGCGGCAAGGCCCGCCGCAACACTGAGCGCTATGCGCTGGAACGTGGCCTGGCCACCATCACCGTCGAGACCTTGTATGACGCCAAAGCTCACTACAGCCGCTGAATCCCGGCACACCGTCGCCGGCACACCGATCCGGCTGGTCATCGTCACGATGGACTCGCACCTGGCCAGTGCGGTGGAGCGGGCCCAGCCGTCGCTGCGGCGCGAGTTCCCGGGCCTGCATCTGACCTTGCATGCGGCTTCTGAATACGCCGGCCACGAAGCGGCCACGGCCCGCTGCATCGCCGACATCGAAGCGGCCGACATCGTGGTGGCCGGTATGCTGTTCCTGGAAGACCACTTCCTGCCGATCCTGCCCGCGCTGCAAGCGCGCCGCGACCAGTGCGACACGATGATCTGCATGGCGTCGGCCACCGAAGTCACCCGGCTTACCCGGCTGGGCCACTTCGACATGAGCAAGCCCGCCAGCGGTCCGATGGCGCTGCTCAAGAAGCTGCGCGGCGGCGGCAAGGAGGGCAAGGACAAGCCGGCCACCGGCGGCGCCGCGCAGATGAAGATGCTGCGCCGACTGCCGCAGATGCTGCGCTTCATCCCGGGCACCGCCCAGGACGTGCGGGCCTACTTCATCACCCTGCAGTACTGGCTGGGCGGCTCCGACGAGAACATGCTCAACCTGGTGCGGCATGTGATCGACCGTGGCGCGGCTGGCCCGCGTCAGGGTCTGCGTGGCCTGGTCAAGGCCACCGCGCCTGTGGATTACCCCGAGATCGGCGTCTACCACCCCCGCATGGCCGGCCGGCTGTCGGCCGATGCCGCCGCGCTGCCGCAGCCGCCGAAGGTGCAGGGCACCGTCGGCGTGCTGTTGCTGCGCAGCTACCTGCTGTCGAACAACGCCGGCCACTATGACGGCGTGATCGCCGCGCTTGAAGCGCGGGGCCTGCGGGTGATTCCGGCGTTTGCGGCCGGGCTCGACTCCCGTCCCGCGATCGACCAGTTCTTCGTGCGCAACGGCCAACCCGTCGTCGACGCGGTGGTCTCGCTGACCGGCTTCTCGCTGGTGGGTGGCCCGGCCTACAACGATGCCAAGGCGGCCGAGGATGTGCTGGCCATGCTGGATGTGCCCTATGTGGCCGCACATCCGGTCGAGTTCCAGACCTTGGACCAGTGGGGTGGGTCCGACCGTGGCCTGCTGCCGGTCGAATCGACCATCATGGTGGCCATCCCCGAGTTGGACGGCTCCACCGGCCCCATCGTCTTCGGCGGCCGGCCCGGTGCAGCCGGCGTCACCTGCCAGGGCTGCGACCACCACTGCACCTTCAAGCCCACCGACACCGCCCAGGACATGACCACCTGCCCCGAGCGCGCGCTGATGCTGGCGGCCCGGGTGGCCAAGCTGGTGGCACTGCGCCGCAGCGACCGGGCCCAGCGCAAGGTGGCGGTGGTGGTGTTCAACTTCCCGCCCAATGCCGGCAACATCGGCAGTGCCGCTTACCTGTCGGTGTTCGAGTCGATGTTCCACACCCTGGTGGCGATGAAGGCCCAGGGCTACAGCGTCGACCTGCCCGCCAGCGTGGATGCACTGCGCGACGCTGTGCTGCACGGCAACGCCCAGCAGCACGGCGCCGATGCCAATGTGCATGCACTGATCCCGGCGGATGACCATGTGCGGCGCGAGCGCTGGCTGGCCGAGATCGAAGGCCAGTGGGGCCCGGCGCCCGGGCGCCAGCTCAGCAATGGCCGCGCCATCTGGGTGCTGGGCCGGCAGTTCGGCAATGTGCTGGTGGCCGTGCAGCCGTCGTTCGGCTATGAAGGCGACCCGATGCGCCTGCTGTTCGAGAAAGGCCTGGCGCCCACGCATGCCTTCTCGGCCTTCTACCGCTATCTGCGCGAAGACTTTGCCGCGCATGCCGTCTTGCACTTCGGCACCCATGGCGCGCTGGAGTTCATGCCCGGCAAGCAAAGTGGCATGGGTGGCAGCTGCTGGCCCGACCGCCTGATCGGCGACCTGCCCAACGTCTACCTCTACGCATCGAACAACCCGTCCGAGGGCGCCATCGCCAAGCGCCGCGCCGGCGCCACGTTGATCAGCTACCTCACGCCGCCCATTGCCCAGGCCGGGCTGTACAAGGGCCTGAACGATCTGAAGGGCAGCATCGAGCGTTGGCGTGCCGTGGCGCCGCAGGCGGCCGAGCGGGCCGACCTGGTGCTGGTGCTGCAAAGCCAGGCCGCCGAGCTGAACCTGGCCGAGGCCGAGCCCCTGTGGGACGCCACGCCCGCCGGTGATGCCGATGTGCGCGTGCAGCGCCTGGCCGACCAGATGCTGGAGCTGGAGTACACCTTGATCCCGCACGGCCTGCATGTCACCGGGCGTGCGCCGAGCGCGGCCGAGCGCATCGACATGCTGCTGGCCATGGCCGATGCCTCGCACGCCCGCCAACTGCCGCGCGAGACGGTTGCCGCCCTGGTGGCCGGCCGTGGCGTCGATCTCGCTGCCCAGGCCGGTGGCCTGCGCCGTGACGACGACACCTTGGCTTTGCTGCAGGAACTGGCCAACGCCGATGCGATGCTGGCGGTCGACAGCGAAGTGCCTGCCCTGCTGCACGCGCTGGATGGCGGCTTCACCCGCCCGGCGCCCGGGGGCGACATCCTGCGCACCCCGGCCGTGCTGCCCACGGGCCGCAACATCCATGGCTTCGACCCCTTCCGCATCCCCAGTGCCTTTGCGGTGAGGGACGGCGCCAAGCAGGCCCAGCTGCTGCTGGACCGGCATGTCGCCGAGGGCAACCCGGCGCCCGAATCCATCGCCATGGTGCTGTGGGGCAGCGACAACCTGAAGAACGAGGGCGCGCCCATTGCCCAGGCACTGGCGCTGATGGGCGCACTGCCGCGCTTCGACAGCTATGGCCGCATCGCCGGCGCCACGCTGATCCCGCTGGCCGAGCTGGGCCGCCCGCGGGTGGACGTGGTGATCACGCTCTCGGGCATCTTCCGCGACCTGATGCCGCTGCAGATCCGCCTGCTGGCCGAGGCCGCCTTCCTGGCCGCCTCAGCCGACGAACCGCTGGCAATGAACTGGATCCGCAAGCATGCGCTGGACTACCAGCACGAGCATGGCTGCACGCTGGAGATCGCGTCGCTGCGCGTCTACGGCAATGCCGAAGGCGCCTACGGCTCGAACGTCAACAACCTGGTCGAGAGCAGCAAGTGGGACGAGGAAGGCGAACTCGCCGAGACCTACACCCGCCGCAAGGGCTTTGCCTACGGGCGCACTGGCCGTGCGGTGCAGCAGACGGCCTTGCTCAAGAGCGCGCTGGCCGATGTGCAGCTCACTTACCAGAACCTCGATTCGGTGGAGCTGGGCGTCACCACGGTCGACAACTACTTCGACACCCTCGGCGGCATCACCCAGGCGGTGAAAGTTGCCAAGGGCGGCGCCACCCCGCCGGTCTACATCGGCGACCAGACCAAGGGCGAAGGTGCGGTGCGCACCCTGCGCGAGCAGGTGTCGCTGGAAACCCGCACCCGCATGCTCAACCCCAAGTGGTACGAAGGCATGCTGGAGCATGGCTACGAAGGCGTGCGCCAGATCGAAGTGCATGTCACCAACACCATGGGCTGGAGCGCCACCACCGGACAGGTGCAGCCCTGGGTCTACAAGCAGCTGACCGACACCTTCATGCTCGACCCCGAGATGCGGGACCGGCTGGCCCGGTTGAACCCCACCGCCTCGGCACGGGTGGCCAACCGTTTGATCGAAGCGTCGGAGCGCAACTACTGGCAACCCGATGCCGCCACCCTGGACGCGCTGCGTCGGGTGGGTGAAGAACTGGAAGACCGTCTCGAAGGCGTTTTCGTCACGTCCGCCAAGGACCCGGCCACTGAAAGGGCTGCAGCATGAACACCACCACCATTTCCCCCAGCCAGATCGCCCGCGGCCCCAAGCCGGGCAACCCACGCCTGGATGGCGAGGGCAGCCTGCAGGTGCAGCTCGACCCCTCGGTCAAGATCGGCACCGCCAAGGTGTTTGCCATCTACGGCAAGGGCGGCATCGGCAAGAGCACCACCAGCAGCAACCTGAGCGCCGCCTTCAGCAAGATGGGCAAGCGGGTGCTGCAGATCGGCTGCGATCCCAAGCACGACAGCACCTTCACCCTCACCAAGAAGATGCTGCCCACTGTCATCGACGTGCTCGAAACGGTGAACTTCCATGCGGAAGAATTGCGCGTCGAGGACTTCGTGTTCGAAGGCTACAACGGCGTGATGTGCGTGGAGGCCGGCGGCCCGCCTGCAGGCACCGGTTGTGGTGGCTACGTGGTCGGCCAGACGGTCAAGCTGCTCAAGGAGCACCACCTGCTGGAAGACACCGACGTGGTGATCTTCGACGTGCTGGGCGATGTGGTGTGTGGGGGTTTTGCCGCTCCACTGCAGCATGCCGACCGCGCGATGATCGTGACTGCCAACGATTTTGATTCCATCTTCGCCATGAACCGCATCGTGCAGGCCATCGGCGCCAAGGCCAAGAACTACAACGTGCGCCTGGGCGGTGTGATCGCCAACCGCTCGGCAGGCACCGACCAGATCGACAAGTACAACGCCAAGATCGGCCTGGAACTGGCGGCGCACTTCCCCGACCTGGACGTCATCCGCCGCAGCCGCCTGAAGAAGAGCACGCTGTTCGAGATGGAGCATTCGCCCGAACTGGAGAAGGTGCAGCGCGAATACATGCGCCTGGCCGCCGACCTGTGGCTGGGTGGCAAGGAATACAGCGCAGTGCCCATGAAGGACCGCGACATCTTCGATCTGCTGGGCTTCGACTGAAAGCCAGTGCCATGAACACCGCCGCTTACGAACAACGCCGCAGCAAGATCGAAGACTACTTCGATCGCACCGCTGTCAAGGCCTGGGAGCAACTGACGTCCACCGCGCCGGTTGGCCGCATCCGCACCACCGTGCGCGCCGGCCGCGACCGCATGCGCGCCCAACTGCTCGACTGGCTGCCAGCCGACCTGCAGGGCGTGCGCATCCTGGATGCCGGCTGCGGCACTGGCGCGCTGGCGCTGGAGGCTGCACGTCGCGGCGCCCATGTGCTGGCCATCGATCTGTCGCCCCAGCTGGTGGATGTGGCGCGCCGGCGCGTCGATGAGGTGGTCAGCCAGGAAGCATTGGCCGGGCGGATCGACTGGCGCAGCGGCGACATGCTCGACACCGCGCTCGGGCAATTCGACCACGTGGTGGCCATGGACTCGTTGATCCACTACGACGAAGCCGACATGGTGCGCATCCTGCACAGCTGGTCGCTGCGCACGCAGCACAGCATGCTGTTCACGTTTGCGCCACGCACCCGCCTGCTGGCCGCCCTGCGCCAGGTCGGGCGGCTGTTCCCGAGCAACAACCGGGCACCCTGGATCGAACCGGTGGCCGAACGCTCACTGCGGCGGTCCGCCGCGCAGCAAATGCCCGAATGGGCCGCCAGCCGCACGCAGCGCGTGTCCAGCGGGTTCTACACCTCCCAGGCCATGGAGTTGAGCCGGCCATGAAGCCCGCCAACCGCAAGCCGATGGCGCAGCGCGTTATCCGTGCCTGGTCCACGCTGGGGCCGGAGTACCTGCCCTTTGCCGACGCCGCCAGCGCCGATCTGCCGCTGCCCCGCCTGTTGCGGCTGTCGCTGTTCAAGTTCACCATGGGTGTGACCCTGGCCCTGATGCTGGGCACGCTGAACCGCGTGATGATCTTCGAACTGCAGGTCTCGGCCTGGTTGGTGGCGCTGATGCTGTCGCTGCCCTTGCTGGTCGCGCCGTTCCGCGCCATCACCGGCTTCCAGTCCGACACCCTGCGCTCGGCATTCGGCTGGAAGCGTGTGCCGTTCATGTGGGGCGGCACCCTGGTGCAGTTCTTCGGCCTGGGCATCATGCCCTTCGCCCTGCTGGTGCTGTCGGGCGGTGGTGCGGTGCCCACACCTGACTGGGTGGGCCAGGGCGCGGCCGCGTTGTCCTTTCTGATGGTGGGCGCCGGGCTGCAAACCTCGCAGACCGCTGGGCTGGCGCTGGCCACCGATCAAGCCAGCGATGCCACCCGTCCACGCGTGGTGGCGCTGATGTATGTGATGCTGCTGCTGGGCACGGTGCTGGGCAGCCTGGCGTTCAGCGTGCTGCTGGCCGACTTCAGCCCGCAGCGCCTGGTGCAAGTGGTGCAGGGCACGGCGATGTTTGTTCTGGTGTTCAACGCCTATGCCTTGTGGAAGCAGGAGCCGCGCAACCCGGCGCGTGCGGCCGCGATGAAGACCGAACCCGCGATGCCCTTCCGCCAGGCCTGGGGCCGCTTCATCGAGAACCCTCGCTCGCGCCGGTTCCTGTGGGCCACCGGCCTGGGCACCATGGCCTTCAACATGCAGGATGTGGTGCTCGAGCCCTACGGCGGCGAGATCCTGCACCTGAGCGTCAGCGCCACCAGCGGCCTGACCGCGCTGCTGGCAGGCGGTGCCCTGATCGGCTACATCCTGTCGGCCCGCAGTCTGGCGCGCGGCATCGATCCCTTGCGCCTGGCAGGTTATGGCACGGTGCTGGGTCTGCCGGCCTTCGCGGCCGTCATCCTTGCCGCACCCATGGACGCCAGCTGGCTGTTCCGGCTGGGCGCCTTCGGCATCGGCTTCAGCGGCGGCCTGTTCGCCGTGGGCACGCTGCTGGCTGCCATGCACCTCGAGCAGGGCCGCTTCGTCGGCATGGCCCTGGGCGCCTGGGGTGCGGTGCAAGCCCTGGCCGCCGGGCTGTCGATGTTCATCGGCGGCGCACTGCGTGACTCTGTCTCGACCCTGGCAACGCAGGGCGCCTTGGGCAATGCGCTGGCCCAGCCGGCCACCGGGTACAGCGCTGTCTACCACCTTGAAATGTTGTTGTTGTTCATCACCCTCATCGCCATTGGCCCACTGGTGGGCCGCCGTGCGACATCCCCCAACCCCGAAACCACCCGCCTCGGTCTGGCCGACCTGCCGGGCTGACCAGCCACCAAGAGGAGAAGACGCCATGCAGAACTTCACCACCATCACCGGATACGTCGATCTCGCGCAGATCGTTCTCTACATGTTCTGGCTGTTCTTTGCCGGACTCATCTACTACCTCGTGCGCGAAGGGCACCGCGAGGGCTACCCGATGGAGTCCGACAGCCTGGGTCGGGCGGTGATCAAGGGCTGGCCCGTGCCAGATCCCAAGGTCTTCAAGCTCGCTGGCGGCAAGTCGGTCACCGTCCCCGACGGCCGTGCCGAGCCGCCACTGATGGCCCGTGTGACCTCGCCGGCACCCGGCTCGCCGATCGAGCCGACCGGCGACCCGATGGTCGACGGTGTGGGCCCGGCGGGCTACTCGCTGCGCGCTGACGAGCCTGACCGCATGCACAGCGGTGAGCCGCTGCTCAAGCCGCTGCGTGTGGCCAGCGCTTACAGCGTGGCAAAGCAGGACGTCGATCCCCGTGGCCTGCCCGTGATTGGCGGCGACGGCAAGCCCGGCGGCGTGGTGCGTGATCTGTGGATCGACAGCGCCGAAATGATGTTCCGCTACCTCGAGGTGGAAACCACCGGCGCCAGTGGCACCCGCCGGGTGCTGCTGCCCATACCGTTTGCGCGCATCCGCCGCAACCATGTGGAAGTCAACTCGATCTACAGCCACCACTTCGCCAAGGTTCCGGGTACCCGCAACCCTGACGTGGTGACGATGCTCGAGGAAGAAAAGATCAGCGCCTTCTACGGCGGCGGCACCTTGTACGCCGACCCGAAGCGCAGCGAGCCGCTGCTCTGAGCAGGCCGGCCTTTCGTTCAAGCCACCTTCCCCAGACAGTTGCCCCGGAGTTGATGTCATGACCATCCAGAATCATGGCCACGAGCATGAGTTCGAGCCCCAGTACGGCCTGCCCGAGCGCCTGCCTGCCGATGAGCGCATCCTGTGGCAGGGCTCGCCCGATGCCGCTGCGCTGGCCCGGCATGTCTTTCACCTGCGCAAGCTCGCGCTGTACTTTGCCGTGCTGATGGCCGCAGCGTTGTTGCCCACGCTTTGGGCCGGTGAGGGCTTGGGCAAAGCTCTGCTGTCGGTGCGCTGGGTGCTGCCCCTGTCCCTGCTGGGGCTGGGCAGCGTGGCGCTGCTGGCCTGGCTGACGGCACGGACCACCGTCTACACCCTGACGGACCGCCGTGTGGTCATGCGCCTGGGCATCGCCCTCACCGTCACCTTCAACCTGCCGCTGACGGCGTTGTCCGGTGCAGCACTGCGGGCGCACGGACAGGGCGCCGCAGACATCAGCCTGCGCCTGGCGGGTTCTGACCGCATCGCCTACTTGCATCTGTGGCCCAGTGTGCGGCCGTGGCGCTTCACCCAGCCGGAGCCCACGCTGCGCTGCGTGCCCGACGCGCAGAAGGTGTCGGCATTGCTCCAGCAAGCCTGGTCGCGTTGCACCGGCTTGGCGACCACGCCGGCAGAGGCCCTGGCGCATCGGCCGGCGGATGCCGCTGTTGCCGCCTCGTCCGGCAACGGTGTCCTGCAACCGAGCGCGGTGTGAGCATGTCCACGCTGACATCCACTGCTGCACCGGCCAAGCCGGTGGGTCGCGACAACTTTCCCCGTTGGGTGCTGCTGCTGGCCGGCGGCATCCTGGCTTTCTCGCTCATCAGCGTGGGGCTGGTGCGCCTGACCGGCAACGGGCCGGACCAGCTTGCCGCGTCCACCGTGGCCGAGCGCATGCTGCGGTTCGAGGACGGGCCCAATGGCTCGGTGGCCGTGATCGACGGCATCACCGGCGAAACCGTCGAACTGCTGCGCGGCGAGCAAGGCTTCGTCCGGGGTGTGCTGCGGGCACTGGCGCGCGAACGGCGTTCGCGCGAGCTGGGCTCCCAGCAGCCGTTCCGGTTGACGGCCCATGCCGACGGCCGCGTCATGCTCTTCGACCCGGCCACCGGCTCGCGCGTCGACCTGGAATCCTTCGGGCCGACCAACGCCGCTGTCTTTGCCCGTTACCTGCCGCCACCCGCGGCAGCACCCGCTGCCCGCCCCTGAAGCCGGGCCGCGCAGTTCAAATCTTTGCCAGGACACCGTATGTCAGCCACCCAGGTCATCGCCAACTCCGCCGACGCGGCCAGCAAGGCCAAGCAGGAGACCCTGCTCACGCCGCGCTTCTACACCACCGACTTCGCCGCCATGGACCGGCTCGATGTGTCGCCCCTGCGTGCCGAGTGGGATGCGATGCTGGCCGAGTACGAAGGTGACAACAACCATGACCACTTCCAGCGCACGCCAGACTTCGCCACCGAGGTGGCCGAGCGCTTCTCCCAGGTCTCACCCGAGCTGCACCAGGAGTTCATCGACTTCCTGGTCAGCTCGCTGACGTCCGAGTTCTCGGGCTGCATCCTCTACAACGAGATCCAGAAGAACGTCCAGAACCCCGACATCAAGGCCTTGATGCGCTACATGGCCCGCGATGAATCGCGCCATGCCAGCTTCATCAACCAGTCGCTGAAGGACTTCGGCATGGGCCTGGACCTGGGCGACCTCAAGCGCACCAAGGCCTACACCTACTTCAAGCCAAAGTACATCTTCTACGCGACCTACTTGTCCGAGAAGATCGGCTATGCCCGGTACATCACCATCTTCCGCGAGCTCGAGCGCCACCCTGAGAAGCGGTTCCATCCGATCTTTCGCTGGTTCGAGCGGTGGTGCAATGATGAATTCCGCCACGGCGAGTCGTTCGCGCTGATCATGCGGACGCAGCCCGGGCTGTTGCGCGGCGGCAATTTGCTGTGGATCCGCTTCTTCCTGCTGGCGGTGTACGCCACCATGTATGTGCGTGACCATTCGCGGCCGATGCTCAAGGCCGCCATGGGCCTGGACGCCACCGCCTACGACTACACCGTCTTCCGCATCACCAACGAGATCACCCAGCAGGTGTTCCCGATCTCCCTGGACATCGACAACCCCGCCATGCGCGCCGGCATGGACCGGCTGTTCCGGCTGCAGGAGGCCGCTGACCGCGCCAAGGCCCGTGGCGGTGTTGTCGGCGCCGTCCAGCGCGGCGCCTGTGCGGTGGCGGCTGCCGTCACCTTCGGGCGGATGTACCTGTTGCCCGTCAAGCGCCACGCCTTGCCGGCCCAGGTGCGCATGGCGCCTGCCTGGTAGACGCCGTGGCAGCAGCACCACGCCATCGCCGTCAGCCATTGCGGCTGCATCCATCCAACCGGTGCCCGGCATGACAACCTGGATGTTGCCAGTGGGCTTTGCCATCTTCATCTGGTGGTTCGCCACCGGGCTGGTGCTGCTGCTTGACAACCTGCCGCGCACCACATTCCGCTGGAGCGTGCTGATCTCGTCGGTGTTGGCCGTGGCGGCCTTGGTGGCCTTGTCGCACACCGCCAGCCAGACCAGTGTGGCCGCCGCCTACTGCGCCTTCACGTCTGCACTGCTGGTGTGGGCCTGGCATGAGCTGACCTTTCTCACCGGCTGGCTCACCGGGTCGCGCAAGCAACCCCTGGCAACGGGCGCCAAGGGCTGGCAGCGGTTCCATCAGGCTGTGGCCGCGATCGTGTGGCATGAGCTGGGCATCCTCGCGTCGGGGCTGCTGATCCTGGCGATCACCTGGGGCGAGCCCAACCAGGTCGGCACGGGCACGTTCCTGGTGCTGTGGGTCATGCGCACCAGCGCCAAGCTCAACCTGTTTCTCGGTGTGCGCAACCTCAGCGAGGAGTTCCTGCCGCCACACCTGGTCTACATGGGCAGCTACTTCAGGCGCAGGCCCATGAATGCGCTCTGGCCGTTCTCCATCATCGGGGGCCTGGTGGTGCTGGCCTGGCTGCTGAACGACGGCATGGCTGCGACCGGCGGCCTGCAGGTGGGCGGGCTGCTGGTGGCCACCATGCTGGCCATGGCGGTCGTCGAGCATGGCCTGCTGGTGTTGCCGCTGCCCTCGACAGCGCTGTGGCGCTGGGCCATGCGCCACCGCGGACCGGACCGGCCCGGCGCCACGGCCTCCACCGAGATAACCGCGAATGACAAGCTTTTTCACGCCAGTTGAGGGCATGCCTGGTGGTCGGCCTGCCGGCCGCAGCCCGGTAGCCCCTGGCGCGGCGGGTCGCGCAGGCGTGCCACCGGTGGCCCTGGTGGTGGGGGCGGGCTTCGGCGGGCTGGCTGCTGCCATCCGCCTGAGCGTCATGGGCTACCAGGTGCAAGTCCTCGAGAAGCTCGATGCCCCGGGCGGGCGTGCCTACGTGCGCCACCAGGACGGCTTTGCCTTTGATGGCGGCCCGACGATCATCACCGTGCCGTTCATGTTCGAGGAGTTGTGGTCCCTGTGCGGCCGCACGCTCAGCGATGATGTCGACCTGCGCCTGATGGACCCGTACTACCGCATCCGGTTCGACGACGGCACCCATTTCGACTATAGCGGCGACCCGGCGCGCATGCGGGCCGAGGTCGAGCGCATCTGCCCCGACGATGCCGCTGGCTTCGACCGCTTTGTCGAGGAGGCCGACCTCTGTTACCGCCTCGGATTCGAAGCCCTGGGCTGCAAGGCCTTCGACAGCATTGGCGACCTGCTGGCGGCCATGCCGTCGATGGTGCGCATGCGTGCGTGGCGCACCATGCACGGCCTGGTGGCGGGCTACTTCAAGCACCCCAAGCTGCGCATCGCGATGAGCCTGCAGACCTTGCTGATCGGCGGCAACCCGTTTTCGGTGACCGGTGTCTACAGCCTGATCAATGCCCTGGAGCGGCGCTTTGGCGTGTATTCCGCCATCGGCGGCACCGGCGCGCTGGTGCGTGGCCTCGTCAAGCTGCTTGACGTGCGCGGCGTCGCCCTGCGTTGCAACGCCGAGGTGCGCCAGGTGGTGATCGAGAACGGCCGCGCCAGCGGGGTGGAACTGGCCGGCGGAGAGCGCCTGCGTGCAGACATCGTGGTGTGCAACAGCGACACCGCCTGGACCTACAAGCATCTGGTGGCGCCTGAGCACCGCAAGCACTGGACCGACCAGCGCATCGAGAACGGGCGCTACTCGATGAGCCTGTTCGTCTGGTACTTCGGGACCGACAGGCAGTACCCCGATGTGCCGCACCACACCATGGTGCTCGGCCCGCGCTATGAAGGCCTGCTCACCGACATCTTCAAGCACCACAAGCTGACCGACGACTTCAGCCTGTACCTGCACCGGCCCACGGCCACCGATCCGTCGGTGGCGCCTGCGGGCTGCGACGCGTTTTATGTGCTGTCGCCCGTGCCGCATCTCGACAGTGGCACCGATTGGGCGGCCGTGTCCGAGGCCTACCGCGACGCGGTGGCACGCCGGCTGGAAGAAACCTTGCTCCCGGGGCTGCGCGGCCATGTGATCAGCTCGCATGTGATGACACCGCAAGACTTCCAGGACCGCTTGCTGTCGTTCAAGGGGGCGGCCTTCGGGCTGGAGCCGCTGCTGTTGCAGAGCGCCTGGTTTCGCCCGCACAACCGCAGCGAAGATGTGGAAGGGCTTTACATGGTGGGCGCCAGCACCCACCCAGGCGCAGGCGTGCCGGGTGTGCTGATGTCGGCCAAGGCCCTGCAGACCGTGGTACCAACAGTGGCAAAAATAAACGGAGACTGAGCCATGCCCGAGACAAACGCCTCCCCGTCGGCACAGGCCGGTGCGCTGGACCTGGAGGCCTGCCGCACCCTGATGCGCGGCGGTTCCAAGACCTTCTTCGCAGCGTCGCGGCTGTTGCCCGCGCGCGTGCGGGCACCCGCCATTGCGCTGTATGCCTTTTGCCGCGTGGCCGATGACGCGATCGACCTGAGCGACGACCGCAACACCGCACTGGCCATGCTGATGCAGCGGCTCGACGACATCTATGCACAACGGCCGCAGCCCTTCGAGAGCGACCGGGCGCTGGCCTGTGTGGTGCGCCAGTTCGCCCTGCCCAAACCCCTGCTGCTGGCGCTGCTGGAAGGTTTCGCATGGGATGCCGAAGGCCGCCGTTATGAGACGCTGGAAGACCTGGAGGCCTATGGTGCCCGGGTCGCTGGCAGCGTGGGTGCGATGATGGCCGTCATCATGGGCGCACGTGACGAGCAGGCCGTGGCCAGGGCATGCGACCTGGGCGTGGCGATGCAGTTGACCAACATCGCCCGCGACGTGGGCGAAGACGCGCGGCTCGGCCGCATCTACCTGCCGCGGCAGTGGCTGCGCGAGGCCGGCATCTCGCCCGATGACTGGCTGCGCCAGCCGGTGTTCGACCAGCGCCTGGCAGGCGTGGTGGCGCGGCTGCTCCAGGCAGCCGATGTGCTGTACGCACGCGCCGAGCAAGGCATTGCCCGCCTGCCGCGCGACTGCCGCCCGGCCATCCTGGCCGCACGGCTGGTGTATGCCGAGATCGGCCGCAGGCTTGAGCAACTGGGCCTGGATTCGGTGAACCAGCGGGCGGTGGTCTCCGGCCGGCGCAAGCTGCTGCTGCTGGCCCGTGCCAGCGGCGCCGCCCTGCTGGCGCCATCAGACTGCACGCGGTCTGCGCCGGCGCTGGCAGCCACGCAGTTCCTGGTGGATGCCAGTGCATGGCCGCATGACGACACCCAACTGCGGCGCAGCTTTGCAGACCGCATGGTGTGGCTGGCCGAGCTCTACAGCCGCCAGACCGACCGGGACTATCGGCGCAACAGCCATGGTCTGGGCGAGCATTCGGCCGGCGCACATTGATGCGCACGGCCCGGCCCGGGGCGTGATCCACCGCATGGGCGCGGCCATCGGCCGCCGACACCACCACGGCACTCTCACCGCAGTGGCAGCTTGCTGCTGGCGGCCGGGCGGCCGCCTGGTGCCCTCCAGTCCTGCACCGGGCCTGGCATGAGCTGGTTGATGGCCGTCAAGGTGCTGGGCCTGCTGGCTGCGCTGGTCGTCTTCGTGGTGTGGCAGTGGCGTGATTTGGCGCGGGCTGGCAGGCGGTCAGCCCTGGCGGGCAAGGTGGTTCTGGTCACAGGTGCTGCATCAGGCATCGGCGCTGCCGGCGCGCGCGCGTTGCAGCGGGTGGGTGCTGTGCCGGTGCTGGTGGACTGCGATGCCGCGCCCTTGGCAGCGCTGGCCGCAGCGATGGATGCCGCAGCGATGGGTGCCGCAGCAGACGGGCCGCCAGGCCAGGCTGCGGGCGCAGGAGCCGGCGCCGACCTGCCCGCTGCGCCCGGCGTACTCAGCGTGGTGGCCGATGTCACCGTGCCGGCCCAGTGTGCGGCTGCGGTGGCGGCGGCGGTGGCCCGGCATGGCCGCCTGGACGTGGTCTGGGCCAATGCCGGCGTGGCCTCGTTCGGGCCCCTGGCCTACACCGACCCGCTGGCCTGGCAGCGCTGCATCGAGGTCAATGTGCTGGGTGTGTTCCACACCGTGCGCGCAGCCCTGCCTGAGTTGCTGAAACAGCGCGGGCAGGTGCTGGTCTCGGCGTCGGTGTCCAGCTTTGCGCATCCGCCGCTGATGTCGGCCTACGCTGCGTCCAAGGCGGCTGTCGAGGCCATGTGCAATGCCTGGCGCATCGAGCTGGCGGCCCACGGTGTCAGCGTCAGTGCCCTGCATGCGTCGTGGGTGAGCACGCCCTTGATGGAAGAGGGCGCGCTGCATCCGGCATTCAGCCGCCTGCGCGCCACCATGCCGGGGTTTCTGAACGGCGAGGTGTCGGCCGATGCGGCTGCCACCACCATCCTGGAAGGCCTGGCCGAGCGGCGCAGCCGCATCTGGGTGCCGGGCTGGGTGCGCTGGCTGTATGTCATGCGCGCCTTGCTGCACACGCAGGTGGCCGAGCGTGCGCTGCGCCAGGCGGCGCCCGATCTGGAGCGCCTGTATCTGGAGGGCCTGGCCGAAAGCGGGCCGGCGGCCTCGTCGTTCGGCCCGCGTGAGCTGGCGCGCAGCCAGCAGCGGCCGCCCGGCTGAACGAAGCGCAGGGTGCCCACGCTCAGCACCGTGGCCAGACCCACTCGCCGTTGACGCATCGACCGAGTCGGGCGGTGTGCAGTCTGGGGATCTGCGTGTCGGCAACATGCCGCCTGGAAACCGTTGCATGGTGGTTCCTGATGGGCCGAGCCACCCAAGAACGGGTACGGATGGTCGTCGACTTTGAGGCAGTTCGACTTGAGCGACCGTGCGGTCGTCAGCCGGCTGCGCTCAACAGCACATGGGCCGTTGCCCAGCAGTGCGGGTTCCGCTGGTTGTGCAATCGATGCTGACGACCAGCTTGAGCGGCCACTGGTCACGGCAAGCTGGTTGGTGCGTCACCGAACAGAAGTTCGGGCGGGCCTCACGTAGATTCACCTGACGCGTCCAGCAGCTTCTTTGCAAGCTGGTCGCATCCGAACACATCCAGTGACGGCAAGGACGACGCATCATGAATCGATTGATCTGGCTTGTAGGCGCGGTTGTCATCATCCTGTTTGTATTGGGCTACTTCGGCATGCGTTGAGCGCCTGCATCAACGCGCGTCTCGATTGTCCCGACGCATCGGCTTCATTCCAGATGGCAACCGGCACTGGGCGGTGCAACTTGGCCTCGCCACGGAGCAAGGGCGCGCCCATGGACCAGTGCCTGGCTGCCGTCATGCGGCATGTCAGCGTCGACCGTGTTCCAACGTCTCAGGGCCGGATGCCGAGCACACGCGCCACCTGACGCCAGTCGATGATCTTGTAGTTCTGCGGGCCGCTCGGCAGCCGCTTGAAGCCATCCTGCACGACCAGGGCGCCTGCCGGGTAGGCAGGGCCCAGTGGCAGTGAGACCACCTCCAGACCATCGGTCTCCGACACGCCGTCAATGCCCTCTGCCGCCGCAATGCCGATGCGGAAAGCCCCGTGCACCCGGTACGGGGGTGCAGCGTCAAGCACCAGATAGCTGTTGTTGCCCTGGCTCGATGCCACCAGCAGCGTGCCGCTGGCAGTGCGGTACAGCGCCAGTCCTTCGACATCGGCATGCAAGACCGGGCCCACCGGCAACACCATCTGCATCGGCGGCCGGTCGCCGTAACCACTGGCCGGGCCAATGGACATGGCCCAGATGCCGCGGTCCTCCTCTCCCAGGAAGAGACGTTCGGCGACGTCGTCGGCCACGCAACCCTCGGGCTGGGTGGCCACCGCAAAGCGCTGCAGTACCCGGCCGGTGATGCGGCCGTCTTGTTCGTCGAGGGCGACGCGCAGGAAGCGGCCGTCCTGGTCGTTGACGAACACCTCCAGCCCGCCGGCACGCGGCGCATGCACGCACACGCCGTAGATGCCTTGCAGGCCGGTGGGCACGCGGCCACGCTCGGTCAGCTGGCCATCCGTGTCGATCTCGAAGACCACCAGCGAGAAGTCGTCGCGGTGCGTCGCCACCGCCAGGTCGCGCTCGCGCCCGCCGATGCGCACACGCTGGCGCAGGTCGACGTTGTTCAGGCGCCCGATGGGCAGGCGCTGCAGTTCGCGGCCGCTCAGGTCGTAGACATGCAGGCCCTCGCGCTTGTTGGTGCCAAGGATGCGAGAGCGTGCCGGGTCGCTCGGGTGCACCCAGATGGCCGGGTCATCGGCCGCATCGCCCGCGCGGGAGACTGGCGCGGTCTGCGCCGACGCAACCACCACCGGCAAGGGCGCGGCCAAGCCGGCAGCGGCTGTGCGTGACCACGCGACCTGCCGGCTGGTCCAGCCACGGTCGTCGCGCCAGGTCAGCCTGGCCTGCCCGGCTGCAACGGTCGCAAACATCGCTTCAGCATCGTCGCGCACGTTGGCCGGCAGGCGTTGGGTCTGCACCCAGCTGGTGGCGCCGCGGCGTTCGATCAGGTGCACGCCCCGGCCCTTGCCATCCAGCACCGCCACGCCAGCGGGCAGCAGGGCAAAGGTGGCGACACCGCCCTCCAGGCGGCCCCAGGGCTGCGCCAGCGCCACGGCGTGGCGCTGTGGCGCACCTTCGGCGTCGGCGCGCACGGCCCACAGGCCCATCTCCGGCTCGGCGACATACAGCCAGCCGGCTGCGTCGTCGGCCTGGCAACGGGTCACACCCGGTGGCAGGGCCAGCTGGCGCTGCGACAGGGGCGGTGCATCGCCACGCAGCAGCCACTGTTCGGCCAGACCTTCCTTGCCGACGACGAACAGATGCGTCAGGCCCTGCGCATCGCGCCACAGGCATTGCGCCTCGACCGGGTAGCCCGGCGGCTCAAGCAAGGGCCGCTGTGCCAGCGTCATCGCGGTGGTGTCCACCGTCACCGCCAGCGTGCGCTGGGTGTCCGACTCCACCAGCACAGCCAAGACGCCGCCGGCCACGGGTCGCAGGTCAAGCTGTTGTGCGCGCAGGGTCAGGCGGTCGCGCTCGGTGCCACCGGCATCCAGCAAGCGCAGGCTGCGCTTTTCCAGTGCGAGCCAGCCGCCGCCGGGCAGCGGCGCGAGTTCTTCTGCCTTGGCGGCCGACGCAGGCACGGCTGACGGGGCGGCCACCGCCAAGCCGGCGGCCAAGGCCACCAGCACGGACAGGATGGTTTGCGGGTTGAGGCGTGGACGGAGCAGCATCAGAACAACGCGATCTTCAACGCGACACGATAGGTCCGGCCATAGGTCTCGTACTGGGCGTTGCGACCGATGCGGGCCTGGTAGGAATAGTAGGGCTCGTTGGTGAGGTTGAGCGCCTCGACCACCAGGGACGTGCGCTTGTCCAGTGCCCAACGTGTCGACAGATCGATCTGGGTTTGGCCGGCGACATACAGGTCCTTCTCGGCGTCCAGCGGGTCGCCCACCTCCAGCAAGTAGCGTGATTTGTGGTTGGCGGCCACGCGCACACCGAACTGCGGTGACTCCCAGCCCACCACGGCATTGAAGGCCCGCGACGACTGGCTGGGCAGCGGGATCACCCGGGTCGCCAGCACACCGTTGTCGTTGGCGCCGATGCGCGCCTTCGACCGGCTGAAGGTGGCGTTGGTCGATGTCACCAGGCCGTTCCAAGGTGCCGGCAACTCCCGCCAAGTGCGCGACCAGGCCAGCTCGATGCCGCTGAGGCTGGCTTGGTCGCCGTTGGCAAAGGTGATGGCCTTGTCGAAATCGGCCCAGCGGCCACTGCCGGCCACGTCGGTCTGGTAGACGAAGTTTCGGATGCGCTTGTGGAAGGCATAGGCCGACATTGCGCCGGCAAAGCCCAATTGCTGCTCGATGCCCAGGTCGAGGTTGGACGAGCGCAGCGCCCGCAAGTCGGGGTTGCCGAACTCAGCCTCGTCGCCGTCGATCCTGATGCCAGGCGACACCTGCTCGAAGGTCGGCCGCACGACCGCATTGGTCCACGCGGCGCGCACGGCCGTTTGCTTGTCGATGTCATGGCGCAGATGAAGCCCGGGCAGCCAGTGGGTCTGCGTGTGGCGGACATCGGCGGCGACGAACTTGCCATCGGCGTCGATGCCCGTGCCTTGGGCGCGGCGCTTGGTGCGCTCCATGCGCACGCCGGCCAGCACCGT
>JARXAJ010000215.1 GCA_029865965.1 Aquabacterium sp.
CGTCCCAGGTGATGATCAGGTGGCCGGCGATGCCCAGCGACAGCAGATCCAGAAACCCCGACCCCAGGCCCTGCCAGGTCAGGGATGCCGCCAGGATGCACACGCACGCCGCGGCGGCATAGGCTGCAATCACGCCGGGCCGGTGCTGGCGGCGGTCCATCGGCGCAATGCGCCCGGCCACGCATTCCATGGCCGCTGCCACGGCGATGGTGAACCCAACCATGTCCAGCCCGGTCATGCCTTGCCCCCGCCCAATCGTTCAGCGGCCGACCGGATCAGGGCCGGCGCCGCCAGTGATGCTGCCTGGATGATGGGGTGCAGCAGCACGCCCACCGCCAATGCCACGCCCTTGCCGGCGATGGCCGGCGTGATGCTGGGCAACAGCGCCGACACCGGCGGCCCCAGCACCGACGCCGCAATGGCCGACGCGCTGACCGCCGCAAAGAACAGCAGCACCGCGCGCCAACGGTTCACGGCCGGCGCAAAGCTGACGCCGAACACGCAGCCGATCAGCGCGGCGGTCAGGGTCTGGGCGTCAACCCCCAGCAGCGTCAGCACCGCACCCCCCACGCCGGCTGCCAGGCCCTGCACCACAGCAGAATGGTCTGTCATTGCCTACCCTTCAGAAACTCGGCCGCCACCACCAGCAGGCCGGCCGCGAACATCAGCCCGATGGGCAGGCCGGTGCCCTCGTCACACACGCCCAGATCACGCGACGACAGGCGCTCGTACCAGACCACGCAGGCCAGGCCGGCCGCCTGCGCGGTGATGCCGAAGGTGCACACCAGCGCCAGCAGCCGGCCGCCGGTGCCCTTGAGCATGGCGAACAGAACCAGCGCCAGCAGGTAGGCCAGCGCCGTGCCGGCGCGGGCCTTGTCGTCGGCGAGCTGCCAGCCGAAGCTGGCGCCAGCGGTGGCCAGCAGCAGCAGCAGCGCGGTCACTTGTTCGGCCGCCAGATCGGCCGGGTGGCCAGGGCGATGGCCTGGGCCTGGTCAGCAGGCGCGGCGATGATGGCCAGGCGCACGGCGGCGCGGGCCAGCAGGGAACGGATGGTGGTCAGCATGGCGGGCCTCATGGGTTGCATTGCCGTTCGTCGTGGTTCAGTCAGATAGCCTGCAGCGCGGCCAGCGCGTCGGCCACGGCGGCCTGGATCTGGTCGGCATCCCCCGCGGCCTGCACAGCCAGCTTGCCAGCGCGGCGCGCCTGCTCGATCTGCGGGCCGGGGCCGGCGTGGAAAGCGGCGGCCGCAGCCACGATAGCCTCGGCAGCGGCCAGCGCCGTGCCACCCACGGCCGCCGCCTCGGCGGCCACGTAGGCAGGCACTGCAGCGCCGGCATCGACAGCGTGCGCGGTGGTGTAAGCCTGTGCTTGGGCCAGCTTGGCGGCGTAAACCACAGCCTGGCCAAAAGATAGCGTCTGGTGCCGCCCGCGGGCCTCGCCGGCCGCTTCGTCTATTGCCCGAACGGCCAGCGCCCGCTGCGCGCCGATGCTGCGGTTGCTCATGTCCGGTCCACGTAGACGTACATCGCGGCGTATCCGACGGCCAGCGGGGCGTCATTGCCGCTGGCAGCGATGCGGATGGTCAGCTGCGCCTGCTTCTCCAAGTAAGTGCCGGGGCCGCCCGGCGATTGGCTGAGCTGGTACTTCTTTTCCGTCGACAGCGACTGGTAGCTGGCCGAGTTGCCTGCTAGCAGCGCAGCACCCACCACCGTGTTGGAGACGCGGTAGCTGCTGCCGATGCCGCTGGTCGTTGGCGAATACCAGTTGCCGGCCGCCGTCCAGCTGCTGTTGTCCAGCGACGTCTCAACGGTTCCGTCTGTCTTCAGCCGCACATACGCATTAGCCGTGGCATTGATGATGATGCCGTTGGTCACGTCTGCGGAAAAAGACACCGGGTAGGCGGCAGGCACGGCGCGCTTCGTCTTACCTATCTGCACCACGATGTTCTGCGTCGGATACGTGCTGCGCGTGGCCGTGACCGTGACGGTGCCAGTTTCCAGGCTGGTGCCTATGCCGGTGATGGTGACGGTGGCGCCGCTGATGCTGGTGGTGATGCTGGCATCGCTGCTGGTGCGGCTGATCGACCAGTTGCCGGTGTCGTCGGTGGTGCCGAGCAGCACCTGCATGGTGGTGGTGAATGACTGGCTGGAGTCGATAAGCCCGGTGCTGTCAGCGGTGAAATTGGCCACCAGGCGCGTCAGGCTGCTGCTGACTGCCGGGGTGCCGGCCGCACCGTTGGTGCCGTTTGTGCCATTCGTGCCGTTGGCGCCATCTGCGCCGTCTTGTGCCAGCAGGCTGGCGGCCGCCCACTCACCACTGGCCAGCGTGTCTGTGCTGGCGCTGCTTAGCGCAGAGGCCGTGGTAACCCACCGGCAAGCGCCGCCAGAAGTCGGCAGCGTCTGGGTCCAGCCGTTGTTTACCCCGGATGCGACTCCGGTGGAAAATGTGTAGGTGACCGTGGCCGAAGGCAGCGACGGCGCCGTGGCGCTGCTGGTGCGCTGGAACAGGTACACCGTGGCGGCATTCAAGCCGTCGACACCGTTGCTGCCGTTGGCGCCGTTGCTGCCGTTGGCGCCATTGCTGCCGTTGACGCCGTTGGCAGCCAGCACCACCGGGCTTGCCCACTCACCGCTGGTGATGGTGTCGGTGGCGCCGCTGCTGCTGGCCGTTGCCACTGACACATAAAGCGGGTCAGTGCCGCCAGGAGGTGTCGCCTGCCAGCCGTTGTCCAGTCCCGTGATGGACGCGCCGGAGAACGTGAACGTGGCGGCGGCGCTGGGCACTGTCGGCGCCGAGGTGCCGCGCTGGTAGATGTACACCAGGGCCGTGCTGAGCCCATTGGCACCGTTGGCGCCATTCGTGCCGTTGGCGCCGGCATTGCCCGCCTTGCTGCGGCTGATGCTGTACACCTTGTCGATGGTCACGCTGCCGTACACCGCGCGCAGGGTGGCCGCCGCGGTGTCGGCGCTGGTGTCAGTGACGGTGTAGATGCCAGTGGACGCAATGCTGATGCTCACGCCCGAGCTGCTGGCCACGCTGTAGGTGACGGCCACTGTGCCGGTCTTGTCCGTCAACCCATCGAAGACCATGAAGATGCCGCCCGCAGCGCTGTAGCTGCCACCGCTGCCATCGGCAGCTGTCTGCACGGTGTGGGCTTCGTTGGTCAGGATGCCTGCCACTGCGTTCACACCGGGGCCGCCTGGGCCGCCGGGCGCGCCCTCGCGCACCTTCACCACGGTGATGGTGTCGGTCAGCCCGTCCTGGGCCACTTGCACGGTCACCGCGTCGGTGCCCATGTCGCTGTAGGCCAGCGTGCGCAGCCCGCCCGAACCGCTCAGCGTTGCGGTGCCGCTGATCACGCTGATGGCGGGGCTGCCGCCCAGGTTCTGCCCTGCGGCGGTGAGTGTGATGCTGCTGGGCGTGGCCGCGCCAGCATACGGCACTTGAAAAACTTGCGACGTGGCCGTGAGAAACAGCGCCTTGGCTGATGCCCCCACCGCACCCGCCTTGCTGCGGCTGATGCTGTACACCTTGTCGATGGTCACGCTGCCGTACACCGCGCGCAGCGTGGCGGTTGCGGTGTCGGCGCTGGTGTCGGTGTCGGTGTAGATGCCAGTGGACGCAATGCTGATGCTCACGCCCGAGCTGCTGGCCACGCTGTAAGTGACGGCTACTGTGCCGGTCTTGTCGGTCACCCCGTCAAACACCAGAAACGTGCCGCCCGCAGCGCTGTAGCTGCCACCGCTGCCATCGGCGGCCGTCTGCACAGTGTGGGCTTCGTTGGTCAGGATGCCGACCACGGCATTGGCGCCGTCCTGCACCAGGTCGGGGGCGGTGATCGTGATGCTTGCCGACACGGTGGCGGCTGACGGGTTGCCGCTCGTGTCGATGTGACGCACGTAGCGCGTCAGCGTGCCGGTGGCCGTCACTGTCTCGGGCCATTCCGACACCCGGCCCGACCACAGCGCGCCCGCACCGCCCCATCCCGTATCGGTGCTGCGGATCTCGGTGCGCTGGTAGTCGGCCTCGGTCGATGCCGTCCAGGCCCAGCGCACCCGCCCCTTGCTGACGGTGGCCGCAAACCCTGCCACGTTGGCCGGCGCGGCAGTCTTGCCCACCACCACCACGCTGGCGTAGCTCCAGTTGCTGCGCACGCCCAGCGGGTTGACCTGGCGGATGCGCACCACCAGCACCTGCCCATCGGGCACCGGGGCAATCCACGCCTCGGTGGCTGTGCCGGGCATGGCGGCCAGGCTTTGCCAGTCCTCAGTGCCGCCGATGGACCATTCCAGCTCGATGCGGCCGGCCTCAATCACGAACTGGTCGACGCTGGCCGACCAGGTGGCGTAAGCGCGGCTGATGATGGTGCCGTCGTCCTGCCGCCACAGCTGCGCGGTGCCGCTGGCCAGCGTGGGCGCGCCCAGCGCGGCGGGCCGGGTGTAGGGGCTGGGCAGCTCGGTGTCGGGCGCCGGGTCCACCACGGTGGCATCGCCGTAGGCCCAGGCGTAGACGGCCGATGCAGTCTCGCGCCAGGTGTAGCGCAGCGTGCCCTCGGGCGACCAGGTGCGGTCGATCACTTCAAAGACTTTGCCGCTGCCCCAGCCGTATCGCGGCAGGATCAGCAGCGTGGTGTCGGTCGGGGCGTAGTCGTAGGCGCGCAGGTTGGTGGTGGCCTGCACGGTCACGGCCTGGCGGCCTCGCTCCAGCTCGATTTTGGCCAGGCGCTGGGCGCGCAGCGCATCCATGGCCCCGGGCATGGTGATGTCGCGGACCACTTGCGTGCCGCCGTCCTGCGTCACATAGGTCGCATTGGTCACCAGCGGCGCCTGCACCTGCGCCCAGCCCTGGCTGGGGTCGCGGTAAGTCACGCGCACAGCGTTGAACACCGCGCTGCGACTGACCTTGGGCGTGACGGTCACGCCACCATCGGCCAGGTAATCCTCGGTGATTTCGGCGCCCGCGCCGGGCGTGCGGTAAGCGCCCGGGCGCAGCAGCCATCGGCCCTGCGTCCACACGCAGTGGCCGGCCATGCTGCTCAGCAGATCCTCCAGCACATCACGCGGGGGCTGGTCGGCGGTGAAGCTGCCGTTGTAGGTGTAGCGGGGCTGCGTGGAGCCAAGCGCGTCCAGCGTCACCGCTTCGTCGCAGATGTTGGCCGCAGCGATTACCTCGGCCGACGGCACCTCGCCCGCGCTGGCGCGCATGCCGTAGGTGTCGTCTTGCAGCCAGTCGGCGGCGATCAGGGCGGCGTTGTCGGTCCAGGCGGTGGTGCTGGTGCGCGGGTCCAGGACCTTCTTGCCGCGCACCACTGCCATGATGCGCGACAGGTCGAAGTTGGTGAACATCTCCGGGTCGTACTTCAGCATCACATACAGGTAGCAGATGCCCGTGCCCTTGTGCGCGCTGGTCCACTTGCCGCCGCTGGCGGTCACCAGGTCGGCGTCGGCCGCTTGCCCGGCCGCGCCCAAAAACTTGCGCACACGCACCTTTTGCGCAGGCGTGCCGTACTCGTAGCCCACGGTCAGCTCTTCGCCTGGCGGCAGATCCGACACGGTGGCCGACCCGGGGGTGTGCGTGCCGGTGTAGGTGGCGGCATCGACGCTGGATGTGGCCGGGCGGCTGATGTCGGTGATCTTGCTGGCCGCGTGCGGCAACGTGATGGTGCCGCCGCCAGACACGATGGCGGTGTGCGCGGCCCGGTTCACGATGTCGGTGCCGAACGCACCGGATGTGATCCAGCCGCTGGCGTCAGGCGTGGGCAGCAGTTCGTCGCCAAACCAGACCTGCTCAATGGCATCACATTCATGCGCGGCCAGGGCAATGACGGCGTGCAGAAATTCCTTTTTGGCGCCGGTGGACTGAGCGAACACCAGCACGCCGCCCACGCGGTCGCGCCCGTAGATCACCCGGCGCGGCGCCACTGCCGACCTGAATGTGATCTCGCGGTCCTTCAGGCTGGCGTTGTACGCCGCCCGCGCCTTGGCCTTGGCGCGGCGCTGCATGGCTGCGCTGCCGGCAATGGTGGCCGCGGTCGCCGTCACGTAGGCGATCTGCGTGGCGTACATGATCAGGGTGGCGCCCGTCGTGCCCCCGATGGCCGAACCGATGGCAGCCAGCGCAGCGGTAAGCGGATCAACCATGCCCTACCCCCCACGCCCGCGTGGCCAGCGCCATGGGGCCGCTGGCCAGGCCGGTGACGCTGGGCACCCACCAATGCGGCCCATCGGCCACGGCCAGCCATTGCCGCACGGCGCGGCCGGCGTGCACCGGCGCCTGTACCAGCACCACATCGCCCCGCTGCGCCAGCGCCGGCGCGGCCAGCGCGGGCAGCACGGCAC
>JARXAJ010000225.1 GCA_029865965.1 Aquabacterium sp.
GCTGCGCAGCGGGCGGACCACGCCGCATTGCGGCAGCTCGGTCCATACCACGTTGCGGGCGCGGCACCAGGCCAGCACGGCGCGGTCGCGGTCCCAGGTCAGGCGCTGGCCGATTTCTTCATGGCTCCACACATGGGTGAAGCGGGTGGCGGCGTGCAGGGCGTCAAGCACCGCCACCGCGTCGCCCCAGCGGCGCACCAGGTGGCCACCACGGGCAGCCAGCGCCTGGGCCAGGTCGGCCAGGCTCTGGTCGATGAATTGGGCGTGGCTGGCATCGAACAGGTCGGACGCCAGCAACGAAGGCTCGGTGATGTGCAGTGCCACCACCGGCCCGCGCGCCGCGGCCTGGGCCAGCGGCGCGTGGTCTTGCACGCGCAGGTCGCGCTTGAACCAGACGACCTGCGTCATGGGCACGCAGCGCGCCAGCGTGCGCGTGCCCGGCAGCCGATCAGGCGGCCTTCTTGTTCCAGGCGGTGCACCAGCCCTTGGCGTTGACCTGCTTGTTGGCCACGATGGCGCAGGGCGCCCAGGCGTCGGTGGCCTTGCCGGCGTACAGCGCGCAGGTGGCGCAGATGCTGCCCTTGACGTACGGGGCGTTCTTGGCGGGGTCGAGCTTGGAGGCGTCGTGCACATACTTGACGCCCTTGGCGGCGGGGTCATTCTCCTCGATCTTGGCCGCTTGCGCATTGGCGCGCAGGCTGGCGCCAACAGCCAGGGTGGCGGGGACGAGGGTCAGGATGAAGGTACGGCGTTGGGTCATGGCGAGCTTTCAGTGGCCGGAATTGTCGGATCCCCGCTGCCGCTCCGGCGGCCGCATCGGGGTGAACCTGGGAGTGTGGCTGGCCCCGCCGTGTAGCTGGCGAGGTAGTTGACCGCCGTGCTGTGGCACCAGTGTGCCTGGTGCAACACTGGTGTGTAACGCAAGCCCACCAGGCTTTGTTGACACAGCCCGCCGGCGGCCGCCATGGCTTGATCAAGCTCGTGCGGCGTGACGAAGTCGGCCCAGCGGTGCGTGCCGCGCGGCAACAGGCGCAACACCCATTCCGCACCGACGATGGCCAGCACGAAGCTGCGCCAGGTGCGGTTGATGGTGGACGCCACCACCAGGCCGCCCGGTGCCAGATGGGCCAGCGCGCTGCGCACGAAGGCCGGCATGTCCTGCACGTGTTCTACAACCTCCAGCAGCAGCAACACGTCGAACTGCTCACCGGGCTGCAGGGCCTGGGCCGGGTCGCCGGCGCGGTAATCGATGGCCAGGCCGCTGGCGGCGGCATGGTCGCGGGCGATGGCGATGCTGCGGGCGGCGGCGTCGATGCCGGTGACAGCCGCACCGCTGCGGGCCAGTGGCTCGCACAGCAGGCCGGCGCCACAGCCCACGTCCAGCACCCGCAGGCC
Source organism: Aquabacterium sp. (assembly GCA_029865965.1). Lineage (GTDB taxonomy): Bacteria > Pseudomonadota > Gammaproteobacteria > Burkholderiales > Burkholderiaceae_C > Pseudaquabacterium. The sequence continues at coordinate 1,396 of JARXAJ010000225.1, forward strand.
GCCCAGGCCGGCGCCAGGTGCACGGCCGGCATGGGCTTCAGCCAGCGCCTGCACCCTGCCCTGGCGCAACTGGTTCAGCACATGCAGCGGCCGCATCGGGCCCAGCGGGTTCCACCAGGTGGCGGCCAGCCGGTTGTAGCGGGCCTGCTCGTCGGCGCGGATGCTGGCGCCGGCGGGCGCGGCGGTGGTCACCATCGGGCGGCTCTCACACCGGCCGGGCCGGCTGGCCGCGCCACAGCGGCCGCACCCGCAGAAAGACGGCATAGGCCAGTGCCGCCACCGGCCGCACCGGCGCCCACTGCACCAGACGGCCCAGCCAGCGCCAGCCCGGCATCACCTGCCACAGGGCGGCGAAACCCGCCGCGCCATCGACGAGGCGCCCGTCCGCCAGGCGCACATGGAAGCGGCCCAGGGCCTGGGCCCGCGGCAGGTCGGCACCCAACACCTCAGGCGGGCAATGGGCGGCATCGACCCATTGGCAGGCGTGGGCGCCAGGCTGTAGGCGGTAGTGGGCAATTTCGCGGCTGCAGACGGGGCAGCCACCGTCGTAATAGACAGTGAGCTGCGCGCCGGGCTGCGTTGCCGTAGCGCCGCCAGCTGCGGGTCGGGAAGTGTCAGGTAGAGAAGTCACGGGGCAGGATGTTGCGCTGTCGAACCCATTTTGTCGCGCTTGTTCCGATTCAGAGACCGGCGGGCTCGCCTTTCCCGATTCAAACCTGCATCAACCGCCGCGCCGGGGCGGGCCTTTGCGGGCTGCGGGCAGGCTGTGCGCTGGCCGCTGCCCGGGGCGCAGCCGGGGGCCTGCTGCCAGCGCACCGGCCACCGGGCGCGACGCGTCGGCCATCAGCAGCACGCTGCGCACCAGGTCTTCCACCGCCTCGGCCAGGGTTTCGGGCGGCGCCAGGGTCTCGATCTCGGCCAGCAGGTCGTCGGCGTCTTCCAGGTCGTCGGGGTCGAGGTGGCGGTAGAGCGTGGCCAGCGGCTCCAGCAGGGCGGCCTCATGCCGGTCCATCAGCGCGGTGAAGGCGTCCACGGCGGTGGCAAAGCCGGCCACCCAGGGCAGCACTGTCTCGGTGAGCGTGGCCTCGTCGTCGAGCTGGTAGATCCAGGGGTCGAACCACTGGCGGCGCGCGATGGCCGCGTCCAGCTCGGCGTGGCGGCGCAGTACCAGGGCGCGCATGGTGGCCAGGTCGAAGCGGGCCGGCGGCGCGCGGCCGTCGACATCGGGGATCAGCGGTAACCAGCGCTCGGGCGGCACCGGCTGCGGCTGCAACAGCACGCCGCAGAGGTAGCCGTCGATCATCACCACATCCAGCGGCTCCAGCGTGTCGGGGATGCCGTCCATCAGCACCTGCAGCTGGGTCAGCTCGGCTTCAGTCAGCGGTTGCACAGGGGCGGGTGCCAACGCCGCAGCGACGGGACGGGGCGGCCTGACCGAAGGGCGGCCGGGCGGGCGCCCGGCAGATGGGCGGCGGGGCGGCGGGGTGGTCATGCGGCCATTGTCGCTGGCGGGCCGGCGAACACGCCCTGCAAGCCGCCACGCAGCCAAGCCAACAGCAGCAGACGCTGGTGGCGCAGCCTGGCGGCTGAAGGTCAGCCCAAGACCCGGCTTTCAGGCAGCCCCTGCCGGACCCGGGGCCAGACCGGTCGTGTGGCGGCCCGCTCGGACGGTGCCGTGCGCTCGAAGCTCGAGGGCACCGGAAACAGCGCTTGCAGCCGTTCCCGGACATGCAGCAGGCGCGGGTCGAGCGGATCGGCATCGTCGGTGGTGTCGTTGATGCAGAAGAAATCCAGTTCGCCCACGGCAGCAACAAGCAGCGCGATGGCTTCGGCCGCGCCGGCTTCGCCACTGGAGACATAGGCATGGCGGTAATCGCGAATCTGTGCCGTGCCGTGCACCAGGGCCCAGCGCATCACGAAGTCGGAGACCACGGTCGGCTGGTCCCAACGCCTGAAGACAGTCGAGCGCACGGCGCTGAACAGATCGGGGGCCAGATCTTCCAGCTCGAACAGCATCGTGCGCAGCATCGGCCGCGGTGCATGGGCAAAAGTCCGCAGCGTGTGGGCGCAGCGCCTGGCCCGAACTTGCAGCGGCGCCGCAGCTTGGGCGGCACGTGCATCGAGCCACTCGATCGACCGCCGGCAGGCGTTGGCCTGGAACGAATCTGCGGGATTCACCGGCCCGGCGCCGACTGCCGGCTCGTCGGACCAGGCGGCAAAGACGCCACCATCGAAGAACCACTCTGCCGGGCGCACCGGGGCGCCGAAGAAGACATCGTCGTTGAAATAGAAGAAGCGCTCCGACAGGCCCGGAATGCGGTGCACATAGGACTCGATGTGGGCCGAGTCGAAGGTCGGCAGCGCCGACTCGGGCATCAGGTCGCGGTGGTCGATCAGAGTCAGTCGCCCGCTGGCGCGCAGCCAGCCCGGCGACTGGCCGTCGGTCACCACATAGACCTGGCCGTGGTCGGGAAAGTAGCGCTCGAGCGCACGCAGGCTGTAGCGCAACTCGTCGTTGTCGCGGAAGCGGCCTTCGACATTGCCATAGGCGGCCAGGCTGCCCTGGCGCTGGGCCGATTGCCCGGCGGCGGCGGCGCTGCGCTTGCGGCGCCAGACGGGGTCATTGCCATCGACCCACAGGTAGACGATGTCGATCGCGGCGGAATACTGGGTCATGGAGAGGCGAAAGAGAAAAACCCGGAGCCTCGCTGTGCAGCCGCTCACCAGCTCCACAGCGAGGCCGTGCGGACAGGGTAGGTTGGGCGACGGATGCAAGATCCGCAGCGTGGGAAAGCGGGGGTGGTGGCCGAAACGCGAGGTAGGCCAGCCCGCCGAAAGGCAAAACCCATGATTTTAACCGGCGCCGTCCCCGCGCCTTGCCAGCGCAGTTCCAGGCAAGCGACGACCGCGCTCAGCAAGCGCTCGTCACGCGCCAAACCCCGCCTGCAACCCCGACCGCAAATGCGCCACCAGCGCCTGCACCGCCCGCGGCACATACGGGCTGTAGGGCCGGATGGCATAGAGCTGCTCGCCAAAGCTGCCCACCGGCTGCCAGGCCGGCAGCACCGCCACCAGCTTGCCCGCACGCAGCGCTGCCTGGGCGCTGAAGTCGGGCAGCAGGGCAATGCCCAGTCCGGCCAGTGCGGCCTCACGCAGCGCCTCACTGTTGTTGGCAGCGAAGGGGCCGCTGATGGGAATGGTCAGCTTGGGCGCGGGCTCGGCGCCAGCCTGGGCGGGCGCCAGCTGCCAGGCCGGCGCATCGCCCGGGCGCAGGTAGTGCAGGCAGTCGTGCCGCGCCAGATCCTCCGGCAGGGTGGGCGTGCCGCGCCGGCGCAGGTAGGCACGGCTGGCCACCAGCAGCGACCGCGTGGCGCACAGCGCCCAGGCGGCGTGGGTCTCGGGCGGGGCATGGGTGTGGCGGATGGCCAGGTCATAGCCTTCCTGGGCCAGCGGCACCAGGCGGTCGGACAGGTCCAGGTCGATGTGAACCTCGGGATGGGCGCGCAGAAAGGCCGGCAGCAGCGGCACGATCTGCTGGCGCGCCAGCGCCACCGGCGCGGTCAGGCGCAGGCGGCCACGTGGCGTGGCGGCCAGGTCCTTGATGCCGGCAAAGGCGGTGCCGATGGCCTCGAAGGCGCCGCCGGTGGCGTCGGCCAGTTGCTGGCCGGCTTCGGTCAGGCGCACGCTGCGGGTGGTGCGCAGCACCAGGGGCACGCCGGCGGCGCGCTCGAGCTCGCTGATGCGCTGGCTCATCGCCGCCTTGCTGACGCCCAGGCGCTGCGCTGCGGCGGTGAAGCTGCCCAGCGTGCCCAGCACGCACAGCCAGTGCACATGGCTCCACAGGGTTTCGATGCGGCGCATGTCCATGGCGGCTGTTCCCGGAATTTGCTGACCATTGTTCATGATGGCGAACAATGAATCCAGCGCCAGGCGGCTAGTCGGCCTGGGCCGCACTGCCTAGACTGCAGACCCTGATCCCCCCAACCGCCGGAGACACGCCATGGGCGCACCCGAAGCCTTCACCCAGACCACCGACGTGGGCCACTTCATCGGTGGCCGCGCCGTGCCCGGCACCAGCGGCCGCCAGCAGGCGGTCTACAACCCGGCCACCGGCGCCGTGGCGCGCCAGGTGGCACTGGCCAGCACCGGCGAGGTGGCGGCCGCCGTGGCCAATGCCAAGGCCGCGCAGCCGGCCTGGGGCGATCTGCCGCCGATCCGCCGGGCGCGGGTGCTCAACAGCTTCCTGGCGCTGCTGAACCAACACAAGGACACGCTGGCCGCGATGATCAGCGCCGAGCACGGCAAGGTGTTCACCGACGCCCAGGGCGAGGTGGCGCGTGGCATTGACATCGTCGAATTCGCCTGCGGCGCGCCGCAGTTGCTAAAGACCGCCTTCACTGACCAGGTGTCCAGCGGCATCGACAACCACACCCTGCGCCAGCCGCTGGGCGTGGTCGCGGGCATCACGCCGTTCAACTTCCCTTGCATGGTGCCGCTGTGGATGTTTCCGCTGGCGCTGGCCACCGGCAATGCCTTCATCCTCAAGCCCAGCGAGCGCGACCCGAGCTGCAGCCTGTTCATGGCCGAACTGCTCAAGCAGGCCGGCCTGCCCGACGGCGTGTTCAACGTGGTGCAGGGCGACAAGGTGGCGGTCGATGCGCTGCTGGCCCACCCCGATGTGAAGGCGGTCAGCTTTGTCGGCAGCACGCCGATCGCGCAGTACATCTACGAGACCGGTGCCCACCACGGCAAGCGGGTGCAGGCCCTCGGCGGCGCCAAGAACCACCTGGTGGTGATGCCCGATGCCAACGTCGACCAGGCGGTGGATGCGCTGGTGGGCGCTGCCTACGGCTCGGCCGGTGAGCGCTGCATGGCGATCTCGGTGGCGGTGCTGGTGGGTGACATCGCCGACCAGATCGTGCCCAAGGTGGCCGAGCGTGCACGCGCCTTGAAGGTGGCCAACCCGATGGACCTGAGCGCCGAGATGGGCCCGATCGTCACTGCCGCCGCGCGTGACCGCATCGAGGCCTACATCGGCACCGGCGTGCAAGAAGGCGCCACGCTGGTGGTCGACGGGCGCGGCCTCAAGGTGCCCGGGCTGGAGGGCGGCTTCTTCACCGGCGGCACGCTGTTCGACCATGTGACACCGGCCATGCGCATCTACAAGGAAGAGATCTTCGGCCCGGTGCTGGCCTGCGTGCGCGTGCCTGATTTCGCCACCGCACTGCAGCTCATCAACGACCATGAATTCGGCAACGGCGTGTCCATCTACACCAGCGACGGCGGCATCGCGCGTGAGTTCACCCGCAGGGTTCAAGTGGGCATGGTGGGCGTGAACGTGCCCATCCCAGTGCCGATGGCCTGGCACGGCTTCGGCGGCTGGAAGAAGAGCCTGTTCGGCGACATGCACGCCTACGGTGAAGAAGGCGTGCGCTTCTACACCAAGCAAAAGAGCGTGATGCAGCGCTGGCCCGAGAGCATCGCCAAGGGCGCCGAGTTCAACTTCCCGACCGGGCGCTGAGCCAGAAGCGCGTGCCGGGCACGGCATGATGCGGACTGCGGCCGCCTGGCTGCCGCAGGAGACCACCCGATGCCCGCACACCGCCCCCACCACGCCGCTGCCCGCCTGCCGCTGACCCTGGCAGCGGCGGCCCTGCTGGCCAGCTGCGCGGCCATGCCGCCCAGCGGCGGCTTGCCCTGTGGCCAGCTGCCTTCGGCGCTGAAGGCGCAGGCCAGGCTCGCCATCACCGACACCCGCACCGTGGCGGCCGACGACAAGGGCCGCCCGGCGCATTGCCTGGTGACCGGCAAGCTCAATGACCGCCAGGGCGACGATGGCAAGCGCTATGCCATCGGCTTCGAGATGCGGCTGCCGCAGGCCTGGAACCAGCGCTTCCTGCACCAGGTCAACGGCGGCAATGACGGCGTGGTGGTGCCGGCCTACGGCCCGCAGGCCGCCACCCTGCCCGACGCCCTGACCCGCGGCTTTGCGGTGCTGAGCAGCGACGCCGGCCATGCCGGTGAAGACCCGGCCAACCTGGCCACCGGCCTGGTGCGCGGCAATGTGTTCGGCCTGGACCGCCAGGCCCGGCGCGACTACGGCTACGCCGCCACCGATGCGCTGTGGCCGGTGGCCCAGGCGCTGATCAGCAGCCACTATGGCAAGCCGGCGCAGCGCAACTACATGGCCGGCTGCAGCAACGGCGGGCGCCACGGCATGGTGGCCGCCAGCCGCCAGGGCAGCCGCTACGACGGCATCCTGGCCAGCGCGCCCGGCTTCAACCTGCCCAAGGCCGCTGTGCAGCATGCCTGGGACGTGCAGGCCTGGCGCAGTGTCGACCCCGACATCCGCCGCGCCTTCAGCCCCGCCGACCTGAAGCTGGTGGCCGACCGGGTGCTGGCCCGCTGCGATGCACTCGACCTGCTGGTCGACGGCATCGTCGGCGACCTGGCGCGCTGCCAGAAGGCCTTCCGGCTGGCTGACCTGCAATGTGCCGCCAGCAAGGCTGACGGCTGCCTCAGCGCCACGCAGGTGGCTGCGCTGCAGCGCAGCTTCGACGGGCCGCGCAACAGCCGTGGCCAGCAGCTCTACAGCGACTGGTCGTTCGACGCCGGCATCGCTGCGGGAGGCTGGCGCACCTGGAAGCTCGAGAGCAGCGTGCCGCCCTGGGACCGGCTGCCGATCATCGCGGTGATGGGCGCGGGCTCGCTGTCGCACATCTTCACCACGCCGCCCACGCCGGTGCGCGGCACGCCCAGCGACCTGGTGGCCTACCTGGCGGCCTTCGACTTCGACCGCGACGCCCCCAGGATCTTTGCCAGCGACGCGCTGTTCACCGAATCGGCCATGGCCTTCATGACGCCACCCGATGCCGACAACCCGATGCTGACCGAGTTTGCGCGCCGCAACGGCAAGCTGCTGGTGCTGCATGGCGCCAGCGACCCGGTGTTTTCCGTCAACGACACGCTGCGCTGGGCCGACCGGCTGCAGGCCAACCTGGGCCTGGCCCGCGCCAACCAGGTGGCGCGGGTGTTCGCGGTGCCGGGCATGGGCCACTGCCAGGGCGGGCCGGCCACCGACCAGGTGGACGCGCTGGACGCGCTGGTCAACTGGGTGGAACAAGGCCAGGCGCCCGACCGCCTGCTGGCCCGGGTGAACCCGGCCAACAAGGAGCTGCCGGCCAGCTGGTCGCCGCAGCGCAGCCGGGTGCTGTGCCCGCATCCACAGGTGATGCGCTATGCCGGCGGTGATGTCGAATCCGCCGCCAGCTTCCGTTGTGCGAACCCCTGACCCAACCACCCTGCATCACCATGCCGACTGACCACACCCCCCTGCCCCCGCCGCCGCTGCTGATCCCGATGACCCAGGTGCACTGCCAGGTGGGCGCCCTGGTCACGCTGGGCCCGGGCCCGCATGGTGAGCGGCGCTTCGTGCCGCTGGGCGGCGGCACGGTGGCCGGCCCCGAGCTGAACGGCACGCTGGTCGAAGGCGGTGTCGACTGGCAGATCAACCGCGCCGACGGCGCGCTGGACATCGCCGCGCACTACGTCATCCGCGCCGACGACGGCGGCCTGATCGAGGTCAGCAGCGACGGCGTGCGCCACGGCCCGCCGGCGGTGATGGCGCAGCTGGCACGCGGCGAGCACGTGCCGCCCGAGGCGTATTACTTCCGCACCGCCGTGCGCTTCACCACCGGCGCACCGGCCTGGCTGCACCTGAACAAGCTGATCGCCATCAGCGTGGGCCAGCGCGAGGCCAGCGTGGTGAAGCTGAACTTCTACCGCCTGGCCTGAACGGCCTGAACGGCCTGTGCGGCCTGGGCCCCGGCAGCAGGCATCACTTGCCGCCGAGCCTGGCCTTGATGTCCTGGCCCACGCCCTTGTTGACGAACTGGTAGGTGGCCACCTGGGCCAGGTCGACCTCGCCGGCCTTGTACAGGCCGGCCTTGACCATCTGGTCGAAGAAGTCCTTGACCCGTGCGGCGTTCATCGCGCCGATGCCCTTGGTGGCGGCCTCGCCTGAATCGACGATGCCCTGGCTCTTCATCAGCACCACGCTGGCTTCCATCTCGGCCTCGGTCATCTCGGGGTTGGCCTGGATCATCATCGCGTTGGCGGCCTGGCGGTTGCCGTAAAGATAGTTCACCCAGCCGATGGCCGATGCGTCGACAAAGCGCTGCACCAGGTCGGGCTTGTTCTTGACCGTGTCGGTGCGCGCCTCGATCACCGTGCTGTAGGTGGAAAAACCGTGGTCGGCCAGCAGGTGCACCACCGGCTTGAACTTGGCCTGGTTTTCCACATAGATCGGCTCGGCCACCGAGTAACCCTGCTGGATGGCCTTGCTGTTGGCCAGGAACGGGCCCAGGTTGTAGTTGTAGGGCTTGAGCACCTCGTCCTTGAAGCCGTGGGTCACCTTCAGCCACTGCCACCAGCTGAACTGGCCGTCCTTGGCGATCAGCGCCAGCGGCGCGTTCTTCAGGTTGGCAAAGGTCTCGTAGCCCTGGCCGGGGTGGGCCAGCAGGGCCTGCGGGTCTTTCTGGAACATCGATGCCACCACCACGGTGGGCACCTTGTTCTTGACGTTGTCGAAGCTGTGCAGCAGGTTGCCGGTCATCAGGAAGTCGATGCGGCCGGCCGGCAGCAGCGGGCGGTTGTTGACCTGCGGGCCACCGGGCTGGATGGTGACGTCGAGCCCGTACTTCTTGTAGGTGCCGTCGGCCACCGCCTGGTAGAAGCCGCCGTGCGCGGCTTGCGCCTTCCAGTTGGTGGCGAAGGTGATCTTGTCCTGGGCGATGGCCGGGGCGGCCAGCAAGACAGCAGCCAGGGCGATGAAGCGTGCGCGCATGGGCAAAGTCCTTGTCGAGGGAATGAATCGGCTCAGAGAGGGCGGATCGATTCCGTAGCATGCCACGGGCCCAGCAGCCAGCGCGACAGCGCGTTGAAGAGGGCAAAGATCAACACACCCGTCAGCACCAGCAGCGTGAGCGCGGCAAACATCTTGGGTGTCTCGGTGCGGAAGCTGGCCTCCAGGATGCGCGAGGCCAGGCCGGTCTCGCGCCCTGCCGCGCCGGCCACCATCTCGGCTGTCACCGCGCCGATCAGGCTCAAGCCCCCGCTGATCTTCAGCCCCGCCACGAAGTACGGCAGCGCCGCCGGCAGGCGCAACAGGCGCAGCCGCTGCCAGGGCGTGGCGCGGTACAGGCGGAACAGGTCGCGCAGGTTGGCGTCGGCCGCGCGCAGGCCGACCACCGTGTTCGACAGGATGGGAAAGAAGGCCACGATCCAGGCGCACAGCAGCAGCGCGGCGGTGGTGCTGTGCACATAGATCAGGATCAGCGGCGCCACCGCCACGATGGGCGTGACCTGCAGCACCACCGCCACCGGGAACAGCGCCCGCTCCAGTGTGGGCGACAGCGCAAACGCGGCGGCAATCAGCACACCGCCGGCGCAGGCCAGGGCCAGCGCGCCCAGCGTGATCTTCACCGTCACCCACCAGCTGCCGGCCAGCGAGCCGAAGTGGACCCACAGCGTCTGCGCCACCAGGCTGGGCGCGGGCAGGGTGTAGGCCGGGATGCCGGCGGCGCGCACCAGCAGTTCCCAGCCGGCCAGCAGGCCCAGCAGCACCAGGGCCGGCAGCAGCCAGCCTTTGAACGTGGCCGTCATGCCACGTGCGGTGCCGCAGCATGGGCGGCGGCCAGGGCCTCGCCCAACAGGCGGCAGTGGTCGCTGAAGGCTGCGCTGTGGCGAAAGCCTGCGGGCCGTGGGTAGGGCGCATCGATCGCCAGCTCAGCCACCACCCGGCCGGGCCGGGCAGCCATCACCAGCACCCGCTGGCTGAGGAACACCGCCTCGGCCACGCTGTGGGTGACGAACAGCGCGGCCATGTTGCCGGCGGCATGCCACCACTGCAGCAGGTCGGCATTCAGCGCCTGGCGGGTGATGTCGTCGAGCGCGGCAAACGGCTCGTCCATCAGCAGCACATGCGGCCGGGTGACCAGGGCGCGGGCGATGGACGCGCGCATCTTCATGCCGCCCGACAGCTGCGCCGGCCAGGTGCCGGCCACGTCGGCCAGGCCCACCCGGGCCAGCACCGCCTGCACCGCCGGCAGGGCCTGGGCACGGCCCTGGCCTTGCAGGCGCAGCGGCAGCCAGACGTTGTCGGCCACCGTGGCCCAGGGCATCAGCGTGGGCTCCTGGAAGACGAAGGCGGTGCTGCTGGCACCGCCCTTGGCCACCGCCGGGGCCTGCACCGTGCCGGTGGTGGGTGCGTCCAGCCCGGCGGCCAGGCGCAGCACCGTGCTCTTGCCGCAGCCCGACGGGCCCAGCAGCGCGACGAACTCACCGCCACGCACCGCCAGCGACACACCGGCCAGCGCCTGGAAGCCGTTGTCGAAGCGCTTGTCGACATGGCGCAGACGGATCAGCGGGTCGGGCATGGGCGCGGGCATGGGCTGGCAGTGTGCCCGCAAACCCGGGCCCGCCGCCCGGGCCGGGGCTTCAGGCGATGTCGAAGCGGTCGAGCTCCATCACCTTGCCCCAGGCGCGCACGAAGGCCTGCACGAAGGCGGGCAATCCGTCGCTGCTGGCGTGGACCTCGGCCACCGCGCGCAGCTGGGCGTTGGAGCCGAAGACCAGATCGACCACCGTGCCGGTCCACTGCAGCGCGCCGCTGGCGCGGTCACGGCCTTCCAGCACCGCCGCATCACCCGCCGATGGCGCCCACACCGTGCCCATGTCGAGCAGGTGGGTGAAGAAGTCGTTGCTCAACACGCCGGGCCGGTGGGTGAAGACACCATGCGCCGCGCCGCCCACATTCGCGCCCAGCACCCGCAGGCCGCCGACCAGCACCGTCATCTCGGGCGCAGTCAGGGTCAGCAGCTGGGCGCGGTCGATCAGCAGGGCGGCTGCAGCAGCCTGCAGGCCGGGCCGGGCGAAGTTGCGGAAACCGTCGGCCTGCGGCTGCAGCACGGCGAAAGCCTCGACATCGGTCTGTTCCTGCGTGGCATCGGTGCGCCCGGGTGTGAAGGGCACGGTCACATCCACGCCTGCCGCACGGGCCGCGGCCTGCACCGCCGCGCCGCCGGCCAGCACGATCAGGTCGGCCAGCGAGATGCGCTTGCCACCTGCCGCGCTGGCGTTGAAGGCCGCCTGGATGCCTCGCAGCACCGGCAGCACCACGGCCAGCTGCGCCGGCTGGTTGACGGCCCAGTCCTTCTGCGGCGCCAGGGCGATGCGCGCGCCATTGGCACCGCCGCGCTTGTCGCTGCCCCGGAAGGTGGATGCCGAGGCCCAGGCCGTGCCCACCAGCTGGGCCACCGTCAGGCCCGAGGCCAGCACCTGGGCCTGCAGCGCGGCGATGTCGGCCGCATCGACCAGGGCATGGTCGACCGGCGGCACCGGGTCTTGCCACACCAGCACCTCGGCGGGCACCAGCTTGCCCAGGTAGCGGCTGCGCGGGCCCATGTCACGGTGGGTCAGCTTGAACCAGGCGCGGGCGAAGGCATCGGCAAAGCCGGCCGGGTCGGCCAGGTAGCCACGGGCGATGCGCTCGTAGGCCGGGTCGGCACGCAGGGCCAGATCGGCGGTGGTCATCATCGGCTGGTGGCGCCTGGCGGGGTCGTGGGCGTCTTCCACCGTGCCGGCGCCAGCATCGCCCACCGGCTTCCACTGGTGCGCGCCGGCGGGGCTTTTGGTCAGTTCCCATGCATGGCCGAACAGCGTCTGCAGGTAGCCCATGTCCCAGGTGGTGGGGTGGGGTTTCCAGGCGCCTTCGATGCCGCTGGTGGTGGCATGTGCGCCCACGCCGCTGCCGAAGGTGTTCTTCCAGCCCAGTCCCTGCTCGGCCAGCGTAGCGCCTTCGGGTGCGGGGCCGACCAGGGCCACGTCACCGGCGCCATGGGCCTTGCCGAAGGTGTGGCCGCCGGCCAGCAGGGCCACGGTCTCGGCATCGTCCATCGCCATGCGGGTAAAGGTCTCGCGGATGTCACGGGCCGACCCCAGCGGGTCGGGCACGCCGTCGGGGCCTTCGGGGTTGACGTAGATCAGGCCCATCTGCACGGCGGCCAGCGGGTTGTCGAGTTCACGGTCGCCCCGGTAGCGGCTGTCGGCCTCGGTGCTGGCGGCCAGCCACTTGCGTTCACTGCCCCAATCGATGTCGTCTTCCGGCTCCCAGATGTCGGGCCGGCCGCCGGCAAAGCCGAAGGTCTTCAAGCCCATGCTGTCCATGGCCACGGTGCCGGCCAGCACCAGCAGATCGGCCCAGGACAGCGCCTGGCCGTACTTCTGCTTGACGGGCCACAACAGGCGGCGGGCCTTGTCGAGGTTGCCGTTGTCGGGCCAGCTGTTGAGCGGCGCAAAGCGCTGCGCGCCATGGCCGGCGCCGCCTCGGCCGTCGGCAATGCGGTAGGTGCCGGCGGCATGCCAGGTCAGGCGCACGAACAGCGGGCCGTAGTGGCCATAGTCGGCCGGCCACCAGGTCTGGCTGTCGGTCATCAGCGCGGTGAGGTCAGCCACCACCGCGTCGAGGTCCAGCGTCTTGAAGGCAGCGGTGTAGTCGAAGCCGGCGCCCAGCGGGTCGGCCTTGGCCGAATGCTGGTGCAGGATCTTCAGATTCAGCTGGTCGGGCCACCAGCTGGCATTGGTGCGGGCGGCTGCCAGGGCCTGCGGGCGGGCGCCGTGGCCGAAGGGGCAGCCGCTGGCTGTTGTGGGGGTGGACTGGGTCATCGGTGGTTCCTGGCGGTGGATCGGGCTGGCGAGCCTGCACTGTGGCGCCGGGTGCCATGCGGGTCAAAGCAATTGCGGCAAAGGGCCCGATAGCCCGCGCAGCTATGGCGGCAATAGGCCGCCGGGCTGGCCGTCAGGACAAGCGCGCCACGCCGTTCAGCGCGCAGGCATAGACCGCATTGCGCAAGGCCGCAATCGCCTCGTAGCGGGTGAAGCTGCGGCGCCAGGCCAGCACCACGCGGCGGGTGGGCACCGGCGCGTCAAAGGGCAGGTACACCACCTGTTGATTGGGGCCTTCGCTGCGGTCCCAGGTGCGCACGCTGAGCTGCGGCACCACGGTGATGCCCATGCCGGCGGCCACCATGTAGCGGATGGTCTCCAGCGAGCTGCCCTCGAAGCTCTTGCGGATGCCCTCGGCATTGCTGGAGAAGCGGGCGAACTCGGGGCAGACCTCCAGCACCTGGTCGCGGAAGCAGTGGCCGGTGCCCAGCAGCAGCATGGTCTCTTGCTTGAGCTCTTCACTGCCGATGCTGGCGCGCTGGGCCAGCGGGTGCTGGGCCGGCACCGCCACCAGGAACGGCTCGTCGTACAGCGGCGCGGTGGCCAGGCCGGTGTCAGGGAAGGGCTCGGCCATGATGGCGCAGTCCAGTTCACCGGTGCGCAGCATGTCCAGCAGCTTGACGGTGAAGTTCTCCTGCAGCATCAGCGGCATCTGCGGCGTCATGTCGATGGCATGGCGCACCAGCTCGGGCAACAGATACGGGCCGATGGTGTAGATGATGCCCAGGCGCAAGGGGCCACTCAGCGGATCTTTGCCGCGCTTGGCGATCTCCTTGATCGCAGCGGCCTGCTCCAGCACCGACTGCGCCTGCCGCACGATGGCCTCGCCCAGCGGCGTGACGCTGACCTCGGCCGCACCACGCTCGAAGAGCTTCAGGTCCAGCTCTTCCTCCAGCTTCTTGATGGCCACGCTGAGCGTGGGCTGCGACACGAAGCACGCCTCGGCTGCGCGGCCGAAGTGCCGCTCGCGGGCCACGGCAACGATGTAGCGCAACTCGGTCAGGGTCATGCCTGATTATCGCGGGCGGGTCAGGCCTTCAGAAACTCGGCCCGGCTGTCCAGCCAGCGCGCCACATGGGCCTGGGCGGCCGCCGGGTGCTGCTGCAGCAGCACCCTTGCCTGTTCACGCGCCAGCTGCAGCAGCGGCGCATCGTCGGCCAGGTCGGCAAAGCGCAACAGCGCGTCGCCGCTCTGGCGCGCGCCCATGAATTCACCCGGCCCGCGGATCTCCAGGTCGCGCCGGGCGATCTCGAAGCCGTCGTTGGTCTCGGCCATGGCGCGCAGCCTGTCACGGCCGGTGGGCGACAGCGGGCCCTGGTAGAGCAGCACGCACACGCTGGCCACCGCACCCCGGCCCACCCGCCCGCGCAACTGGTGCAGCTGGCTCAGGCCAAAGCGCTCGGCATGCTCGATCACCATCAGGCTGGCGTTGGGCACGTCCACGCCCACCTCGATCACCGTGGTGGCCACCAGCACCGCCATCTGGCCGCCGGCAAACAGCGCCATCACGGCCGACTTCTCGGCTGCCGGCAAACGGCCGTGCAGCAGGCCCACCATCTGAGCGGGCAGCGCCGCGCTGAGCTGGGCATGGGTCTCGGTGGCGATCTGCAGGTCGATGTGCTCGCTTTCCTCGATCAGCGGGCAGACCCAGTAGACCTGCCGGCCACGCGCCACCTCGTCGGCGATGCGGCCGATCACCTGTGGCCGGCGCTCGTCGGCAAACACCTTGGTCAGCACCGGCGTGCGCCCGGGCGGCAGCTCGTCGATGGTGCTGACGTCCAGGTCGGCGTAGTAGCTCATCGCCAGCGTTCGCGGGATCGGTGTGGCCGTCATCATCAGCAGGTGCGGCTCCATCGGCACCGGCCCGCCCTGGTCGGCCAGCTTGTTGCGCAGCGCCAGCCGCTGGGCCACGCCGAAGCGGTGTTGCTCGTCGATCACCGCCAGGCCCAGGCGGGCGAAGTGCACGTCGTCCTGGATCACCGCATGCGTGCCCACCACCAAAGCCGCCTCGCCGCTGGCCACGCGCGCCACCATGGCCGCGCGGCCCTTGCCCTTGCGGCTGCCGGTCAGCCAGGCGATGGTCTGCCCGCGGGCGGACAACAGCGGCTCCAGCCACTGCGCCAGCTTGCGGAAGTGCTGCTCGGCCAGCAGCTCGGTGGGCGCCATCAGCGCACATTGCCAGCCGCTGTCGATGGCCACCGCAGCCGCCAGCGCGGCCACCACGGTCTTGCCGGAGCCCACATCGCCCTGCAGCAGGCGGTGCATCGGGGCAGCGCCCGGCGCAGACGACATTGCACTGTCTGCCGCACGGCCCATGTCGGCGGCGATCTCGTCGCCCACCCGCTGCTGGGCGGCCGTCAGCTGGAAGGGCAGCGCGGCCAGCAGCAGATCGCGCAGGCCGGCAGGCGCGGCCAGCAGCTGCGGTGCGCGCAGGCGCTGGCGCTCCCGTTGCGCCAGGCGCTGCGACAGCTGCTGGGCCAGCAGCTCCTCGAACTTCAGCCGCTGCCAGGCCGGGTGGCTGCGGTCTTCCAGCGTGGCCAGCGGCACGTCGGGCCCGGGCTGGTGCAGATGGTGCAGGGCTTCGCGCAGCGTGGGCAGGCCGGGCGGCACGGTGCCCGGCGGCAGCAGCTCACCCAGCGGCGCACGCGCCAGGGCAGCGGCCACGGCCTTGCGCAGGTAGGCCTGGGGCAGCTGGGCACTGGTGGGGTAGACGGGGGTCAACGCGGTGGCCAGCGGCGTGTGCGCGTCCACCGCCCTGAACGTGGGGTGCACCATCTCCCGGCCGGAGAAGCCGTTGCGCGCCTCGCCGCGCACCCGCACCCGCTGGCCCACGGCCAGGGTCTTCTGGTGGCTGGGGTAGAAGTTCAGGAAGCGCAGCAGCAAGCTGTCGCTGCCATCGGCCAGGCGCACCAGCAGCTGGCGGCGTGTGCGCTGCTCGATGCGGCATTCGCTGACCACGCCTTCGACTTGCACCGGCGCGTTGTCGGGGCTGTCGGCGATGGGGGTGATGCGGGTCTCGTCCTCGTAGCGGATGGGCAGGTGCAGCGCCAGGTCGATGTCACGCAGCAGGCCGAGTTTTTCCATCGCCCGCTGCGGGGCGGATTTTTCGCGTGCTGTGGTGATGCCGCCGGTCATGGCGGCGATTCTGGGGCCGCCGCCTGGCGAGGATCAGGGTTGCAAGGTTTCCTGGCTGTCGGCGCAGGCCGGGCCCGCATCGGGGCGCTGCGTGCGCAGGCCACGCCGCCCCTGGCAGTGCCAGTGGCGGCGTGGCTAATAGCCGCGGCTGCGGTCCACCAGGTTGGGCAGCGGCGCGCCGCTGCGAAACGCCTGCAGCCCGGCCAGGAACTGCGCCGCCACCACATGGGGCGACGACTGCCCGGCGATGTGCGGCGTGATGGTGATGCCGGGCACGGCCCACAGCGGGTCGTCGGCAGGCAGCGGCTCATTGGCCTGCACGTCCAGCGTGGCGCCGGCCAACTGGCCCGACTGCACCGCAGCGATCAGGTCAGGCTCGACCACATGCTGGCCGCGCGCGATGTTGACCAGATAGCTGCCGTGCGGCATGGCGGCCAAGGCAGCGGCATCGAGCAGGCCTTCGGTCTCGGGCGTCAGTGGCAAGGCATTGATGACGATGTCGGCATCTGCCAGCGCCGCATGCAGCGCACCCGTGCTGCGCTGCCAGGGCTGCACGTCAAAGCCGATGGCCTGCAGCACCCGGCCGATCTCACGCCCGATGGCGCCCCAGCCCAGCACCCGCACCCGCGGGTGCACCGCGCCCATCGGGTGGCGGGTCCATTGCCGGGTGATCTGCTGGGCGTCGTAGCGCGGCTGGCCGCGCACATGGCGCAGCACCATCGCCGCCACGTATTGGGCGATGCCCAGGGCCTGGCCGGGGTCGACCATGCGCGAGACCACCACCTGCGGCGCCAGGTCGGGCACCAGCAGCTTGTCCACCCCGGCGGCCATCGCAAACACCCAGCGCAGGCCGGTGAGCCGGCCCGCAACACCCGGGGCAAAGCGCCAGCCGATCACCACGTCGATGCCGGCCAGCGTGGCGTCGTCCAGGCTGCGGCTGTAGGGCAGCAGTTGCAGATCGGGCGCCTGCTGGGCCAGGGCGTTGACCAGCGGCGCAGCGATGGCCGCATCGGCCGACAGCAGGATGGGGGTGGGGGCGGGTGCAGTCATGGCGCCGCAGTGTGGCGGCGGTGCCGGCAGCGGCCTGTCATCCGTGTGACCGGCGCGGCCCGCGCTAGCATCACGGGTCGGCTTGCCAGCCCGGCGAGCGCAACCCCCAGGAGCGACCATGGCCAAGAGTCAGCAACGCAGCAGCAAGGAAGCCAAGAAGCCCAAGAAGGACTCGGACAGCGCCAAGCCGCTGTCGCCCGGCGCGGTGTCGGCGCCCATCACCACCGTGGTGATGAAGAAGGGCAAAGAGGCGAAGCTGAAGTAACCCCGGGAGTGCCTGCGCCGCTCCCCAAGGGGGCGCACCCAGCAGCCCGGCACAGCCGGTTGCGCGGCCGCCACTTTGTTGCAACCCCGTCAGACACCCGAGCGCTTCGCCGGGTCGATGTCGACCATGTGCCACCAGCGGTTGCCGAACAAGGCCCGCCGGTAGCCCAGCAGCCAGGGCTGGGCCATGTCGTTGTACATGCGGTGCACATGCTGCTTGTAGGGCGCATACACCGCCGAGATGCGTTTGGCCTCGCGGAACAGCGCCTCACGCTCAGGGCCGTTGGGCAGGGCCGACATGCGGTTGTGGATGGCGTCATAGGCCGGCAGCTTGAAGCGCGACAGGTTGGCCGCGCCCGATGACGGGCCGTACAGGCGCTCGAATGCGCTTTGCCCGTCCACACGGGTGGCGCCCGAGCCCACGCGCCAGATCTGCACCTTGCCGGCCTGCATCGCCTTCAGGTTCTCGGGCCACTTGGCGAACTTGAACGCGACGTTGATGCCGATGGCCGCCATGTTCTTCTGCCACAGCTCGTCGAGCTGGCGCTCGAAGCTCGACGCGAAGGTGCGGCGCACCAGCTTCAGCGGCTGGCCGTCGGGTTGTTCACGCCAGCCGTCGCCGTCGCGGTCGACATAGCCGTGCATGTCCAGCAGGGCGCGGGCCTTGGCCGGGCTGTATTCGCCCATCTCGCTGCGGTAGGCCGGGTCATAGCCGGTGGTGTGCGGCACCGACGGGCTCTGCGCCGGGATGGCCTGGCCGCGCCGCGCCAGGGTGATCTCGCGCGGGATGTCCACCGCCAGGTTCAGCGCCCGGCGCAGGGCGATGCGCGCCGGGGTGTAGCCGCCCACCACCGGGTCTTCCATGTTGTAGACGGTGAGCACGCCTTCGGGGCCCACGGTGCGCCAGCCGGTGATGCCCTGCCTGGCCAGGTTGGGCGCCACCTGGCCGCCGGGCAGGGCGACGTTGCTGAACTCTTCGGGCACGCGCTCGATGAAGTCCTGCTGCGCATTCAGGAAGCTCAGCCAGCGTGGCTGCTGCTCTTCGATGATGCTGACCACCACCCGGTCAACCAAGGGCAGGCGCCGGCCCTTGAAGCGCGCCAGCAGGGCCTGGCCCTCGGCATCACCGGGCCCGGGGTTGGCATCGTCTTCATAGACCCGCTGGCGGTAGCTGGGGCTGCGGTCGAACACCATTTCGGAGCTGCGGCGCCAGCGCGCCAAACGGAAGGCGCCGGTGCCCACCGGGTGCTCGGCGATCTTGTCGCCGTAGAACTGCACCACCTCGCGTGCCACGGCGCCGTACAGGCCGTTGTCGGCCAGGTATTCCACCAGCCGCGGGCGGGGCTCATCGACCGTCAGCTGCAGGGTGTGGCGGTCCAGCGCCTGCAGGCCGGGGATGGGGGTGTCGTAGTCAAAGGGCGTGCGGTTGTCCAGGGCGCGCTGGCGCAGCGCGGCCAGGCCGGTGTAGCCCGCCTCGGACACCTCGCCCCACACGGGGCTCTTGTTGGCCGGGTCGGCAAAGCGCTTGAGGCTGAAGACATAGTCTTCGGCCACCAGTTCCCGCTGCTGGCCACCGAAGGCGGGGTCGTCCGAAAAGAAGATGCCGGGCCGGATGCGGATGGTGAAGCGGCGCGAATCGGCCGAGATCTCGGGCAGGGCCAGCGCGGTGAGCGGCTTCACCCGCGACGGGCGCGCCAGGTGGTCGTAGCAGAACAGGGCCTCGAACATGTGCGCAGTGCAGATGCGCGAGTACAGGTCGCTGATCTTGGCCGGATCGAACCCGGTCTCGGCCACCGGGAAGGCGTAACGCAGCGTCTTGGGCGGGTTGTCGTCGGCCGCCGCAGCGGGTGCGGCCCAGCCGGCCAGGCCCACTGCGCCGGACGCGCCGGCGGCGGCCAGCAGTTGCCGGCGGCCGCGAGACATGGGCAAGGAGGGGGGCAGTTCAGGTTTGGGCATCACGCAGGGCCGGGTCCACATCGACGAAGTGCCACCAGTCGTTCCGGAACGGGGCGCGGCGGTAGCCGCTCACCACGGGTGCCGGGCATCACCGGGCTTTGCGCCGGCACGGCCTGGCCACGGCGCATCAGCGGCGCCTGGCCGTCGGCGTCATTGGCGGCGGGCTGGGCGTCGTGGTGCACGGCGCGGTACTGCGGGTTGTGCTCCAGCACGATCTTGCTGCCGCGCACCCACGGCTTCAGCCGGAACGGGCCGGTGCCCACCGGTTGCTCGCCGATGGTCTCGCCATCGTGCTCGAGGCGGGGCACCGCCTTGACCGGCCGCGCCAGCTGGTCGTAGCCATACAGCGACGCGAAGATGTGGGCGGTGACGGTGCGTGAATACAGGTCACTGATGCGCGCCGGGTCGAAGCCGGTCTCGGCGGAATTGAACATCACCCGCAGCACCTTGGGGCCGGCGGCGGCGGCAGTGCCGGCGCCTGCCGCCAGCGCCGGGGCGGCCAGGCCACCCGCCAGGCTGCCCACCAGCGTACGCCGGCGGCGGCTGCGAAGCGGTGGCGGTGGCGGCATGACCATGGCGGGCGAGTTTAGGGGCGCGCCCAGGCCGCAGCCGGGCACGGGGTTTGCGATAGGCCCGGTGCCCCGGCCAGCGCGCCATGCTGGCCTAGACTCGCGCGTCCCCGCCATCCCCCCCCGGTCTTGCGCACCACCTGGAGCCCCGCCGCCCATGCTGGCCTATGTGATCAAACGCCTCTGGCAGATGGTGCCCACGCTGTTCGGCGTGGTGCTGCTGGTGTTCATGCTGTTCCACTTCTTCGGCAGCGACCCCAGCGTGATCCTGGCCGGCCAGAACGCCACGCCCGACCAGATCGCCGCCATCCGCGCGCAGCTGGGGCTGGACCAGCCGGCCTATGTGCAGTTCGGCATCTTCCTCCAGCAGATCGTCACCTTCGACTGGGGCCGCAGCTGGGCCACGAATGAGGCGGTGAGCACGCTGTTTGCCACCCGCCTGCCGGCCACGCTGACGGTGATGCTGCCGATCCTGGTGCTCGACACCTTGCTGGCGGTGCCGATCGCGCTGGGCGTGGCCTATGTGCGCGGCTCACTCACCGACCGGGCGCTGATGGTGGCCACCACGGTGGCGCTGTCGATCAGCTTTCTGGTCTATGTGATCGTGGGCCAGTATGTGTTCGGCTTCCAGCTGGGCTGGTTTCCGGTGCAAGGCTGGAGCGGCAGCCTGTCACAGAACCTGCTGCAGTACGCACCGCTGCCGGTGCTGCTGGCGGTGCTGGTGGGCGTCTCGCCGCAGACGCGCCTCTACCGCAGCTTCTTCCTGGACGAACTGGGCCACGACTATGTGCGCACCGCCCGCGCCAAGGGCCTGACTGAACCCGTGGTGCTGTTCAAGCATGTGCTGCGCAACGCGATGATCCCCATCCTGACCAACGTGGGCCTGGCGCTGCCGGGCATCTTTGTCGGCAGCTTTCTCATCGAGGTGTTCTTCTCCATCCCCGGCCTGGGGCGCGAGGTGCTGCTGGCGGTCAACCGCAGCGACTACCCGGTGATCCAGGCCGCCACGGTCTACCTGGCGATGTTGACGATGCTGATCAACCTGGGCACGGACCTGCTCTACAAGGTCGTCGATCCCCGGGTGGTCCTGAAATGAGCGCGGTACTGCCGTCTGCCGCCGCCGTGCCGGTGCAGCGCTCTGAAGGCGTGTGGCGCACGGCCTGGCGCCGCTTCAGGGGCGACCGGGTGGGCATGGCCTCGCTGGTCATCGTGGGGGCCTTCATCGCGTTGATCGTGGCGGCAGCCAGCGGCCTGGTGGCCAGCCAGTGGCAGCGTGAGCTGGCCGTGCCCAACGCCCCGCCCACCCTGCTGGGCCCGCGCGCCGGTGAGAACGCCGGCACCCTGGCTGGCCCGGAAGCCACTGCCCAGCCGCCGGTCGACCTGAGTGACATCGACCCGCTGGCGCCGCGCTATGCCGAATGGGCCGAACGCGCGGCCAAGCTGCAGACGGCCGAGACCACCAAGGTCGACACCCTGCCGCTGGGCGCCGACCGCCTGGGCCGCGACGTGCTGGACAAGGCCATCAAGGGCACCGAGATCTCGGTCTTCGTCGGCGTGCTGGCTGCGCTGCTGGCCACGGTGATCGGCACCGTGCTGGGCGCGCTGGCCGGCTTCTTCGGCGGCAAGGTGGGCGATTTTCTGGAGTGGCTCTACAACGTGTTCACCGCCGTGCCCGACATCCTGTTGATCTTCGCCTTTGCCGCGGTGCTGGGCCGGGGCGTGGATACCGTGGTGCTGATCCTGGCGCTGACCGGCTGGACCGGCCTGTACCGCCAGGTGCGGGCCGAGTTCATCAAGCACAGCGGGCGTGAATACGTGCGTGCGGCCGAGGCCATCGGTGCCAGCACCACCAGCCGCATGTTCCGCCACATCCTGCCCAACGTCAGCCATGTGATCCTGGTGCGCATGAGCCTGCTGGTGGTGGGCTTCATCAAGAGCGAGGTGATCCTGAGCTACCTGGGCCTGGGCGTGCCCATCGACCAGGTCAGCTGGGGCACGATGCTGGCCGAGGCGCAAGGCGAGCTGATCCTGGGCCACTGGTGGCAGCTGGCCACGGCCACCGCCTTCATGGCGGTGTTCGTCACCGCCTTCTCGCTGATGGCCGACGGCTGGCGTGATGCGCTCGACCCGAAGTTGAGAGGCGCGCAATGAGCGCTCTGCTGTCGATCGAGGACCTGCAGGTCGCCTTCCGCCTGGGCGAGCGCGGTGCCAAGACCACGGTGCCCGCCGTCAAAGGGGTCAGCTTCGACATCCCCGAGAACACCACGCTGGCGCTGGTGGGCGAATCGGGCTCGGGCAAGAGCGTCACCGCGATGTCCATCCTGAACCTGCTGCCCGACAACGCCCAGCGTTCGGGCCGCATCCTGTGGCGGGGGCGCGATCTGCTCGCCGCCAGCCGGCCCGCGCTGCAGGCGCTGCGCGGGCGCGAGATCGCCTGCGTCTTCCAAGACCCGATGAGCAGCCTGAACCCGGTGTTCAGCGTGGGTGCGCAGCTGTGCGAGCCGCTGATCAAGCACCTGGGCCTGGGCCGCCGGGCCGCGCTGGCCCGTGCCGAAGCGCTGCTGGCCGAGACCGGCCTGCCCGAGCCCAAGCGCCGGCTCGCGTCGTATCCGCATGAGCTGTCGGGCGGCCAGCAGCAGCGGGTGATGATCGCCATGGCGCTGGCCTGCGAGCCCAGGCTGCTGATCGCCGACGAGCCGACCACCGCGCTGGACGTGACCATCCAGCGCCAGATCCTGGAGCTGATCGCGCGTTTGAAGGACAAGCTGCGCATGAGCGTGCTGTTCATCAGCCATGACTTGGGGCTTGTGGGCGAGATTGCCGACCGGGTGGTGGTGATGAGCCACGGCACGGTGCGCGAGCAGGGCGACGTGGCGCAGATCTTCAGCGCCCCGCAGGACGCCTACACCCGCGCCCTGCTGGCCTGCCGCCCCAGCCTGACCGACACGCCGGCGCGGCTGACGGTGATCGACGACCACATGGCTGGCGGCATCTCGGCCAGCGCGGCGGGCAGCGCCGCCCCCGCCGCTGCCAAGAACCCCGATGCACCGGTGGTGCTGGAAGTGAAGGCCCTGGCCAAGAGCTTCTTCATCAAGCAGGGGCTGTTCGGCAAGCGCGAGTTCAAGGCGGTGCAGGGCGTGAACTTCCAGCTGCGGCGCGGCCACACGCTGGGCGTGGTGGGTGAGTCGGGCTCGGGCAAGACGACCATGGGGCTGACGCTGCTGCGCCTGCACGAGCCCACCGGCGGCGAGGTCATCTTCGACGGCCAGAACCTGCTGAAACTGGGCGCCCGCGACCGGCAGCTGATGCGCCGGCGCATCCAGATAGTCTTCCAGAACCCGTATGCCAGCCTGAACCCGCGCTTCACCATCGGCCAGACGCTGATCGAGCCGATGGCCATCCACGGCATCGGCGCGCACACCGCCGAGCGGGAAGACAGCGCCCGCGCCCTGCTGGCCAAGGTGGGCCTGCCGAGCGAGACCTTCTTCAAGTACCCGCATGAGTTTTCCGGCGGCCAGCGCCAGCGCGTGGCCATCGCCCGCTGCCTGACGCTGAACCCCGAGGTGCTGGTGCTCGACGAAGCGGTGAGCGCGCTCGACGTGAGCGTGCAGGCCCAGGTGCTGAACCTGCTGCGCGATCTGCAAGATGAACTGGGCCTGGCCTATGTGTTCATCAGCCACGACCTGGCGGTGGTGCGCTTTATCAGCGACGAGGTGCTGGTGATGAAGGACGGCCAGGTGGTGGAGCAGGCCAGCGCCGCGCAGATCCTGGCCGCGCCGCAGCAGGATTACACCCGCCGCCTGCTTAGCGCAGTGCCGCGCGGCTGGACACCGCCAAAGTCGGCACTTGCCTGAAAGTAATACCAGCCGTAATATCACCCCTGTCGCCCCTGTCGCCCCTGTCGCCCCAGCCATGACCATCACCGTCAAGTTCCCCGCCGCGCTGGAAGCCGACCTGCGCCGCCATGCCCAGGCGCAAGGCCTGGCCACCAGCCTGGTCGTGCGCGAGGCTGTGGCCCAGTACCTGCTGCAGGCGCAGGCATCGGCGCCTGCGTCAGCCGCATCGCTGGGTGCTGATCTGTTTGGTCGCTACAGCGGGCCGGCCGAACTGGCCAGCCAGCGCAAGGCGGCGCTGGCCGATGTGTGGGATGCCAAGCATGCCGGCGCACCGACCAGCAACCCGGGCGCTGCACCGCAGCGCGGCCGTGGCCACGCCTGAGCCCGGCCCGGCCGGCAGCAGCGCAGGCAGCCAGGCGCTTGCCGGGCAGGCTGTGCTGGTCGACAGCGGCCCGCTGCTGGCGTTGTTCAATTCCTCCGACCGCTGGCACCAGCCGGTGCGCCAGTGGTTGCAGGCCAACCCGGCAGCGCGGCTGGTCAGCACCTGGCCGGTGCTGACCGAGGTATGTGCGTTGCTGGCCCGGCGCATCCACAACGGCGCCGCACTCGACCTGCTGCGCTGGGTGCAGCGCGGCGCAGTCGAGATCGACCAGCCCGACGCCGGCAGCGTGGCCGAAGTGCTGGCCATCAGCCAACGCTTTGCCAGCCTGCCGTTCGACCTGGCCGATGCTTCGGTGGCCGAAGCAGCGCAGCGCCGCCGCATCCGCCAGGTGCTGAGCATCGACGCCGATTTCGACGTCTACCGCGACCGCGCAGGCATGCCGTTGGTCAACATCCTGCGCAGTTAGCCACCACCGCCGGCCGTACCGGCCGCACCACAACCACAAGGAGACAACACCATGCAAGCCATCAAGCGCAGACAACTGGTGCGCAGCGTGCTTTGCCTGCCAGCAGCCCTGGCCCTGCAGGCCCTGGCACCGCTGCCCGCAGCAGCCCAGGCCGCCTGGCCCGGCAAGCCGATCCGCTTCGTCGTGCCGTTTGCCGCAGCAGGCACCACCGACATCCTGGCCCGCGCCCTGGCGCCCGAACTGCAAAAGGCCCTGGGCCAGCCGGTGGTGGTCGAGAACAAGCCCGGCGCCGGCGGCAACACGGCCGCCGCCGACGTGGCCAAGACCCCGGCCGACGGCTACACCATGCTGATGGGCACGGTGGGCACGCATGCCATCAATGCCGCGCTGTACCCCAAGCTGCCCTATGACCCGATCAAGGACTTCGCCCCGGTCACCCTGGTGGCGGGCGTGCCCAATGTGCTGGTGCTCAACGCGGCCTTCGCGCAGAAGCACAACATCAACACCGTGGCCGATTTCATCCGCGTGGCCAAGGCCAACCCGGGCAAGTTCAACATGGCCAGCTCGGGCAATGGCACCTCCATCCACCTGTCGGGCGAGCTGTTCAAGAGCATGGCCGGGGTGTTCATGGTGCACTTCCCCTACCGCGGCTCGGGCCCGGCGCTGATCGACCTGATGGGCGGCAGCATGGACCTGATGTTCGACAACCTGCCATCGGCGCTGCCGCACATCCGCTCGGGCCGGCTCAAGGCGCTGGCGGTGACCAGTGCGAAGCGCAGCGAGGCCATCCCCGAGCTGCCCACCATCGCCGAAGCAGGCGGCCCGACGCTGGCCGGCTACGAGGCCAGCAGCTGGTTCGGCCTGGTGGTGCCTGCCGGCACGCCCCCCGAGGTGGTCAACCGCCTGCAGGGCGAAACCGCCAAGGCCCTGGCCAGCCCGGCGCTGAAGGAGCGCCTGCAGTCGCAGGGCGCCATCCCCAGCGGCATGCCCAGCGCCGACTTCGCCAAGTTCATCGCCGCCGAGACCGCCAAGTGGGCCAAGGTCGTCAAGATCGCCAACGCCAAGGTTGACTGAGCCCGCACTGCGGACGCCGGAAGGCGTCCGCTGGCTGGCGAAGGACTGGCGGCGATATCTGCCCAGCTGCCCGGGCGGCCGGCTGGTAGCATCTGCGCACTCTGCAGGAGAGCGCCGGGCACACCACCCGGCCACCGAAGGCGCAATCTCCCATGAACGCTCAGGTCCCGTACTGCAGGCCACAGCAGCCGTCTGGAGAGACTTCACCGCCATGGTGAGGCACCGAAGGAGCAAAACCGCAGGGCAAAGGCGCCCGGCGGTTGAATCTCTCAGGTACCAAGGACAGTGGGAGCGGCAAGCGCACCAGCCACCTTTGCAGGTTGCCGGCGCGCCCACCCTGTCCTTCGGAGTCTTCTTCCATGCACGTCCTCGTTCTGGGCGCCGGCTTGCTCGGCGTCAGCACCGCCCATTTCCTGCAGCAGCAGGGCCACACCGTCACCGTCGTCGACCGCCAGGCTGCCGCTGCGGCAGAGACCAGCTTCGCCAACGGCGGGCAGATCAGCGTCAGCCATGCCGAGCCCTGGGCCAACCCCGGCGCGCCGATCAAGCTGCTGCAATGGCTGGGGCGCGAAGACGCGCCGTTGCTGTTCCGCCTGCGCGCCGACATGCGCCAGTGGCTGTGGGGTCTGCAGTTCCTGCGTGAATGCACGCCAGCGCGCACCCGCCACAACATCCGCCAGATTGTCGCGCTGGGCACCTACAGCCGCAACACGCTGCAGCAGCTGCGCGGCGAGCTGGGCCTGCAGTACGACCAGCGCGCCCAGGGCATCCTGCACTTCTACACCGACGCCCGGGAATTCGACGCCGCCCATGCGCCGGCCGCCCTGATGCGCGACCTGGGCTGCGACCGCCGCGTGGTCTCGGCAGAAGACGCGGTGCGGCTGGAGCCGGCGCTGGCCCACATCCATGCACGCAGCCAACTGGCCGGCGCCACCTTCACCGCCGAAGATGAATCGGGCGACGCCCGCCAGTTCACCCAGGCGCTGGCCGCGCGCTGCGCCGACAACGGCGTGCGCTTCCTGTTCAACCACGGCATCACCGCGCTGCGCACCGCTGGCGGCGCCATCGACCATGTGGAAGCCACCGACGACCAGGGCCGGTTCCAGCGCCTGAAGGCCGATGCCTACGTGGTGGCGATGGGCGCCTTCAGCCCGCTGCTGCTGCAGCCGCTGGGCATCCGCCTGCCGATCTACCCCGCCAAAGGCTACTCGGTGACGATGCCGGTGGCCGACGCCAGCAAGGCGCACCAGGTGTCGCTGACCGATGACGGCCACAAGCTGGTGTTCTCTCGGTTGACGACGCCAGCGGCGCCTGGTGTGCCGGGGGTCGACCGGCTGCGCATCGCCGGCACGGCCGAGCTGAACGGCTACAACCGCGACTTGAATGCTGTGCGCTGCCAGGCCATCGTGCGGCGGGTGGAAGACCTGTTCCCCGGTGCTGGCGACACCAGCCGGGCCGAGTTATGGACCGGCCTGCGGCCCACCACGCCCAGCAATCTGCCGGTGATCGGCCGCAGCAAGTTGCCCAACCTGTTTCTGAACACCGGCCACGGTACGCTGGGCTGGACGCATGCCTGCGGCTCGGGCAAGAGCATCGCCCGCATCGTCAGCGGGCTGGCGCCGGAGCTGGATTTCGCCTTTGCCGGCCTCAACCGCCCGCCACAGGTGGGCGCCGGCGCGCTGCGGCCTGCCTGAGGGTGAACGGCCCCGCCACCGGGCGGGGCCTGCGGCATCCCGCAGAAGAATGCCGGGCCGCACAAAGTCTCCCTGCCCCCCTCGGGGCACCCGCCGCGCAGCGGCAGGTTTGGGAGGTGATTCAGAACGGGATGTCGTCGTCCATGTCGTCGAAGCCGGTGCTCGACTTCGGCGCCGGCCGGGGCGCCGCAGCCGGGGGCCGGGGCGGCGG
>JARXAJ010000074.1 GCA_029865965.1 Aquabacterium sp.
CGGCTGCTGGGCCAGCCCGGCGGCGACGCCTGGCTGCATGGCGAGGCGGTGTTCCAGCCCGCTGCAGTGGCCACCACTCCGCACGACGACGACGTGCGCCAGGTCAGCATCCTGTCGGTCGACCTGATGGGGTCCACCCGCCTGATGCACGAGCTGGGCGACGAGGAATACAGCGAGCGCCTGACGCTTTACCACCAGAAGGTGGCGCAAGTGGCGCGCGCCCATGCCGGCCTGGCCGACGACCCGCAGGGCGACGACGGCTTCATGTGCTACTTCGGCCACCCGGTGGCCAGCGAGGACGCGGCGGCCATGGCGGTGCGCGCCGGCCTCACCCTGGCCGCAGCGATGCAGGGCCTGGGCCTGCAGCTGCGCATCGGCGTGTCCACCGGGCGGGTGGTCATCCGCAACGGCCAGCCGGTGGGCGCGGCGGTGCACCATGCGGCGCGGCTGCAGCAGGCGGCGCCCGCCGGCGCGGTGTACGTGGGCGCGGCCACGCGGCGCATCGCCGGTGAGCGCTTCGACTTTGCGCTGGTGGAGCCGGCGCCGCGCTTCAAGGGCTTTGACGAAGCCGGTGCGGTGTGGCGCGCACTGAAAGAGCGGCCGGTGCTGGGCACCGAGCGCTTCGACGACCGCGCCGACCTCACGCCCTTCATCGGCCGCGATGCCGAGCTGGCCCAGGTGCTGCAGCACTGGCAGGCGGCGGTGGCCGGTGAGCGCCAGGCCCTGCTGCTGCACGGCGAGGCCGGCATCGGCAAGAGCCGCCTGGTGCGCGAGCTGCGCCAGACCCTGGCCGCGCGGGGCTTTCGCACCATGGAATGCCGCTGCGCGCCCGAATCCTCAGGCAGTGCCTTTCAGCCGCTGATCGACCTGCTGCGCCGCCAGCTGCGGGTGCATGAGTCCGACCCGCCGGCCCTGCAGCTGGCCCGCCTGCGCGCGCTGCAGATCACCACCGGCGCCGAGGCCGAACAGGCCCTGGCCCTGCTGGGCGCCTTGCTGAACGTGCCGGCCCAGGTGCTGCCGCCCATCCCCGGTGGCGGCTCGGCCGAGCGCCGCCGCCAGCTGACGATGAACCTGCTGGCCCGGGTGAGCACGGTGCTGGCCGACCAGGCGCCGGTCTGCCTGATCCTGGAAGACGTGCAGTGGGCCGACCCGTCCACGCGTGAGCTGATGCACCGCCTGATCGCCGGCCCCCGGCATGAACGTGTGCTGCTGCTGCTGACCCTGCGCGGCGGGCCCGACGACGCGGCCAGCTGCGGCTTGCGCGTGCCCATGCTGCGCCTGGGCGGCCTGGGCCCCGAGGCCGCGCAAGACCTGCTGCGCCGCGCCAGCGGCGGCACGCTCAACGACGCCGCGCTGGCCGAATGGCTGGCCGCCCGCGCCGACGGCGTGCCGCTGTTCATCGAGGAATCGGCCCGCATGGACGCCGCACTGGCCGCCCAGCGCCCGGGTGACGACATCGCCCGCGCGCTGCGCGACGCCGTGCCCGGCACGCTGCAAGGCCTGCTGACCGCGCGGCTCGACCAGCTGCCCCAGGCCAAGCGTGCGGCCCAGGTGGGCGGTGCGCTGGGCCGGGCGTTTCCGCAGGCGCTGATCGAGGCGGTGAATGCCCATGCCGCATCGCCCATCCACTTGCCGGCGCTCGACCCGCTGCTGCAGGCCCTGGTGCAGGCCGGCCTGCTGACCGCCGAGCACCAGGGCGCGCAGCGCATCTACACCTTCCGCCATGCTCTGGTGCGCGACGCCGCCCACCAGAGCATGCTCGAGCGTGACCGCCGCCGCCTGCACGGCGCCATCGCCGCCGTGCTGCAGGCGCATTTCGGCCCGCTGTGCGACAGCCAGCCCGAGCTGCTGGCCCTGCACCAGGAGCAGGCCGGCCAGTGGGCCGAAGCCCTGGCCGGCTGGGAGCGTGCGGCCCGCCATGCCGCACGCCGCAGCGCCCACCACGAGGCCACGGCGCACTTGAAGCGCGCGCTGGCCCTGCTGGCGCGCCTGCCTGACCGCCAGAGCGTGCCCAGCAGCGCCGACGGCCCCAACGGCCCCAACGTCCCCAGCGCTCCCGGCGTCCCAGACACCACCCCGCAGCCCGAGCGCGACGCCACCGAGCTGCGCTTGCAGCTGCTGCTGTCGGGTCTGCTGATCGCCACCCAGGGCTATGGCGCTGACCAGGTGGGCGCCGTCTACGACCGCGCCCTGGTGCTGGCCCGCAGCGTGGGCGACCACGGGGCGCTGCACAAGCTGCGGCTGGGGCTGGAGGGCTACCACTTCATGCGCGGTGACTTCGCCCGCGCCCAGGCCATCGCCGATGAAGTGACCGCCGGCCTGGGCGACAACCCCGACCCGCAGGCCCGCCTGCAGGCCAGCTGGGCGCATGCCAACATCCTGTTCCACCAGGGCCAGCTGCCGCAGGCGGTGGCGCTGACCGACCGCTGCCTGGCCGACTACCGCCAGGGCGGCCACCGTGCCACCACGGTGCAAGACCCGGGTGTGATGTGCCTGTGTTATTCATCCTGGGCGCTGTGGGAGATGGGCCGCGCCGACGAGGCCCTGGCCCGTGCGCGCCAGGGCGTGGCCCTGGCCGAGCAGCTGCAGCACCCGTTCAGCCTGGGCCAGGCGCTGGGCTTCCTGGCGGTGGCGCACTACTTCCGCGGTGAGCTGGCGCCCGGCCTGTTGGCCGCCAGGCGCGCCATCAGCGTGTGCGAGAGTGGCGGCTTCGTGCAGTGGCTGGCCCATGCCCAGGTGCTGCATGGCCGCTTGCGGGCGGCCCTGGGCGAGCCCGACGCCGGCCTGGCCGAGATGGCGCGTGGCCACGCCCAATGGGCCGCCACCGGAGCCGTGGTGACGCAGCCGTTTTATGCGGTGCTGCGCGCCGAGGGCCTGGCCCTGGCCGGCCGGCCCGACGAGGCCCTGCCGCTGGTGGCCGAGGCGCATGCGCTGATCGGCCGCCATGGTGAACGCTACTTCGAGCCCGAGGTGCTGCGCATGATGGGCGTACTGCTGCGTGCCAGCGGCCGCGACTCCGCCCACAGCCGAGCCCAGGCCGAGCCCTGGCTGCAGGACGCCCTGGACACCGCCCGCAACCTGGCCTTGCCAGGCCTGGTACTGCGCGCCGCGCTGGCGCTGGCTGGGCTGCGGGCCGACCAGGGCCGCAGCGCCGATGCGCTGGCCCTGCTGAACGAAGCCCTGGCCGCAGTTCCCGAAGGCGAAGCCACGCACGACCCGCAGCAGGCCCGCGCGCTGCGGGCGGCGCTGCTGTTGCGCCTGGTGCCACCGGGCTGATTGATGCCAGCCAGCCGGGGCGCCGTGATGGGCACACCGACCGGCACCCCGCGTAGCGCCGGTCAGCCGGCTGCCACTGGCCTGGCCATCAGAAGCTGTACTTGAATGACAGCCTGGCGCTGCGCCCGTTCACCGCGCGGGCGATATACAGCGGGTTGTTGCCGAGGTTGTTCTGCCCTTCTGCCTCGGTGTAGCCCAGGGTGTTGAACAGGTTGTTCACCCCCAGCGACAGCATGGCGGACTTCGAGACTTCATAGTTGGCGAAGGCATTCACAGTCGCAAACCCCGGCAGGATCACCACGTTGTCATCCTGCGCATAGGACTTCGTGGTGCCGACGATCGACCCGCCCACTTCGATCGGGCCGATTGCGTAGCTGGGCGACAGCTGGTAGATCAGCTTGGCCTGACGGCGCGGGGTCTTGCCCTTGTTCGCACCCGATGTGATGCTGGCATCGGTGAAGGTGGCGCCGCCAGTCAACCGCAGGTCGCCCAGGTTCAGCGCGAACTCGGCTTCAATGCCCTTGGCGTCGTAGGAGTTGTTCTTCACCGTCTGGGTGGTCAGCTCGTAACCTGCACCTTCCTTGGTTTTGGCCAAGAACCCGGTGACGAACGCGCTGATGCCCTGGCCGCGGTACTTGACGCCTGCCTCGAATTGGTCGACCTCGTTCTTCGGGTAGGGAATCTTGCCGCTGTTCACATCGTTGTCCCAGACCACACGGTCGGGTGACTTCCACGACACGCCATGGCTGGCGCGGGCGAACAGGGCCATGGCCCGGCTCATCTCGAAGTTGGCACCCAGCGAATACGAGGTGGCATCGGTGCTGTAGCTGATGTTGCTGGTGCGGGCGGCATTCCAGGTGCCACCGTTGGCGCCATCACCGAAGCGCTGCGTGCCGGTGCCACGCTGCTTGTCGAGGCGGACGCTGCCATCCAGGCTGAGCGGGCCCTGCTCCCAGGTCAGGGCCGCATACGGCGCCGTGGCTGTGACGCGCACATCGATGTTGCGGAAGCAGCAGCCGCCCCAGGTGGTGGTGGCATCGCCTACCGGGCTGTTGGTCACCGCGCCTGCGTTGTTGTAGAGCGCAGCGTTGTTGCCGGTCAGGCCGATGTTGTAGCGATTCCAGTACCAGGTCTGGTTCACGTTCTGCACGCCGGTGAACAGGCCGCCGGTGGCGGTGAGCTTGCCGTTGCCGGCCAGGGCCATCTCCTTTTGCACCCGCAGGTCATTGAACACATTGCCCATGTCGTCGAGCGAGGTGTTGAAGATGTGGGCTGAGAAGACCGGCGTGGTGCCGGTGTAGGCCGGGTGGATGGTCGGCAGGCCGTCGCCCGCCGGGCCGGCATAGCCGATCGGCGACGAACCCGCCGGGAATACACCCAGGAAACGGCCACTGATGGCGCTCTTGCGGAAGCGCTCGGTGATGCTCAGGCCATTGCCCAGGTTGAACTGGGCCTCGATGCCGATCGAGTTGACCGACACATTCAACCCGTCTGCCGGGTTGCTGGTGACGCGGTTGCCGTTCTTGTCGATGGTTGTGTCGCCGCCAAAGCGCGAGTTGATGAAGAAGGCCGTGCGCGGGTTGATCCCGGCAATGGTGTTGATCTTGCTGCCGTTGGCGATCACCGGCACCGGCAGATAGGTGGGCGCTTTGTCGTTCAGGCTCTTCAGGTTGACCCGGATGTAGCTGCCGTTGTCCAGCTCTTTGGTGATCGATGCCCGGAACTGGCCACCGTTCTCGGTGTTCACGTCGGTGTTACGCGTGCCTTCGCCAACACGGTAGAAGCCGCCGAACTGGAAGTTCAGCTGGTCAGCGAGCTTGCCACCATAGGCAAAGTCGATGCGCTGCTGGCGGTGATCCAGGCCGGTGGACACCCCGAAGGCACCGCCGCTGGCCTTGCCGGTCAAACTGCGGAAGTTGACGATGGCGCCCGGGGCATTGGTGGCCAATGTCGAGGACGAGCCGCCGCGGATCACGTCCAGCGATCCCGTCATGAAGTCGGCACGCACGAATTGATCGGCGGTGGCAAAGGAGATGTCGCCGATCAGCAGCACAGGCAGGCCGTCTTCCTGCAGTTGAACATAGCGGCCACCGCCGTCTGACATAGGCAGCCCGCGCACGCCCAGGTTGGCATTGCCTTCGCCGCCACTGGCTTCGGCGCGTAAGCCGGGCACGGTGCGCAACACGTCCACGGCGCTGGAGGCGACCGTGTTCTGCAGTTGGTCGGCATCGAGCGTGGACACCGACACCGACTGCTTCATCTTCGACCGCGCGGTCGTTGTGCCCGTGATGACGATCGTGTCGAACTTCAGGCCGTCTCCAGTGGTTGGGCTGGCCTGGGCTTGTGCCAGTGTCGGCAGCAGCGCCAAGGCTGCCGCCAGGGCGACTGGATGCCAGGGTGCGCCGTTGGCATGTTGTACGGGTTTCATGGTGTCTCCTTGATGGGCAAATGCCTGGTCCGGCGGCCAGACGCGAATGAATTTTGATGGAACTGCAATCGATTGTTAACGGGGGTTAACGCGAACTGCAGTGGTGTTTCAAAGGCTGAACTGCAGCAGGCGACACTCCACTTCAGCTGATCCTGGAAACGATTTCTTGCTCAGCAAGATGCTGTTGGTTTTGGCGGCGATGCCCGGGCGGCGGGCGCCACCTGCTTGGCCTGCAAAGGATGGTCTGAATCGCCTGCCGCGTCGTGCAGCGTGATGCTGCAACTCAGGCTGGGCAGATGGACAGTCAGTTCGATGCTGCAGGCTGCGGGGCCATCGCCAGCTTGCCAGCGCAGCGACAAGGTGTCGTCCGCGCTGTCGATCAGCCCGAAGCGGCCCCCGAAGGCGGGATGGCTGTTGCGCAGGCGGATCAGCCGCAGCAGGTCCTGCACAACCGGCCGTTGCAGCTCGGCAGCGATTTGCGCGCGGCTGAAGTGCTGCCGGTTGATGTCGCGGCCCACGCCGCTGGCCTTCAGCAGCGCCATGTCGTTATCGCCGGTCAGCAGGCCGACGTAATACACCTGCGGCACGCCGGGCAGGAAGAACTGGATGGCGCGTGCGATCAGGTAGGCGCTGTCGTCGCGGCCCAGCGCGTCGTAGAAGGTGCAGTTCACCTGGTACAGGTCGAGGTTGCTGGCCGCTGCACCGGTGGCCTCGCGGCTCTGGCCTGCGCTGTTGGTGTGGATGCGTTCAACCAGCGCGTCCAGTTCGGCCGGCGGCACCAGGCCGGGGCGGACCTTGCGATCGTTTGCATCGGCGCCGATGTCGATGATGCCGATGCCGTCGTGCGTGTCGAGTACGGTGATCGCGTTGGCCGGGCGCTGCAAGGCCCAGGCCTTCAGCGGCTCGGCCGTGCCGAAGAACAGCGCATGCAGCACCAGCGGCGGCAGGGCAAAGTCATACACCCAGTCGACCCGCTGTGCGATCTCGATCTGCTTGCGATAGTGGCTGTGCACTTCCACCAGCACCTGCAGCCCCAGCCCACGGGCGATGGCGGCGAATTCGTCGATGAAGGCAAAGGTTTCGGCCATCATGAAGCAGCTGTCGCCCGGCTTCTTGATGGCGTAGCCCACCGCGTCGCAGCGGATCATCGTCACGCCCGCATCGGCCAACTGGTGCAGGATGGCCAGCAGATAGGCCCGGCCCTGCGGATGGTGGACGTCGATGTCCACCTGCTGGGCGGTGAAGGTGGTCCACAGGATGCGGCGCTCACCGTTGTCCAGGGTGACGAAGGTGAACGGCGCGCCGGGCCGTGGGCGGTAGATGGCCAGCAGATCCTGCTCTGTCGCGCCCTGCGGGAACACCGCGTCCATCGTGAGGAACAGGCCGTCGTAGGCCGACGCACGGCCCTTGGCGGCAAAGTCCTGGAACTGCGGCGATTGCGACGACATGTGGTTGACGATCACGTCGGCCATCACGTCGATCTGTTGTGCCAGGCTGCGCACATCGCCCCAGTCGCCCAGGCGCGGGTCGACCTGGAGATGGTCGATCGGGTCGAAGCCGGCGTCGGCGCCGTCGATGGCGTGGAAGAACGGCAGCAGGTGCACGCCGCCGAACACGCCTGCCAGCGGGCCGGTCAGCAGGGCCTGCAGGTCGGCCAGGCTGCCGCCGCCGAAACGGTCGACATAGGTGATGAGTTGAACCTGGTTCTTCATGTGGTCGCTTGCAATGCGGGTTAGCGCAGGAACTGTTCGTTGCCCACGAGGCCGATCTTGGTGACGCCCAGGCGCTGTGCGCTGGCCATGACCATGGCGACGACCTTGTAGGAGACCAGCTTGTTGGGGCGCAGGTGCACCTCGGGCTGGTCGGGCATGGCGGCGAGCTGGCTGAGCTTGTTCTCCAGCGTGGCGCGGTCGGGGATGATTTCGCCGTTCCAGCCGATGGTGCCGTCGAAGTCGACGTCGATGCGCACGATCTCCGGCGGCTTGGGCGGGGCGCTGCTGGGCCCCACCGGCATGTTCATCTTCACCGCATGCGTCTGGATCGGGATGGTGATGATCAGCATGCTGATCAGCACCAGCATCACGTCGATCAGCGGCGTGGTGTTCATCTCCACCATCACCTCGTCTTCGCCGCTGGCGTTGCCGACATTCATTCCCATGGTGTGTGCTCCTTATTGCCGTGGCGGCGCTTCGGTGATGAAGCCGACCTTGGCGATGCCAGCGCGCTGGCAGGCCACCACCAGGCGGCCCACGGCCTCGTAGCGCGCTTCCTCGTCGCCGCGGATGTGCACCTCGGGCTGCGGCTCCTTGACCGCCTCTTTCTTCAGCTCGGCCACCACCGTCTCGATGTCGGGCATCTTGCGGGTGTTCCAGTAGATGTCGCCATCCTTGCTGACGGCCAGCAGCACGTTCTCGGGCTTGGTCTGGGTGGGCACGTTGCGCTCCTTGGGCAGCTGCAACGTGATGCTCTGGGTGACCACGGGGATCGTGATCAGGAAGATGATCAGGAGCACCAGCATCACGTCCACCAGGGGCGTGGTGTTGATGGACGCATTCATCTGCTCTTCGCCGTCGTCATCCGGCGCGCCGACGTTCATGCCCATGGTGTGATCCTGTCAATCGAAGCGGTGCCGTGAGGCACGGGGGCCACCATCACCGCTTGCCGGCCAACAGCACGTTGTGCACGTCGCCGCTGAAGGCACGGATGCGCTCCATTGCCGTCTTGTTGCGGCGGATCAGCCAGTTGTAGCCCATCACCGCGGGCACGGCCACGGCCAGGCCGATGGCGGTCATGATCAGCGCCTCGCCCACCGGGCCGGCCACCTTGTCGATGCTGGCCTGGCCGGCGATGCCGATGGCAGTCAGCGCGTGGTAAATGCCCCAGACCGTGCCGAACAGGCCCACGAACGGGGCGGTCGAGCCCACCGTGGCCAGGAAGGCCAGGCCGTCCTGCAGGCGGCTGTTGATGCTGCCCACTGCGCGTTCCACGCTCATGCTGATCCAGGTGTGGCGGTCGATGGCCTCGACCAGCGTGCCCTCGTGGTGGGCATCGGCCTTCACGCCCTGCTCGGCGATGTAGCGGAAGGCGCTGCCTTCTTCCAGCGTGGTGGCGGCCTGCTTCATCGAGCCGGCCTTCCAGAAGGCTTCGCCCACGGCGTTGGCCGCCCGCATCAGCTTGCGCTGCTCCATGAGCTTGGTGAAGATGATGTACCAGGTGCCGATGCTCATGATGACCATGATGATCAGCGTGCCCTTGGCGACGAAGTCGCCCTGGCGCCACAGCGCTTCCAGGCCGTAGGGGTTCATCACCTCTTCCTTGGTGACCACCGGCTCGGCCGCGGCGGGGGCGGGCGCGGCAGTGGTTGCGGTAGCCGCCGGGGCCGACGCCTGCGCGAAGGCCGGGGCCGGCACGGTGGTGGTGGTGGCAAGGGTGGCGATCACCACCAGGGCAGCGGCCAGCGGCGCGCGCAGGATGTTCAGCAGGGACATGGTCACTCCAGGGAATGCAGATTGCAGGGGGAGAAGGGTCGCGCGCAGGGCGCGCACCGGCTTATTCAGTCTTCCAGACGTACTCGACGACGGTCGTCGCGCCCACCGGTTGGCCGGCCTCGTCGGTGCCGGGCTTGAAGGGGCATTTGCTCAGCGCATCGACCGCGGTGCGGTCGAGCAGGCGGTGCTCACGCGAGGGGCCGGCCGATTTCTCGATCTCGGCCTTGCTGACCTTGCCGGTGGCGTCCACGGTGAAACGGATCTTGGTGGTGCCGGTGGCCTCGGCACGCAGCGCGGCGGCCGGGTATTCGGGCTTCTCGCACGAGGCCACGTTGATGTTGGGCGGCACGGCCTGGCGCTTGGGCGCGGGCGGCGCGGGCGCGGCAGCCACCGGCGCGGGGGCCGGTGCAGGCGCCGGGGCGATGCTCACCGGCGGTGCCGGCGGCGGGGCTTCGCGGGTGACGGTGATGGCCGGGGCGGGTGGCGGGTTGGCCACCTGGATCTCGGGCGGCGGCACGAACGACGGTGGCGGCAGCGCCATCTTCGGCGGCGGCGGCAGGTTCTCCGGCGGCGGCGGGGGCGGCGGCTTCACCTCCTCGATGATCTTGGTCTCGATCGGCGCCTTGATCACCTCGACGATCTTGTGACCCAGGCCGTTGACCAGGGCATAACCCAGGACAACATGGCCGGCAACCACCACGATCAGACCGA